>JAEUJA010000027.1 GCA_016793195.1 Phycisphaerae bacterium
TAGCCGCCGGTGTGCCACCCGCCCCGCCACGCATCCCAAAGGACGAGCCGGAGCGTGGCGATGACGGCGGGGATGAGCGCGTAGTAGAAAATCGCTCGCGCCCCAAGGCGTGTGCTGGCGGCGGCCGCGGCGACGGCGAGCAGGAGCCACGTGACCACCTGCGTTGGCCCGCCGAAGGCCAGCGCGATGGTGGTCAGGAGCAGGCCGCCGATCTGGATCGCGGCGACGACGCCGAGGACTTCGAGGTCGCTGGTGGGGCGTTGACGGATGATGTCGAGGTGGAAGGCGGTGAGGAGCCAGATCGCGCCGCAGGCAAGCAGCGCCGCGGCAGGGGCGGGCCAGGTCGGCCAGAGGTTGGCGTTCAGAACGGTGTATCCGAGCGTCACGCCCCAGAAGGTCGCGGAAATGGAGATCGTGACGGGGCGCCAGGTGGACCAGCGGGAGTCGCGGTTCGAACGCGGCGTGGGTTCCGACGGCGGCGCGTCGGGGTCTTCGGCGACGGGGAGTGCGAGCTGGGTGTTCTTGGCCGCCCACAGCAATTCGGCGTGGAGCAGGCACCAGACCGCCGCGAGGAACGAGATCGCGAGCCAGAGCTCGTGACGGGCGCTGGCGAGCGTCCAGACCGTGCCCCACACGAGCGTGCCCGACCACGCGAGCGTGCGGAGTGAGGCAAAGGCACGCCCCTGCCACGCGGAGACTCCCAGCCCGGTCGTGAGAAGCATGAGGAGATAGAGGGCAAATCGCAGGGGGCTGGACTGCACGTCGAGGAACATGAGCGGCGTGATGTAGCCCGCGACGAGCGAAACGATCGCAACCGCGACGAGGCGTGACTGCACCGAGATGACGATGCCAAGGAGCGAGACGCCGGCGAGCATGGCGAACGCGCCCGCGGGCGGCAGAAGCGTGAAGAGCTTGTACGCGGTCAGGACCGAGACGTACATGCTGCCGAGCCCGGCGGCGGTGGCCCCGACCGCGGCCCAGTCATTGACTCGCTTACGGAGCCAGGAGCCCGCGCCGATCAGGACCGCGCCGAAGACGCCGCCCGAGAGGCAACGCATCGCGGGCGGGAGACGGAGGAGCCCGGCGTCGTAGGCCCACTTCAAACCCATGCCCACGCCAATGACCAGCACGACCGCGCCGACGACGGCGTACCAGCGCCCGCCGATCAAACGCTCCACATCAGCCATCGACTTCTTTACGCCCGTCGCGGCACGCTCCCGCAGCTGCTCACGGACGCGGGCGGAGGCGGCGCGGGCGTGGTCGGCGGGATCGCGTGGCGTGTGGCGATTCTCCGAAGCTCCAGACGCTTCGCTCCGCGCGATGCCCTCCGCGGCATCGGCGTGCGCGATCGCCCCTTGCGATGTCGCGACATCTCGTGCGGTCGGGGTGGCGCGCAAGTCGGCGCCGGGCCGCTGTTCGATGGACTGAAGCGGCGGCGGCACGCCCGGGGCGACCGGTGGATTGACTGGTTTGGGCGCGTGCGGGCGGCTCTTGCTTTGCTCAGCACGCGGAAGACCGACGAACCGTTCGAGGCGAGCGAGGCGAGCGATGATCTCGTCGAGACGCGGGTCCTGGTTGGGTTCCATACAGCCCCCACCGACGCGGGGCCGCGCGGCACGCATCGGATCGACACTCGATCAGCGTGCCTGAGCGCGGCGCTACGAACCCAGGTTACAACGGGCACGCTCGCAGTGCACGGCGCCCGACGTGGCAAGCACGCTGGACATCAGGCGAAGGTCGGTGATGGAAAACGACGCGCCCGGCGGCTCCCACGCCCGGCGATCGAGCGCCACTCCTGTGCCGGGAAACCGAGCGAGGGTGAGGTGCGGCAGAAATCCCCGGTCGTGCGACGGTTTGGTTCGTGTCAGGCGCTGGACGAGGCGCTTCTGGAGCTCGACGAGCGTCGGCGGCGAGGTGAGTTCGGCGGCGATGAGCCGGGCCGCCCCACGCTCGGGCAGCGCGATGAGCCGCGAGACGTCAACCGAAATCGGCGCAAAGCCGGCGGCGGCCCGGTGCATGGACTCGATCACGTCGTCGAGCTGGCGTTCATCGGTGTCGCCGATGTAGACGAGCGTGAGGTGGACCTGGTCCGGCGGCGAGGGCTTGAGGGACCCAAGCGCGAGCAAGTCGGCCGCCGAGAGCAGCGGCGACACAACCTCCGGCGGCGGGTACGCGGCGATGAAGAGGCGGAGCACGCTCATGCCGTCGCTCCCGGGCTCGCGATCAGAAATTCGGCGTGGGTGGGCGGAAGTCGTCGAAATTGAGCGTGCGGAAATACTCGATGGTCTTCTTCAGGCCGTCGCGCAGCGCGACACGCGGCTCCCAGTTCAGCCGCGTGCGGGCGATCGTGATGTCGGGGCACCGGCGCGACGGATCATCGGCGGGGAGCGGCCTGTGAACCACGCGCGACTTGGAGCCCGTGAGTTCGATCACCATCTCCGCCAGTTGCTTCATCGACACCTCGCCTGGGTTGCCGAGGTTGACCGGGCCGATGAGGTCGTCGGGCGCGTCCATCATGCGGATGAAGCCGTCGATGAGGTCGTCGACGTAGCAGAACGAGCGGCTCTGGTTGCCGTCGCCGAAGAGCGTGATGTCCTCGTGGCGCAGGGCCTGGCGGATGAAGTTTGAGACGACGCGCCCATCGAAGGGGTGCATGCGCGGGCCGAAGGTGTTGAAGATGCGCACGACGCGGATGTTCACGCGGTTCATGCGGTGGTAATCGAAGAAGAGCGTCTCGGCGGCGCGCTTGCCCTCGTCGTAGCAGGCGCGCGGCCCGATGGGGTTGACGTTGCCGCGGTAGGTCTCGCGCTGCGGGTGCTCGGTCGGGTCGCCGTAGACCTCGCTGGTCGACGCTTGAAAGACCTTGGCGCGGCATCGTTTGGCCATCCCCAGCACGTTGATCGCGCCGAGCACGGAGGTCTTCATCGTCTTGATCGGGTTGTACTGGTAGTGCCCGGGCGCGGCCGGGCAGGCGAGGTTGTAGATCTCGTCGACCTCGAGCCAGATGTCGTGGGTGATGTCGTGGCGGATCAGCTCGAAATTCGGCTTGGCGAGCAGGTGGACGACATTGCTCTTCTGGCTGGTGAAGAAATTGTCGAGGCAGATCACGTCGTGCCCGAGCGAGACGAGGCGGTCGCAGAGGTGCGAGCCGAGAAAGCCGGCGCCACCGGTGACGAGAATCCGCTTGACCTTCAGGGAGGTGGACATTCAGAGACTCCGGGTGAGGAGCAAGGATAGCGGCGTGAGCTCGGGTCGCATCTAGATCGACTGGGCCCAGAAGTAGCCCCCGATGCCGAGGGTCACCGCCGTGATGGCGAGGAACCCCAGGAGCACCACGCACTCGAACCACCACCATCTCTCATACTGGCGGCGTGTGACGTACGCGAACTTCGCGGCATCGGCATTGCGGAAGGCATAACCGATCCCTACACCGAGTGTGCCCGTGACTCCCACGGAAGAGACCAACGCGAGAATAGGCGAGGACACCCTGGCGAAGCCCCCGTTGGTACCCCATTCCATGCTTAGGGTGATCGCAAACAACTCGAATGAAAGCAACACTCCGGTTATCATCGCGGGCCAGATTATCGCGATTAGACATCTTGCGGGTGCGGGAGGCCCCTTCAAGTACGGCCCATGAATCTCGTCCATGCGCTGGCCACATTCGGGGCAGGCGAAGGTACCCGCACCCCCGATTCCGGTCGTGTCATAGCCACAGTTTGCGCAGAGGCGCGAAGATGAGGGGCTCTCGTCCATCGCTCATCACCTATACGCCGCCCACAACCCGGCAGTTTTCGGCCAGGTGCGTCGGGCTCGATGTTCCCACGATCACGCTCGACACGCCGGGCGTATTCAACGCAAATCGCAGCGACGCGCCAACGGGGTCCAGGCCCAAACCGGCAGTTCCGGCACCCGCGCCCCCCACTGCCGCGTGCCCGCTGGCCAGGGCTTTCTTGATGAAGACGCCCTTGCTCCGCTTCCTTGCCTCGGCGATGACGGAGAGGTCGTCCTTCGCGGCAAGGTTCAGCGTCACCATCACGACATCGCAGCGATCGAGCGACCGCAGCCCGCCGGAGACGGTCTTGGTCGATGCGCCGAAGTATTGGACCAGCCCACGGGCTTTGAGTCTCTCGAGTTCGTCGATCGTGTCGTCGATCGCGGGGGCGTTTTCGATCACGCCGTCGGAGTGAATGAGCACGCACTCGACGCGATCAGTTCGGAGGCGAGCGAGGCTGCGCTCAACGCTCGCCCGCACCGCGGCCGCTGAGAAATCGAAGCGCGACACGCCCCCCTCAAACTCTTCGCCGACTTTGGTGACAATCGTCCATCGATCCCGCTGGCCCGCGAGCAACGCGCCGAGGCGGGCCTCGCTCGTGCCGTAGGCCGGCGCGGTATCGATGAGCGTGATGCCGAGGTCCGCGGCGGCGTGAATGAGTTCTCGCGCCTCGTCGTCGCTGGGGATGCGGGCGCCGCCCGGGTATCTGACACCCTGATCGCGCCCGAGTTTCACCGTGCCCAGGCCGATGACGCTGACAACCAGGCCCGTTGAGCCCAGCGGCCTCATCTCCATCGCACGCCTCCCTCTTTCCACGGGAGCGGCGCGGGCGAGAGCGTCGGCTCGTCGGCGTCGATGACGCCCGTGGGACGGATACCGGCGGTTTCGATGAGGTCGAAGACGCGACCGGCGGCCGCGGGCGCGAGCGCGAGCTTGGTCGGCCAGACCGCGAGCGTGTGACCGCCGGCGGCGATGGGCGAAACGATCGGCGTGTCGGGGCGCTTGCCGGTCGGCGTCCGTCCCTCGGCCCGATCGACGCGCAGCGTCGCCCATGTCGCGCCAGTGACATCGATCCAAGGCAGGCACTCGCGCACGGCGAGCTTGGCCGCGTCGATCTGCGCGGATTCGTCGCGGGACACGCCGTCTTCGGCGAGCGAGCCGCCGAGATACCAGACGAAGGAGTCGGAGTCGCGCGCGGAGGTGACCGTGAGTCGCGGTTTGTCGGAGAGTTCGCGGATGCAGTGCCCGAAGAGGTCGCAGGGCGCGCCTCGCATCATCACCATGTGGAGTGGGCGGCGCTGCGCGACGTGGCGTGCCACGGCGTCGGAGCCGGCTTGCGCGGACGAGAGCGAGGCGACGAGCGATTTATTCCCCACGCCGGCGCACAGCACGGCGGCGGCGGTGTGCGTCGCACGCTCGCGCCCCGCGGCATCGATCCACGAGAGAACGCCCGTCGTCGCCCACCGTGGACGAGCGTCGAGTGCGAGGTTCGCCATCGGGCCGCGGGCGCTCCGCGCCAGTTCGCGCACCAGCGTGGAAGAATCAACGACTTTCTCGTCGATCTCCCACACACCGACACCCTTGGGGGCACCCTTGAACGCCGCGGGACGAGCGTCGCCTTCGAGCTTCTTGACGCCGGACTTCAACACGCCCGCCGCCACGGCCCCCGTGAAGCGGGAAAGGAAGTTCTCGCTGGTCCAAAGAACGGTGGTCGGCGAGAGGATGGCGACGCGGCGCAGGTCCGGGCCGTCGGCGCCGTGAAGGGCGCGGCTCCAGACTTCCTGGGCCAAGAGGAGCTCCATCGAGGCCTGGGCGACGTCCTTGCCGAAGGCGTACTTCGTCCCGCGGTGCAGAATGCCCTGCGACGCGATGGTCTGGCCCTGACCGAGCGAGGATTGTTCGAGGAGAAGCGTGGAATAGCCGGCGCGTTCGAGTCGCCAGCGGGTCCACAGGCCGGCCACGCCGCCGCCGAAGATGACGACGTCGACGCGATCGGGGATAGTTCGTTCGTTGGTCATGCGAGCGGGCAGCGAGGCTTATTCGCTCTTGGGCTTCGGTGGAATGTTGAGGGTTTGGCCTTCGCGGATCGATTCCGGCGATGACAAGCGATCGCGGTTGGCCTGGAAGATGAGATCGGCGTGTTTCATAGAGCCGTAGAGCTTGTGGCTGATGCCCGAGAGGGTGTCGCCGGACTGGACGACGTAGACGGAGGCCTGGCCGTCCTCGCCCTTGGCAGGGGGGGCGACGGGCTTGCCCTGGATGTTGGCGGGGTCCTTGGGGACTCGAATGGTTCGCCCGGGGCGAAGACGGAGCGGGTCCATGAGCGGGTTGGCGCGGACGATCGACTGGGCGTGGACGGGCGTGCCGAAGAATCGGGTCGAGATCGCGGCAAAGGTGTCGCCCTTCTGAACGACGTAGTCCTCAAACTCCGGCGCGATGACGGCGGGCTCCGGCGTCGGGGTTGGCCTGGGTGTAGGCGCGGCGCCGGTCTCGGCCTCGACAGGCTTGGTCGGGGGCGGCGGCTCCGAATTGGTCTTCCGGGGCGGGGCGGGAAGGCCCTGATCGAGGCGCAGCGGCGACGGGCTCGGCGCTGGCCGCGTTTCGACCTCGGCTCCTTCACCCGGGGTGTTGCCGAATGAAATCTCGGGGCGGGTCGGCTCCCACAGCCAATAGACCGCGATCCACAGCCCGACCAGGAAGAGCAACCCCGCCGCGACCTTCTCGGGCCTCTGCACCACGGCATCCTCCCGCGGAATTCCGTTCCCGCGTCCGCGAGCCGCCCGAAACCAGCCCAGACCCGTCCGGGGTCAGGACTTGGCGGCTTGCTTGTCGTACTTGCGCGCCCACACCAGCGGCGCCCCAAGCGCGATCGACGAAATCGTTCCGATGATCACACCCAAGCCCAGCGAGTACGCGAACGAGCGAACCGCCTCGCCGCCGACCAGGTAAAGAATGAGCGTTGACAGGATCGTCGTCGAACCGGTCATAAGCGTCCGGCTCATGGTCTGATTGATCGAGTCGTTGATGGTCTTCCGGCTGGCGAAGGGGAGCTTTCCGCGGTTCTCACGGATGCGGTCGAGCACGACGATCTTGTCGTTGATCGAATAGCCGAGGATGGTCAGGATCGACGCGATAACCGTCAGGTCGATCTTGAACGGGAGCAGGCCCAGGGACTGGGCGAGCCCCGGGCTGGCGTCGTAGATGAGTTCCGCCAGGGCGATGAGGCCCACGGCCGAGAAGCAGTCGATGAGCGTCGGCACGATCGAGGCGATGGAGTACCGCACGGAGTTGAAGCGGACCCAGACGTAGATCACCACCAGCAGCGTCGACAGCGACAGCGCGACAATCGCCTGCGCGGTGAACTGGTCGGCCACCGCCGGGCCGATGGTCTGAACGTTCAGGAACGTGGTGGATTCCTGGGCCGCCTGGACCACGGCATTCCACTCGGAGTCGCGCAGGTCGCTGGCCCAGATTCCTTCGCCGCTGAAGTAGTTGATGCTGTCGTCGCGCACAAGCACGACCGCGGAGCGGACCTGCTCCTCGCTCCCCTCGATCACCTGAAGGTCGTGGGTGCGCCCGAGCGTGGAAGCGAACTCGGGCTCGGCCCGGGTCTGGTCGAGGCGCTCGCGCAGGGCCGCCAGCGAGGTCGGCGGCTCGATGCCCTCGATCACGATCGCCAGCCCGCCGATGTAGTCCTGGACGTTGGCGCGGACGCCGGGGCGGTCAATGCTCTGACCCAGGATGGGCGAAAGGATCGGGTAGGCCGGTGCTTCGCGCGGCGTGGCGGCGTCGGAGCGGCCGAAGCGCAGCCTCGAACGCGCGTCGACCACGTCGGCGAACACCTCCGACAACGCGCCGGAAATCGACTTGGCGTCGGTCAGCGACGTCTTGATCGTGAAGGTGTGCGACGTCACGCCGTCGGGCTCGGGATTCACCACCTGGATGTCGGCGTTGCGGAGCGCACCAAGGTCCGGGTGCCTCTCCGCCGCGGCGGTGAGTCGATCGGCCACGTCCTGACGCTTCAGCGCCCGGGGCTTGCCCGCCTCATCTGCGCCGGTACGCAGGGTGACGGCCGTGCCGCCCACGAATTCCGTGTCGAGCATCTTGCTCCCGCGGGTGACGATCATGGTCGCCGCCAGGCCCACGAGCACGACAAAGACGCCGTAGAACACGCCGCGATACTTCATCCAGTCGACGTTGAGAGTGAAGGCACGCTGCACGGCGGGCACGGCCATGGGGAGCATGGTGGTGCTTCGCCAGCCGAACTTCTCGACCATGACGTCGAAGATTAGTCGGGTAAACGTGAGCTGGGCAAACAGCGTCGTCAGCACGCCGATGCCCATGGTGATGGCAAAGCCCTTGATCTCGGGCGTGCCCACGAAGCCCAGCACCAGGCAGACGATGAGGTTGGTGAGGTTGCCGTCGATGATGGCAGAAAGGGCCTTGGAGTACCCGAGTCGGACGGCCGTGCGCAGGTCGGCGCCGCGCCCCGTGATCTCCTCGCGTATTCGCTCGAAGATCAGCACGTTGGAGTCGACCGCCATCGCAAATGTCAGGATCACGCCCGCGATGCCGGGGAGCGTGAAGGCCGCCCGATTGAGCGCCATGGCGCCCAGCAGCAGCAGGCAGTTCACCAGCAGGCCAATCAGGGCGATCCCGCCGCAGGTGAAGTAGTACACGATCAGAAAGCCCGCGCAGACCGCGAACGAATACAGCCCGGCCTTCAGGCCCAGGCGCAGGTTGTCAAGCCCCATGTCCGGGCCCAGCACGCTGGTGCTCAACGGCTCGGTCGAGAGCTTGGCCTGGAGGGAGCCGGCGGCGAGGGTGCGGATGACGTACTGACGTTCGCGCTGGTCAAAGTCGCCGGTGATCTGGCCGCTCTTGGAGATCGCCGATTGCAGCGTCGGCGCCGTGTAGACCTGGTCGTCGAGCAGCACGGCCATCGGCTGCTTCACGTGGTCCTTGGTCAGTTCGCCCAGCAGCACCGCGCCACGCGGGTCCATCTCGAACGCGATCGACGGCCGCCCGAGCTCGTCGCGGCTCTCGTACGCACGGCTCACCTTCCACACGCCCTCGGCGTTGGTCAACCGCGTCTTGCGCGTGTCCCAGCAGAGGAGAAAATACTCGCCGTTGTGCTCGGCCCCAACATAGCCGCGCGAGCTGAAGAAGCCCGCGGGATCGGCGTCGAGGTGCTCGAGTTCGTCGGTCGAGTTGTACCAGGTCGAGATATCGTTGATCTTGTACCAGCGGGCCTCGCTGGAGCGGACGTTTCGCGGGCCGCGGTCGACCAGTTCCTGGCGCAGGCGGATCTCGTCGGCGGGGCTCCAGCCCGGCTGGATCGTGATGCGGAACGAGAGGACGCCCGCGCCCCGCAACATGCGGATCAGGTCCTGGGGATCGTCGAGCGAGCGGCGTTGCTTGGTGAAGGTGTCGTAGGCCGCGATGACGTTGTCGAGATCGCCCGAGATTTCCTGGTGCGACTCGCGAATCTTCTTGATCGCCCGGTCGCGGGCGCTCCCCAGCGAGACCTTCTTGCCGGTCTTGGGATCGGTGAGCGTGCGCTCGCGAGCGGACAGCAGGAGGGCGCGGCGGACTTCCTCCGGTGAGACGGCGGCGCGGAGCACCGCGGCGCTGGTGTCGTCGACCGCCTTTTCCGACAGGGCGGCGGCGTCGACAAGTGCATCCAACTCTTCCGCCGGCTTCCCGGCGGCCTTGGCGGCGTCGAGCTCCGCGCGGCGTGCCAGCGAGGCGTCCCACGCCGTCGCCGCCACGCGCAAAAGGTCGGCGCGTTTGGCGTCGCCGCCCGCGAGCCTCTGGATTTCCGCCTCACGCTGGTCGGCCGGGGCGCGCAGCAACTGGTCGAGTCGATCGCCCTTGATGGCGCCGCGCCCGAGCTTGGCGAGCTCGTCCTCGAAGGCCTTCTTGAGCGCCTTGACCTCGTCGTTGGGGAGCGGCATCGTGATCTCGATCCGATCACGCCCCTGAGGCACCATCGAGATGTCGAACTGGCTCTCCGGGTCGATGCGCTTGCGCAGCACGTCGATGGTCTCGGCGAGCACGGCCTTGGCGTCCTCGCCGCTCCTGATCTGGACGGAATAGACGAGGCTCGCGCCGCCGCGGAGGTCCTTGCCCAGGCGCAGCTTTTCCTTGGGCGGAATGATCGCCCAGATGGCGACGCCCAGGAAAATGAGAGTGATGATCGCGGTCCGCAGGATCGGTCGCATAGGGAATGAAAGCTCCGGGGAGGTCGGTCAGGCGGTCGTCTTCTCGCGC
>JAEUJA010000042.1 GCA_016793195.1 Phycisphaerae bacterium
CGGCGTGCGTGTGCTTTGGCGTGATGACGGTGATGGCGGGGATTGGGCGGGGGTGATGGGGCGGGCGCATGAAAACGGGCGGTCGCGTGCGCGGCCGCCCGGGTGGGGTTGGAGTTTCTCAGGAAGCGATCGTGACAACGAAGCGAGCGTGGCGCGGGTTAGCGGCGTCGGCGGGCGATGCCGAGGGCTGCAAGGGAAAAGAGAGCGACGGTGGTGGGGGTCGGCACGCAGTGGGTGTGGACATAGAAGTTGTCGATGGCGACCGGACCGCCGCCCGGGGCCGTCACGAAGTTGAAGTCGAACTGCTCCCAGGGCGGCTGGGGTTTGATGGTGAAGGTGCCGGTGATCCGCCACCAGCCCCAGCCGAGGTCCCATGGGGCATCGATCCACTCGTTCTCGATCTGGAAGCCTCTCTCGGTGGTGGGCGTCATCCAGTAGTTGCTGTCGTTCCCCCAGAACACGTCGAATTGGTACCAGACCCCTTTCTCCGGGAGGAGAATGCCGTTCGCGAGGCGCACGGACAGGACGCCGGTGATGTTCTTGCTTGTGTTGTTCTCGGTCAATCCCCAGGCGCCGACGTGGGTTGACAGCGTGGGCATGTACGCGATGGTGTCGGATTTTTCCCACTGATCACCGCCCCATCCACTCCATGACACGGAGAAGTCCGGTGTGGGAGGGAATGCATCTGTCGGAAAGGCGTAGCCGACGCTGAGTGAGACGCCGTCGTTCTGGCCCCAGGTCGGTGGCGGGTCGACCTGCGCGAGTGCGCTGCCGCAGGCGGCCAGCATGACGACGATGGCAAGGCGCTGGTGTCTCATGGTCTTCTCCTCACTCTCGCGGGCATCGCGGCGGGCTTGCCTGTTCTTTGTCGCGCCCGAGACGGATCGGGTGCGGCGTGCCAACCGTGTGTGCTCGCTCTCTTCGGGCGCGCGAGGTTAGTTGGGTGGGTGGCGGGCGCTCATGGGTCGATTGGCTCAATCTGGTCGGGGGCGCGCGGATTGGGGTTCATGGCTCAGGCGGAGATTGCGCGACGGTCGGCGTAGCGCGGGCGGGCGCTGCCACACGGCTTGGTTCGGGCGCGGTGGAACCCCGGGGTTTGGGTGTGATGGTGCGTGTTCGATACAGTTGCGGCGTGGAAGTGCGAACGGAATACGGCCGGAAGCGAGATTCGATCGAAGCTGACCCCGGAACCTGCCGATAACACGACAGGCGCCCGGGATGGGCGCGGCTGGAGCGACCATGAAGAACGTGAATTGGCTGGCGATGGCGGCGGGACTGGCGATCGGCGGCGTGGCGTTCGGGCAGGAGGCCAAGGAGGCCGAGGCGGGGAACGCGGCGGGTGACGCGACGAAGACCGCTGGAGGTTCAGCGACGCCGCGGGTTGAGGAGGCCGCAGAGAGCGAAAGCGCGTTCGGCGTGTCGCTCACACTCGATTACACCACGGGCTACTACTTCCGCGGGTTCCTGCAGGAGGACAGCGGGCTGATTTTGCAGCCGGGGCTCACGCTGAGCTACACGATTCACGAGACGGACGACTGGTCGCTGGGCGCGTTCGCCGGCGTGTGGAACAGTTTCCACGGGCAGGAGACGGGCGAGGACACGGAGAGCGCGTGGAAGGAGCCTTGGTACGAGATCGATTACTACGGCGGGCTGACGCTGGCGGCGGGGAGGTGGGAGTTCGGCGCGTCGTATATCTTCTACACGAGCCCGAGCGACGCGTGGCAGAGCGTGCAGGAGATCATGCTGACGGCGGCGTTTGATGATTCGGAGTATCTGGGCGCGTGGACGATGAGGCCGCGGACGCTGCTGGCGTTTGAGACCGGGAGCAATTTCACGGACGGGGCGGACGCACGGCGGGGGACGTATCTGGAGCTTGGGATCGCCCCGGGGCCGGACGCGAAGTTCGGCGAGACGACGGTGGAGATTCGGTTCCCGGTGACGGTCGGGTTCAGCCTGCACGAATATTACGAGGACTCGGACGGGAACGACGACACGTTCGGCTATGCGCAGTTCGGCGCCAAGGCGGGGATTCCGCTGGACATGCCGGACGGCATGGGTGACTGGACGCTCAACGCGGGCGTGTCGCTTTTGGTGCTCGGCCAGAACATGCGGGACTACAACGAGGGCGACGGGCACGAGATGATCGCGACGATCGGCGTGGCGGTGGAGTTCTAATCCCTCGCGATCGGTGCGGAATCGAGCGGATTGTCACAAACATCTGAACCCGGCGCGGGTGGATGCGGTATATTCCGCATCATGAAAAACCAGGCCGCGTGTCGGTTGTTGTCCGGACTTGTGGCGATGTCGGCGGCGGTATCGCCTGGCCTTGCGGGCGGTGGCGCGGCGATGTTGGCGAGCGCGCCGCGGGGCGAGATTGGCGATGTGGTTGGCGACGTGATTGGGGGCGGCGACGAGCCGTTCCCGGACGCGTGGTTCTTTGACGGGGCGAATCGTCCCGCGCCGCTGAAGTCGCTGGAGGGCAAGCCGGCGAAAGAACTGGAGATCGAGACGTGGATCGGCGACGCGGTGTCGTTGTCGAAGCTTCGCGGCAAGGTGGTGGTGGTTGATTTCTGGGCGACCTGGTGCGGGCCGTGCATGGCGGCGGTGCCGGAGAATGTGGAGCTGGTGGAGAAGTACAAGGAGAAGGGGCTGGCGTTTGTCGGCGTGCATGACGCGGCGAGCGGGTGGGACAGCGCGCCGCGGGTTGTGAAGGACAAGAAGATCAATTACCCGGTGGGGAAGGACAAGGCGGGCGCGAAGACGGGTGTTTCGACGGAGGCGTACCAGCTTCAGTTCTGGCCGACGTATGTGGCGATCGACAAGAAGGGGATCGTGCGCGCGGCGGGGCTGATGCCGCAGCATGTGGAGGATGTGGTGAAGGCGCTCTTGGCGGAGGAGGGCCCGAGCGAGGCGGAGGTGGCGAAGGGATTCGGACCGGAGGTGTTCGCGGGCGGCGCGAAGCGGCCCGAATCGCTGCGCGCGATGGAGGGGAAGCCGGCGCCGGCGCTGGCGGGCGAGACGTGGCTGGGTACGCGACCCGACGAGGCGCTTCCCAAGGGCGAGGTGGGGGTGGTGTACTTTGCGAATCCGGCGCTGGCGATGACGGCGGCGCACTTGAAGGAGATGGCGGGGTTGGAGGGCGAGTTTGCCGCGCGGGGCGTGCGATTTGTTGGCGTGTGCGGCGAGGGCGAGGCGTGGAAGGCGCTGGAGCCGGTGGTGAAGGCGTCGAAGGTGGCGATGGCGTTCGTGCAGGACGCGAATCGGAATGACGCGAAGGACGGCGAGGCGGCGGGCGCGATCGCGGCGGCGTGGGGCGTGAAGTTTGGGCCGGCGATCGTGGTGGTGGATCGCGCGGGGAACGTGCGAGCGGCGGGCGTGAAGCCGGACAAGCTGAAGGGCGTGGTGGAGATGTTGCTTGGTGAGTGAGGGGTGCGCGGCGAAGAGAAGAGTTTCAACGCAGAGGGCGCAGAGGCCGCAGAGGAGAGGGTTGAACTCGAAGGCCTCGAAGAGCGCGAAGGTGCGTGGAAGAAGAGAACGCAGGGGAATCAGAGGAGAGCAGAGGGGCGCGGAGGAGGATGGGGAACGGGGACTGCGGAATGAGCAACTTGAAGAGCGTTGGTGACGCGGAACGCCCGAGAGGGCGATCGTCACGGGTTGAGTCGAGGCACTGACGATGGCTTGAGTTGTGCTGGTATCAAGGGAGTGGGCGTCGCATGTCGCAGATGTCGAACGGGAATGGCGTGGCGCAGGCGGAGCGGCCGAGCGAGTTTGCGGAGCACGTGCGCGCGACGGTTGCGCGGACGGTGGTGGGGCAGTCGGTGGTGGTGGAGCGGGTGCTGATCGCGCTGCTCACCGGCGGGCATTTGCTCTTGGAGGGCGTGCCGGGGATCGCCAAGACGCTGATGGTGCAGGCGGTGGCGGGGGCGATCGACCTTCACTTTGCGCGGGTGCAGTTCACGATCGATCTTTTGCCGAGCGACATCATCGGATCGGAGATCCTGGACCAGCGCACGGGTGAGTTCCGCGTGCACAAGGGGCCGGTTTTTACGAATCTATTCCTGGCCGACGAGATCAATCGCGCGAGCCCGAAGGTGCAGTCGGCGCTCTTGGAGGCGATGCAGGAGCGGCGGGTGTCGATCGGCAACGCGACGCACGATCTGCCGGCGCCGTTCCTGGTGATCGCGACGCAGAACCCGGTGGAGCAGGCGGGCACGTTCGATCTTCCCGAGGCGCAGCTGGACCGGTTCATGCTGAGGCACCGCCTGACGTATCCGACGCCCGAGGAAGAGGCGGAGGTGGTGCGTCGGAGCCTGGCGCTGAAGCTCAGGCGGCAGGGGGACGGGGCGGTGCCGATGTCGGCGTTCGACGCGATCGACGCGGGGAAGCAGATGCACCTGCGCGATCTTTCGAGCGCGATGGCGGCGGTGCAGGCGGTGCATGTCTCCGAGGTGTTCGTGCGTGACTGCGTGGAGCTGGTCAACCTGACGCGGCGTCACGCGGACATCCAGCTTGGGTGCAGCCCGCGGGCGGCGCTGGCGCTGGTGCACGCGTCGCGGGCGCGGGCGTTTATCCAGGGACGGGCCTACACGATCCCCGAGGACTTGTTCGCGCTGGCGGAGGACGTGGTGCTTCACCGGGTGCGCCTGCGGTATGACGCGATCGCGCAGGGGCGGCGGTCGGACCAGGTGCTGCGCGAAATCCTGGACACCATGGCGTGATGTCGCCCGCGCCCATCGACGCCGGCGAGACGTCGCTGCCCGCGCCCGACACGCTGGCGCGGGAGAACTTTGAGTTGGTGGTTCGCCGGCTGGCGGACGACCTGGCGTTCGGCACGGACGCGTCGCTGTTCGTGGGGAGCGGGCTGGAGTATGCGGGGGCCAGGCCGTATGAGCCGGGCGACCCGATCCGCGCGATCCACTGGCGGCTGACGGCGCGGACGGGGCGGGCGTATATCCGCCAGTACGAGGCGCTCAAGCGGGTCGGGGTGCGCATCGTGGTGGATACGTCGGCGTCGATGGGCGTGGCGTCGACGGCGCGGTCGAAGCACGATCTTGCGGTGTGGATGGCGGCGGCGCTGGGGCTGGTGGCGCAGCGGCGCCTGAGCCCGGTGGCGATTCTGGGCGCGGGCGAGCGCGAGGTGCGCACGACGCCGAGCCTGTCGCGGACGGACCTGTGGGCGGGGCTTGATCCGCTGCGGGCGCGGAGTGTGTCGGAGAAGACGACGCTGGGCGAGCGGCTAGACACGCTGAGCGCGCGGGCCGAGCGGCGGAGTCTGGTCTTTGTGCTGAGCGATCTGCACGATCCATCGGCGATGGGCGCGATCAGGCGGTGCTCGCAGCGGCACGAGTGCCTGGTGGTGCATCTGGTCGATCCGGTGGAGCTGGCGTCGTGGCGGGGCGGGTTTGCGCGGGTGCGCGAGTCGGAGACGGGGCGGTCGCACTTCTTTGGGCCGCGGCGCGGGGCGACGGTTGACGCGGACGCGCTGCGGCTCGAGCTGCTGCGTTGCGGCGCGGATGCGATGACGGTTCGGACGGACGAGGCGTTCATCGCGCCGCTGCGGCGGTTCATCACGGGGCGCGCGGGCGTGGGAAGGGGACGGGGATGAGGGGCGCGCGCGGCGGGTTGACGCGGGCGTGCGGTCGATTGGCCGCGGTGGCGGCGTTGATCGGCGCGGGCGGGTTCTGCGGGCGTGCGACGGCGCAGGATGGGGTGAAGAAGGAGCGTGCGGGCGCGAGTGCGGAGCGGACGAAGACGGAAGAGATGAAGGCGGATGGATCGCCGGAGCGCGGGGTGATTCGCGCGTCTCGCGGGACGGCGGGCACGATCGAGGTTGAATATGCGGTCGGCGGGCTGCGTGCCAAGGCGGCGGAACCCAACGCGCCGGTGCTGGTGCGAGTGGGTGCGTCGGCGCGGGCGGGGTTCTTCACGATCGAGTATCTGGGGCTGCGCACGGGTGAGTTTGACCTTGCGTCGCTGGTCGAGCGCGTCGATGGGCGTGCGGCGGGGCTGGCTCCGATTCCGATCCGGTTTGAGAGCCGGTTGCCCGCGAACGCCGGCACGGATGTGTTCGGGCAGGGGTCGGAGGAGCTTGACCTGCGCGTGTGGTATCGCGAGGGGCTGATCGCGCTTGGTGCGGCGTGGCTTTTGGTGCCGGTGGTTGTGATGGTGAGGCGGCGGCTGGCGCGAATGCCGATGGCGCAGGGCGAGGCGGCGGCGCCGGAACCGACGACGATCGAGCGATTGCGGGCGGTGCTCGCCGAGGCGGGATCGCGCGAGCTTTCGGTGGATGAGCGGGCGCGGATGGAGCTTCTGCTCTTGCGCGCCATGCGTGAGCAGGCGCCGGCGGCAAAATCGGCGCGCGAATTGGCGGCGGCGCTGGCGGCTCTGCGGCGTGGCGAAGCGACGGGCGCGATCGTGCGCGCGGTCGAGGCGTGGACGCACGCGGAGGGTGGCTTGTCGCGGGGCGGATCGCGGGAGAGTGCGCTGGCGGCGGCGGAACGCGTGGCGCGGGCGAGCGACCAGGAAGTTGCGGCCGCGAGCGGCACGCCCGGGCGTGTGGGGGGCGGCGCATGACGTTCACCCATCCGTGGGTGCTGCTGGTGCTGGCGATCCCCGTGCTGCTGGGGTGGATGATCGTTGTGCGCGAGGCGGGGCTGGTGCTTCCAAGCGACCACGAGCCGTCGGGTGCGGGGGGCGCGGGGCGGGGTGCGAGTCACTCATGGATTCGGGGCGTGCTGGCGGTGTTTGAGGCGGCGCCGCTGGTGGTGCTGGCGGCGGCGATCGTGATGCTGGCGGGGCCGCAGGTGATGAAGCAGCCTCGGCGCGAGCGGCTGCTGACGAACATCCAGATCTGCATGGATGTGTCGGGGAGCATGACGGGGCGGAACTACGAGCTGGCGAGCAGCGCGATCGAGGATTTCACGCACGCGAGGGAAGGGGATGCCTTCGGGCTGACGCTGTTTGGGACGGAGCAGATCCGGTGGCTGCCGCTGACCAAGGACTTGCAGGCGGTGCGGAACGCGATGCCGTTTGCGGACCCGTCGAACCAGCCCAGCCACATGGGCGGGACGCGGATCGGGGCGGCGCTGCGGTTTTGTCGCGGCAACATGGAGGCGGAGGGGGCCGAGGGGGATCGGATGATTATTCTGGTGTCGGACGGGTTCAGCGCCGACCTTGGCGGGGGGCAGGAGGACGAGGTGGCGGGCGAGCTGGAGGAATCCGGGATCGTGGTGTACTACATCCACATCGGCGAGAGCGAGGCGCCGACGGAGACGACGGAGCTGGCGCGGCGGACGGGGGGCGAGTCGTTCCGCGCGTCGGACGACCAGAGCATCAAGGCGGTGTTCCGGCATATCGATCGCATGAAGCCGGCGAAGTATGCGAGCGTGGGGACGGTGCCGATGGATCATTTCGGGCCGTTCGCGCTGGCGGCGCTGGCGGCGCTGGGCCTGCACGGGCTGGGGCTGCTGGGCATGAGGTACACGCCATGGTAATCGCGACGATTCTCGCGGCGATGGCGCTGGGCGTGGCGGCCTTGGG
>JAEUJA010000091.1 GCA_016793195.1 Phycisphaerae bacterium
GGTCGCCTCGACGATGTTCTCGACATACGACAGGCTCTTGATGTTCGTGCCCGGGCCGACCTGGAAGTATTTCCCCGAGTGGATCTGTCGGATGAGCGAGTACATATTGGCGAAGTTTCGCGGGCCGAAGGTGACGGTGGGGCGGATGACCAGGCAGGTGCGTCCCTGGCCCTGGGCGGCCCAGGCCGCGAAGACTTTTTCGCCCGCGAGCTTGGAGGCGCCGTAGGGCGAGGTGGGGTTGGTCGTTGCCTCTTCGTGGTGCGGCTCGGGCGCGCCGCCGTACACCGCGACCGTGGAGTAGAAGCACACCTTGCGGACGCCCAGCTCGTCCATGACGTCGCACACGACCTTGCTGCCGCGCTCGTTAACGTCGAAATAGGTGTCGTGCTCGATGCCGAAATCGTGGTGGGCGGCGGCGAGGTTGAGGACCGCGTCGCAGCCCTGCATCGCCCGACGCACGCCGGCGGGATCGCGGACATCGCCCTGATGAAACGCGGCACGCCCGATATCCCACTCGGGCTTGACGAGGTCGAGAATGGAGATTTCTACGCCGCGCGGCGTGAACAGCTCGTGGAAGTAGCGAGCGATGAACCCCGAGCCGCCTGTGATCAGTACCTTCACGCGTTGCCTTTCGTCACCAGCGAAGTCGGTCGGGCTTTGATCGTCTCTGCCATCGGATGTCCGCCCGGCCCGCCAAGCCATGCCGAACGGCGGTTGACCGGTGAAAACCCCCGAACAGACGCCGCCGCCGGCGCTCCAATATATCGGCGTTCGCCGGTGCGGGCTGAGGCGGTGGGGGAGGTACGCGGCGAGAGTGTCTGGGTTCGGGCCGTCGGAATCACAAACCAGACTACGAACTCTGGATTTTCCCGAAATTCAGTTGACAGTGGGGTAATGCCCGAAGAAGATGAGTCGAGTCCAATAAGAAGGGAGCTTGATATGAACTCTCTCTCTCTCTCTCTCTCTCTCTCTCTCTCTCTCTCTCTCTCTCTGTAGGAAGTCGGCGGTCGCGGTGATGCTGGCGAGCGCGATCGCGACGTCGATCGGAGCGCCTCCGCCACCGACCGTCACCTTTGGCCCGGCGGTTCGTGTCAATCCTGAGGGCGTTGTCTGGACTGAGTGCGCGATTGCGGCGAGTCAAATCAACGACAACGAGGCGGCGGTCATCGCGACAACTACTGATCCACTGCGCGGAATTGCCGCTTCAATCAACGGGTTCGCGACATTCGGCGTGTATCCTCATCCCCCATTCCGAACTTCAACGGAAGCGGTGTCGGCACTCAAGGATCCATTCGCGGTGAGCGTACGGGGAAGCGGTCGAATCTGGTTGGGAGGGTTGCGCGGGCAAACTCAGGGTGGGAGCTTCGCGGGCATCAACTACGCGAACAAGGAGGCTGGCGACACTGATTGGACCAGCGGCTTTGCGATCGCCGGAACCCAAGGGGTCTCCGACAAGCCGTTCATGGCGGTGGGGCCCGATCCGACGCTCTCATCGACGATGTACTATGTGACTTACAATGACCAGACCATGACCGCGTGCGACAGCACCAACGCGCAGAGTGCGCAGGTCACGGGCGACGCCTTCTTGAACACATGGACGAAACTCCGCATCAAGCCCGACACTCCTGACCCGGAAACGGGTGACGTGTGCGACTACGGGGGCTGGGGCTCACTCCCGGTTGTGACCGATTCGGGGGTGGTCGTGGTGACGGTCCTCGATCGATATCCTGCGGTTGCCGGGAAGTACAACGCGCGCAAGCCGTATGTCGTGTTTTCCGATAGCGCGGGCGCGCACTGGTGGCCGAATAATTCCGCGCCGAACATTCCCGGGTTCGGGATGGGCGTGGAGGCCTGCCCGATCTGGTCGGACGGGCCGATCGGCGATTTTTCGCCAAAGGTTGATCGTCGCAAGTGCGCCCCGACGATCGCGGTGGATCGCTCCAAGTCGCCCAACTGGGTTTATGTTGCGTACTACGCCAGGAGCGAGGCCGGGCACCCCCTGACCGAGGATCGGAACGCGGACTTGTACATTTTTCGAAGCGTAGACGGAGGGCTGACGTTTGCCAACGAGGGTGTGCATGGTCTCCACATGACTGACGCCATGCTGGGCGTGGCTCCCGGCGGTTTGATCGAACAAGGCCCTGATCAGATCGTGCCCGCGATGACGATCGACTGCACGGGCGCGGTCAACCTTATCTACTACGACAACCGCAACGACCCCTCGCCCGGTTATGACTCCGAGTACTTCGATGTCTACCACACCCGCATCACGGACTTCAAGCAACCCACCATGCAGATCACGACCACGCGTCTCACGCCGTCCTCGTTCCCGGCCGAGATGTTCTTGGGCGACTACCAGACGCTGGCGCCAGCCGGGCCAACGGGTAAGAAGCTGTACGCGGCCTACATCGCCAGGGAGCCGGTGGGCAGCGGGTGGTCGAGCAAAAACTGCTATGTTCGCAAGATTACCATCAATCTGTGCGCGGCGGACCTCAACGGGAACGGATTCGCGGAAGGCGGCGATGCCGAGTCCTTCTCTGAAGCAGTGTCAACGTCCTCGCCGACCGCTGATTTGAACGAAGACGGACAGATCGACACGGACGATCTGGAAACGTTCGTGTGGTCGTATGAATCCATGAACGCCGAATAACAAGGGAGTTGCGATGAGATTCGCGACAGCAGTCCTGGTGATCGCCGCATTCTCGGCACGGGCATGCGCGAGCGATGTTGACGGCAAAGTTGGACGCTGGACCCTTCGGATCTTGTTTCCGTTGACCGGATCGCCGAACGACAAGTGCGAAATTATTGCTTCACACGGTATGACAACCGTAGGGTATTCCAACCCATATGGAGGCGTTTCCGCTCCAGTTGTGTGGGGGATTGGCGGTCAGCCGGTTGTCAATCTATTACCTTCTGGTTATTATGCCGGCAGGGCTGCCGGAGCAAGCCAACTGAGTCAGGTTGGATATTCAGTGCAAAGAATTGGCCAAACAGATTATCAACGTGCGGCCTTGTGGAATGGTACATCGCAGTCGTTTGCCAATCTGCACCCTGCCTCAGGTTCGTACAGTCATTCGTCCGCGCTCGCAATTCGGGACTCTCTCATTTCGGGTTGGGCGAGCTTCACAAACACCGGCTTGGAGCGCCCCTGCATGTGGACCGGACCCTCCCACACCTTCACCGATCTCTTCGTGGCCTCGCGGATGCAGTTCGGCTATGCCTACGCGACCGACGGCACGCTGGTGGGCGGGAGCGTCATCTACAAGAACATCGCCTATTACCACGCCACCATCTGGAACGGCACGGCCGCCTCGGCCCTCGACCTCCACCCCGCGACGGGGTACACGACCTCCGAGATCGTCGGCATGATCCCCGGCATCCAGATGGGCTATGTGAAGCGTGCCGGATTCGGCGAAGAGGCCGCGTTGTGGCGCGGCACGGTCGAGTCCCTTCACAACCTCGCGCCGCAGGGCGCTCTCTCTTCCAAGCTCTATGACTCCGATGGCACGCACTTCGTCGGCTATGTTCGCCCGCCCACCGGCTGGGCGTCGGCGACGATCTGGTGGGGCGAGGATGCCGCCACCACCGAAAACATCGGGCTGCTGGTGAAGGACGCGGTGTCGACCTGGGCGGTGGGCATCGAGAACGAGGCCAACGGCGACATCGTGGTGGCGGGGAACGCGATCTTTGACCATGGAGTTCAGGTGACGCGGGGCGTGGTGTGGCGCTGGTCGCCGCTCCGTCATGTCAAGCCCGAGGAGTAGCGAGGCGCGGGGCCTACGCCGCCTTGGGCTTTGTCGAGTCGCCGGTGGCCGGGTGCGGGTAGGCGGCCCTAAGCAGGTCGCGCCAGGTGACGATGCCCAGGCAGGCGCCGCCGAAATCAACGACGGGCAGGCACGAGATCGAATGGGCCAGCAGCAACGCCGCGGCCTCTTCCACGGTTGTCGCGGGCGTGGCGACGACGAGCTTTCGGGTCATGACCTGATGGACCTTGCGGTCGAGGCTCTCGGCGTCGACGCGGCGCTCGGTCGAGGTCCCGACGAAGGGGCTGATGTGCGACA
>JAEUJA010000194.1 GCA_016793195.1 Phycisphaerae bacterium
TGGCCGCCGCGACACGCGATCACCATGACCCGCGCGGGCGACGCGCCGGCCCTCGAACTCCGCTACTTCGGAGAGGCCAAGGAACTCCCCGCGCCGTGGACCGACTTTGTCTTCTCCGGCGAACCTCTCGAACGTGCCGACGCGCCCGGCGGGTTCATCCTGCGGACCAAGGAGTACCGCGACAAGCCCGGGCGCGAGCCCAGCGGCGCGTTTTTCCTCTGGGCCGTCCCGCGCCTCACCTTCGGCCAGGTCATCGCGATCTGAGGCGCCGCTTTCATGAGCGGTGCCCTTCTCTTCATTTGGTCATCGGGCAATTGGCCCTCCCGTGCCGCCGAAGTCGGCGCTGCGACTTCGGTGCTGTTCTCTTCGTGCCACGGACCCGCCTTCTCAGGTCCGTGTCCTGCGGGCCCGCCTCTCCGTGGCGGGTTTCTCTTCACTTGGCGGCGTGTACAAGCCGCCGGACTTGCACCAGCGCCTCCCCCCAGCTTCATCGTCCGCCGCGGTTTGCGAACCGGACACGAACCAAGCGACGCCATGCGCCGAGACTCGATGCAACGGTGGCAATCCCGGGCCCATGAGGTATGTTCAAGGAGGGGCGGAGGATGCCGCATGGAGATGAAGAGTTTGGAGAGCCTGCTTCGCGCCGCCGACCTGACGGTCGACGGCATGCTCAACAGCGAGGACGTGGACGAATTCATCGAAGTCTATTCGGATGCGCTGGGAGGCTCGTGAATCATTCTCGGAGCATCCCAATGCGATTTTATGTACCCCAATGGCCGCTGTTGGCCGTCCTGTCGGCGCTGATGCCCGTCGTAAGTGCCGAGTGCCAGGCCCAGACCAAATGGATCGGGCGCTCGCTACAACCAACAGGCGCCAAGGAGTCGCAGGGAAATGCGTCAGCAACTGGCGTGCAGGGTGGAACGTATGTTCTTCCCAATTCTGCCTCCACTTTTATGCCCGCGGTTTGGCGCGGGAACTTCCAGAGCGTGGAAATACTCGACCCGACCGCGATGGGATGGTGGGGCGGAGAAGTGCTCGGCGCCCATGGAGTCCGCCAGGTTGGCTATGTGTATAGCGATACGGCGTATCACGCAGCAATGTGGTCGAGTTCCGCGTCTACCTTTGTTGATCTTCAGCCCACGACCGGGTCCTATGGCTCGTCAGAAGCGAGGTTCATCTACGCCAATCAAGTGGTTGGAAAGGTGACCAAGAGTGGCAACAGTCGCGCCGCGCTCTGGGACATCTCGACGGGCACGTTCACCGACCTTCATCCGACCGGCGCGCGAACCTCCGGCGCGAGCGCGACCGACGGCGTGCGTCAGGGCGGCGGTGCGTACTTCACCGACCTGGCCATGGACCGCGCGCTCATCTGGAACAGGTCGCCCAACGACTACGTCGATGTCACGCCCGCTGGCTCGCGCGGCGCGTCGGTCCGCGCCATGACCGCCGATACCCAAGTCGGGCGCGCCAACTTCAGCAACCGCACCTACGCCGCCCTCTGGCACAACACCGCCGAGAGCTTCATCAACCTCGCGCCCCCCGAGGCCTATTACTCCACCATCGCCGCCACCACGGGCGAGGTCCACGTCGGCTGGGCCCGCATCCTCGACGTCGGCGACCACGCCTGCGCCTGGATCAGCGACTCGCCCGACGGCTTCATCGACCTGCACCCCGCGCTGGGACCCGGCTATGTCGCGTCCGATGCACGGGCCGTCTCGCGCGAGGGGAACATCATCACCGTCGTGGGTACCGCTCTGGCCACCAGCGGGCGTCTCGAGGCCGTCATGTGGACCGCCACCGTCCCCGCCCCCGGCGCGCTGGCGATCGCGTCCCTCGCGGGCCTCTTGGCGGCGCGGCACCGCCGACGCGATCGTTTCATCGACGAGCAGGCGTGACGCGGACCGGCGCGGACAAACCGGCGCGAGCAGATCGGCGAGGGCGAACCGGCGCGAGCGGATCGCGGCACGGGCCGCGGCACTCACCGCCCGTAGCGGCGCACCACGCCCTTGACGATCCCCTGCACCTGGCAGAACTTGACGCGGATGGGGTCAAAGGCGGGGTTGGCCGGCTGGAGGCGGATGTGGTCGTCCTCCTTGTAGAACGTCTTGAGCGTCGTTGAGCCGTCGGGCAGGAGCGCCACGACCTTGTCGCCGTTCTGGGCCACCTGGGTGCGCTCGATGAGGACGTAGTCGCCGTCGAGGATCCCCTCGTCGCGCATCGATTCGCCCTCGACCTTGAGTGCGAAGGTGGAATCGCCGCGCGTGCCCGAGCCGATCACGTCGACCAGGTCGATCTCCTCCATGTCGGGGACGCGCTCGATGGGGTTTCCCGCGGCGATCTTGCCGACCAGGGGGAAGCGGAGCGGGCGCGACTCGTCCGGGACCGCGATCCCGTCAGCGATCGACAAAGAGCGTGCCTTGTTGGGCTCGCGGATGAGCGCGCCCTTCTTGATGAGCGCCTCGACGTGCTCGAACACCGTGACCTTGCTGACGCCGATCTCGTCCGCCAGTTCCTGCATCGTCGGCGAATAGCCCCGGCGCACGCGCCAGTCGCGAATGAGCTGCAGGATCCGAAGCTGCTTGGGTGTCAGATTCATGGCAACGCTCCCCAGAGAATCCGCCCGGGCCGCAAACGCCCGGGCCGTCCTCGACCTTCATGGTCGGGTTCGCCCCGCGGCGACCCGACGTGTTCCACGCCCCGGAATCTCCCGATCCCGCCGGCGACCGATCCATACACACGCCCGCGGCGACCGCCGCCGCGGACAATTCACGACCACCGGACACGTCCTCATCACGTCCCGCATCCCGCCCCGACCCGAGCTCTGTCCCGAGCCCCGTCCCGGGTCGAGCCCCATACCTGTTCCATGACGAGCAGGGCCCATCGGCGTCCACGAACGGGTCCGGGTTCAGGGCACGGCGGAGCGACGGCGAGATCGCCGGGCGTAGCGCCGACAACGCCCGCCACACACCGGAGCGCTGCGCCGTCATTTGGTGCTCGCACGCGACCAGCACACCCAATCGCGACGCGACCCGGACGGCGCGATCGGGCTGGTCCGCCGGCGCGATCGCGGCCATCCCGCACGCCGCGACGGCCGCGCCGTGCTGGAAATCCATGCTCGCCGGGCCGAAGACCTCGCCCGGTTCGTCTTCGGCCGGCTCTTCTTCTTCCAACCCATCCTCGTTCACGGCCTCGTCCGATTCTGCCGCGGACCACACCCCGCCGGCGGCGGACACGAGGTCGACGAGCCACGACCACGCCGCCCCGAGCAGCGACCACGGGCCGCCGTCGCCCGGCGCGGGGCAAAACTCCTGGCGATACTCGCCGGAGCCGAGGCAGATCACGGGCGTCATCGATCGATCCATCGCCGTCACTCCGACCACCGCGCTGCCCGATCGGGCGTCCCGCCCGACCCTGGCACCTTCCGGCTCGGGCGTCCGTTGCCCTCGCCGACCGCGGCGTCTCCGACGCACGCCACCCCACCAACCCCGCACAAACCAATCCGGCCAAACTAATCCGACCAAACCAACCCGGCACGTCCCTCTGACCTTCAGGCCTGGCGAACTCGAGAGCGAACGGCCCACCCGTTCACGCAGAGATTGCCCGCCCAGACTCCGCTCGCCCGATCCGCGAACTTCTCTCTCCCGGTCGCCACCCGATTCGATTTGCCGCTCCCTCACAGGTCCCGGCAATCCGTGCCGCGTGGCTTTCCATTCGTCGACCGAGCTACCGACATCCGATCAGATTTCGTGCCACAAGTTTGGTAGAAGATAGCCGCACATCCCCCCCACGTCAAGTACTTTTTCAGCATTCCGTTCGGCATCGGGCAAGCCCCCGTGCGGCACGCGCAAGGGGTGATTTTCTCGGACCAAGCGAGTTGGTGGTCGAAAGAAGAATCGCGTAAGTATTTGTCTTCAATCTACTTCGAGATTTTTTCGAAGCGTGGGCCGTCGCGCCGCACCCGCCCCTGTATCTCCAGAAGCGTCAGGGAGGCCCGGAGCGCCCCCGGGTCCATCCCGGTTTGGGCGATGAGCGCATCGAGCGTCAGCGGTTCGGTGAGCGCTCGCAGCACAGGATCGGGTGGTGTGTCCGCGCGCGCGTCGAGCGATGACTCGCCGAGATCGCGTGGAGCCGACGTGGTGTCGTTCGGTTCACTGGTGCTGCTCGGCTTCTTGCGACGGCTTTTCTTTGGCGGCGCTTCGTCGCGCGCGGGATGTGAATCGGTCGGCGCACCGAGGGGCAGGAGCGGCTGCTGTTCGGCGGGCGAGTACCGATCGGCGTGCGTGCCGCCGTAGTGATGACGGGCGGGAGATTCGATGAGGGCGATGACATCGGCGGGTTCGGTGACGAGGGCGGCCCCGCCGGACTTGATGAGTTCGAGGCAGCCGCGGCTGGTCGGCGAGTCGACCCGGCCGGGGAGGGCCATGACCTCGCGGCCATGTTCCTCTGCGGCGAGTCGCGCGGTGATGAGCGAGCCGGAGCGGAGGCCGGCCTCGATGACCAGGACTCCGAGGCTCAGGCCCGAGACGATGCGGTTGCGGGCCGGGAAGTTCTCGGCTTTGGGTTCGGTTTTGAGCGGGAGTTCGGAGATGACGACGCCGCGGCCTTCGGCGACGATCTCGTCGAAGAACTTCTGGTTTTCGGGGGGGTAGGTGTTGGACAGGCCGCAGGCCTGAACGACGATGGTGCGACCGCCGGCGCGGAGGGCCGCGCGATGGGCGGCGGTATCGATGCCGCGGGCGCCGCCGGAGACGATGGTGATGCCGCTGGAGGCCAGGACGGAGGCGAATCGTCCGGCCTGCTCCATGCCGTAGTGCGAGCAGGCGCGCGAGCCGACGATGGCGAGGGCGTAGCGATCGCGGCTGGCGGGGTCGAACTCGCCCCGAACGTAGAGGAGGGGCGGGGCGTCGGGGAGCGGGCGGAGGAGTTCGGGGTATTCCGGATCGCCGCGCATCAGTAGACGGAGCGACATGGCCTGGGCGCGCTGGAGTTCGGCCTTGGCGTCATCGACGGCGGCGGGGCGGGACCTGATGATGACGCTGGCGAAGGCGTGGCTGATGCTCTTCACCTGCGCGAGCTGGGCCTGGGCGGCGTGCATGGCGGCGAACGCCGAGCCGAACGCGGCGACCAGGCGGGCGGCCCGGATCGGCCCGATGTCCGGGATCGAGGTGAGGGCCAGGAGCCAGAGCAGCTCCTGGTCGCGCGGGATGGGGTCGGGGCCGCTCACGACGGGGCTACTTGGGGGGCGAGCCCGGGCCGGCGCTGGCGGCCGGGTGGTGGGGCGATTCGTTGCTGGTGTCGGCGAATGGAACGACGCGGGCGAGCACGCGGACGCCCTCTGCCTGGCGCACGTCGGCGGTGGCGCGGAGGGTGACCACCTGCTGCGTGTACATGAATCGTGGATCGGGCTGGCGGAGCGTGATGTAAACGTCCCAGCGTTTCTGTTGCTCGAGGGCGGCGTCGCGCTCGATGGTCCAGCCGGCGCTCGGGGCCTGCACTACCACGACGTGCACGCCGTTGGACGGCTCGATGGAGATCGGCGGGCCCACGAACGCGGCATCGCTCGGCGCCGGTGGACCCTGAGTCGACCCGCAGCCGATGATCTGTACACTGGCGACAAGCAGGAGCGCGGCGAGCGCCGACACGCCGCGCGCACGGCTTCGGACGATGGGCATGGGCGGCCTGTTCATGCCCGCGATCGTACCCGAAGCGGCAAGATGGATCGATCGGCGGACGACCCCCCTTGAATGGGTGGTGGCCGGTCGGTCGTCAGGGGCGGGAGCGGGGGCGGCGTGTGGGCGGATTTGGGGGCGACGGCCCGGGAGAGCAGGAATATGCATTGGGCCATGGAATCGGCCTGGAATCGGAACACGAAGATGAAGCGTCGCGGGCTGTTCACGGGGATGGTTACGGCGCTCGCAATCGTCTCTGGTGTGTTGGGCGGCGTGTTGGGCGGGTGCTCCACGCTCGAAGGGCTGTTCACGGCCGAGGAAGCCTCGGCCCCCACACTCATGCGCTCCGAGCCCGACATTCGCGTGCGCGTCCGCAAGGGCTCGACGACGGCCAAGGTCGACGGGAGCGCCAAGCTCGTCGTCCGGGCTGCCAACTCGGGGAAGGTGCAGTTGCTCAGCGCGCCGATCACGCTGGCGAGTTCGGCGGGCGGGCTTTCGATCACGGACGCCGCCGGTGTCAGGTCGGATCATGGCGCGGGCGTGGACCTGGAGATCATTCCGTGGGATCGCGCGGGCGCGCCCAACGGGTTTGACAGTGCGGCCACGATCGCCGCGGGAGGGCCCGACAGCGCCCGCGACGCCCGCAAGAGCGTGATCGGCGCGCTCCCCAAGCTCCGTCTCGACGGCGTGGGGTACCCGGGCTTCCTGGTGGTTCGTCCCCGCTCCGACGAGGGGGCCGATCGCTTTGATGTCGTCGCGGTGATGCAGATGGAGGAGTATCTGCCGGGCGTGGTGGTGAAGGAGATGTTCCCCAAGTGGCCGCAGGAGGCGTTCGCGGTGCAGGCGGTGGCGTCGCGGAGCTATGCGCTGCATGAGCGTGAGCGGGCCCACAAGCTCGGGCGATGGTTCGATGTGGAGAGCACGACGGCGGACCAGGTGTACGGCGGGGCGCCCTCGAATGCCGCGGCCTATGAAGCGGTGCGCCAGACCCGCGGGCAGGTCGTGACGTATGGGGGGGAGATTGTCCGGGCATATTACTCGAGTACGTGCGGCGGGCGGCCGGCGTCGGCGCGGGACGTGTTCCCCACCGACAGCGCCAGCTCGTTCAATCTGGCCGGGCCGCTGCAATCCACGGGGCGCGAGGCGTTCTGTGAGAGCGCGACGTATTACCGGTGGGACGTGGTACGGAGCGATGACGATGTGTCGCGCCGGCTGCGGGCGTGGGGGCGGACCAGCGGCAAATCGATCGCGGACATCCGGCGCGTGCGCGCGTTCAGCGTGAAGCGCACGGGCGACGCGGGGCGCCCGACGCGGTTTGTGGTGACCGACGACTCCAACACGAGCTACGAGATCGCGGCCGAGGAACTGCGGAACGCGCTCAACACGGAGACCGAGGGCGCGGCGCCATTGACCAAGCAGACGCGCGTGTACAGCGGGGACATGACGATCGAGGTGTGGGCCGACACGGTGCGGATCCGCGGGCGCGGGTTCGGGCACGGCGTTGGGATGTGCCAGTGGTGCGCCAAGGGGATGGTGGAGCGCGGGAAGAAATGGCAGCAGTGCATCCGCGTGTTCTATCCCGGGTGCTCGATCCGAAGGGCGTACTAGCGCGCGTCCGCCTCATATGAAGACAAGGAACTCGGGCAGAACGATCCGGCACGGACCGGGAGTCCCGTGGTTATCGCGCGCCACGGGTTGAAGCCGGATCGGTGTATACCCGGACTTTCCTTAGTTTGCCTGAGTTGTCCGTTTTCACGGCCGATAGGTCACAGGAGCAT
>JAEUJA010000203.1 GCA_016793195.1 Phycisphaerae bacterium
GGCGGGAGGCCTTCGGGCCGGGCGATGGATCGCGTGAAGGAGTCTGAAATGAGTCGGTTTTTCAAGCTCTCGGGTAGTCTGGTTCTGGCCGCGGGCGCCGCGATGTCGCTGGCCTCGGTTGCGGGCGCGCAGGTGACGGGCGTGAGCCAGTCGACCACCGCGACGAACTCCGCCGCCAACACCCAGGCGGTGCGGGTGACGGTCGATCCGCGGCGCGAGACGCTGGGACGGATGCTCAAGCCCGTGCAGGTCGAATTCCGCGAGCAGCGCCTCGAAGATGTGATGAAGTTCCTCGGCGAGGTCACCGGCGCCGACATCGAGGCCCTCTGGACCGACGAGCAGAACACCTCCGGGCTCGACAAGGAAACCATCATCAACCTCAAGAGCAACGGCGCCAGCGCCCTGAAGCTCATGGAGCGCGTCCTCGAAAAGGCCCAGGGCGGCACGACCCAGGGTGAAAATTCCTGGCAGCTCTCCGACAGCGGCTCCTTCCAGGTCGGGCCCAAGGTCCGCCTCAACGCCTACAAGCGCCTCGAAATCTACGACATCGCCGACCTGCTCGTGGATGTCCCCCGGTACAACAACGTGCCCCAGTTCGATCTCTCCTCCGTCCTCTCCAACAGCGGCGGATCCGGCGGCGGCGGGCAGAGCCCCTTCCAGAACACGCAGCAGACCCAGAACACCGGCTTCGGCGACCGCCAGCAGAAAACCACCGACCTCATCTCCCTCATCCAGGAACTCGTCGAGCCCGAGCAGTGGATCGACAACGGCGGGACCGGCGGCACCATCCGCACCTTCCAGACCGCCCTCATCATCAACGCCCCAGACTACATGCACCGCCAGCTCAACGGCTATTCCTTCTGGCCCTCCGCCCATCAGCAGGCCTCCCAGGTCAAGGGGCGTCGCTACGTCTCTTTCTCCGGCTCGCTCCAGAACAGCACGATCGATGGCTTTGCCGAACGCGAAGTCTCGGCCGTCGTCGGCGGCAAGATCATCAGCTCCGGCGGCGGCGGACGCTGATCCATCCGCAACTCACCGCCGATGCCGGGTCATCGCCCGCGCGGCGGTTCACGAACCTGCCCGATGTGTTCCTGACATCGCGCAGCTCTCCTGACCAGACGCCGCCCGGTTTCTTTCCAAAGGAATGGGCGGCGATTCTGTTTCAGGCGCCACAACGCAGACGCACGATTACCCCGGCGACGGTGATTTGGTAGCTCTGACGAAGTCTTTGATCGAAATCGTGCCCCAGATGAGCTGGAGGACTACGCCTTCGATGGAGTCTCGGTACAGAAGTGTGAAACCAAATATGAGCGCGCCGGCGAGATTGACGATTGCCGTTGCTCGCTTGTGTGGCCGATCCTTGACAGCGAAGCCTAGTACGATAAGCACCGATCCGACGATGCCAAGCACCCGCAGGACGATGGGATCGATGGGTGGCATAGGGATCTCCAAGACGCCGTGAGCCCGGCCGTCCGAGCGTTACCAGTCGATGGGCTGACGCCGGGGTTGGCGCAGCAGCGCCGCGAGCATGTCGCTGCTGGTCGGAAAGTGCGAGCGGTACCAATCGCACGCCGTGGAGTACGCGTCCACGATGCTCGGGCCTTTCTTGGGAACCGCGGTGTCACGGAATGTACAAATGATCCGGGCGATGGCTTCACCGTTCACCCCGGCGGGGCTCTCGTGCAACATGACGACGACCTTTTCGTTAGGCGCGATCCACTGCCACGGCAGCTCGTAGAACTTCACGTTTTGGTGGAGCAGGTCGCGCAATCTGGATTTGTCGCCGGCCCGTCCGGGCCATTGGCGAGATTCAGTTTCCAACCTTTCCGCTGCCGTATCGAGGCGATCCATCGCCGCGTGAACGTCTGCCTCGCCGGACTCCGACCAAGCCATCAGGTTTGCGACGCAGTAATCGGAAGACCGGCGTCCGAAAACGCTCGAGAACACCGAGGGTCGAAACGTAAAGTAGTCGAAGCGCTTGCCGCGGCAAACTCCTTTCAGCAAGCCTTCGCACACCACATCGAACCGCGATTCCAGAATGGGAAGCGACGTGATCAGCAGGTGACGATTCCAGCTTCCGTGGGGCGCGATCTGCGCCTCTGCCGCGAACTCGTCGGCGACCTGCTGCGCGTACTGCTCGGGTGTCATGCTCGACAGCACCTGCATCTCGGTGGGCAGGTTGTCGACGCTTCGAGTCGTCCCTTCCGATGGCGCGGCCTTGACGACCTGCCTGAGCGCCTTGGCACTGCCGATGAGCTTCTTGTTCGGCGAGTTCGAGTTTAAGGCTCTCTGAAATGTCGTCTCCAGTACCCCGCAGACTCTCGCGATCTGCGCCTGATCCACTCCGAGAAGTTCCAGCTCCTGCACGAGCACTCGGAGTTCTTCATTCGCCATGAGTCACCTGCAGTATTTTCGGCTGAACGTGTCCGTCGAGTTTGAATTTCCAAACCGCGAATGCTAGGAGATTTGTGCAGAAAATCTACTCAAATTTGCTTGAATCGGCACTGTATCCGTACAAAAGACGATCACATGTGTGAATTTCACATGTCAAGCAGAAATTTCTGCATCCTCGAAATTCATCACGCAGATTCCGTTGCATTCACGCCAGGCGGCGAGTAAATTCAGAGAATCGGACGGATGGAAATGGGAGACGACGTATGAACTCCACGCAGAATCCGAATGACCCGCAGTCAACTTCGAGCTTGGGGGGGCGCTTCGGCGGTGCCGTGCGCGCGGTGGCCACCGACACAGCCGCCAAGACCATCGCAGCGGTTCTCGTGGCCGCGTTCGTGGGTGTCGCGACCCTGATCGGAAGCTGCGACCGCGGCCGCCCCGTTTCCCTCGTCGACGATTCCGGTCGAACCGTCAATGTCCATCGAGACGTCGAGTGCGTGATCGAGAGCCCGGACACGAGCGAGCGAGTGTCGCTCGATCGAGACTCGCGCGTCTTTGCGTGCAAGTCCGGCGCTTTCCGCCACGGAAGTGAGGTTCGCCTGCTGATTGGCAGCTACCGCGCCGACACCAAAATCGTTCTCGATGAACACCTCGGGCTCGTGGTTCGCCTCGACACGTCGCTGGAGGCGCTTTCGCGAGCTCTCTCGGGCGCGAAGCCGCCCGGCCCCTGATCGATATCCAGCGTCCATCCTTCCCGTAGGGCCCGGCGTGCGTTGCGTTCGGGCTCTTTTTGTTTCCCGAACGACTACTCGCCAACAATCGACCCATGCCCGACCCCTCTCTCCAAGGCCGAGCCGTCATCTTCGACATGGACGGCGTTCTGGTCCTCTCCGGCGACGCGCACTTCGACGCCTGGCGCGACGTCGCGGCCTCGCGCGGCGTCGCCCTCTCGCGCCACCGCTTCAACGAAACCTTCGGGCGCACCAACCCCGACTGCATCCGCATGATCTTCGGCGACGGAATCCCCGAGCCCGAGCAGCGCGAGATCGCTGAGGCCAAGGAGGCGAGCTATCGCGACGCGATCCGCGGGCGCGTGCCGCTCGCGCCCGGCGCGGTGGAACTGCTCGATCAACTGCGATCTCGCGGCGTGATGATCGCCATTGGCTCCTCCGCCCCGCGGGCCAACCTCGACCAGATCGTTGACGAGGGACGCATCCGCCACTATTTCGACGCGATCGTCGACGGCTCGCAGGTGAAGCGCGGCAAGCCCGCGCCGGACGTGTTCCTGCAGGCCGCGGCGGGGCTCGGCGTCGCGCCCGTACTCTGCACGGTCGTGGAGGACGCGCCGCCTGGGATCGAGGCGGCACTGGCCGCGGGGATGCGCGCGGTCGGCGTGGCAACCACGCACGCGGAATCGGAACTCCGCGCGGTGGGCGCGCATGTCACGGTGGGGGAGTTGAAGGTGCTGGCGGATGGGGAGTGGGGGAGCTTGTTGGATCACGCGCGCTGAAGCGCGTACGGCGTCAAGCGCGTGGCCAGTCCTTGTGCTCGCCGCCCCAGACCATTCGGCATCGTGCGCCATGTTCTACTTCGTGTACTCGCTCATCGGCACGCACGCGCACTGCAGGTTGCGATCGCCCCACGCGTTGTCGATGCGACCGACGGTCGGCCACTGCTTGGCGTCGCGCAGCCACGCCGCGGGGAAAGCCGCCTGCTCGCGCGGGTACTTGTGCGGCCAGTCGCTCGCCGACACCGCCGCGATCGTGTGCGGCGCGTGCTTGAGCGGGTTGTCAATCTTGTCGAGCTTGCCGCCCTCGATCGCCTGGATCTCGGCGCGGATGGCGATGAGCGCGTCGCAGAAGCGATCGAGCTCGGCCCTCGGCTCGCTCTCGGTGGGCTCGATCATGAGCGTGCCCGGCACGGGGAAGCTCATGGTCGGCGCGTGGAAGCCGTAGTCCATCAGGCGTTTGGCGATGTCCTCGACCTTCACGCCGCTGGTCTTCTCAAAGTGGCGGCAATCGAGGATGAACTCGTGGGCGCAGGTGCCGTTCTTGCCGCGGTAGAGCACGGGGTAGTGCTTTTCGAGTCGTTTGGCCATGTAGTTGGCGTTGAGGATGGCGACCTGGGTGGCGCGCCGAAGGCCCTCGCCGCCCATGAGCGCGATGTAGACCCAGGAGATGGTGAGGATGCTGGCGCTGCCCCACGGCGCGGCGGAGACCGGTCCGATGGCGCTCGAGCCCGCTTTGGCCTTGCCGCCGCAGCCTCCACTCGCAGATTGGCCGCCGCAACCGCACGACTCACCCGCGCCGAATGGGTTGACGACGGGGTGTCCGGGGAGGAACGGAGCGAGGTGGGCCGCGACGCCGATGGGTCCGACGCCCGGGCCGCCGCCGCCGTGCGGGATGCAGAAGGTCTTGTGGAGGTTGAGGTGGCAGACGTCGGCGCCGATGAAGCCGGGGCTGGTGAGTCCGACCTGGGCGTTCATGTTGGCGCCGTCCATGTAGACCTGCCCGCCGCAGTCGTGGACGATCTGGCAGACCTCGCGGATCGACTCCTCGAACACGCCGTGCGTGCTGGGGTAGGTGACCATGAGGGCCGCGAGGTTGTCTTTGTGCTCGGTCGCGCGGGCCCTGAGATCGGCGACATCGATGTTGCCGTGGCTGTCGCAGGCGACGGGGATGACGTTGAGCCCAGCGATGACGGCCGACGCGGGGTTCGTGCCGTGGGCGCTGGTCGGGATGAGGCAGACGTTGCGGTGGCCTTGGCCGCGCGACTTGTGATAGGCGTGGATGACCAGCAGGCCGGCGTACTCGCCCTGGCTGCCGGCGTTTGGCTGGAGCGAGACGGCGGCGAATCCGGTGCACTCGGCGAGCCAGCGCTCAAGATCGGAGAAGAGTTTGGAGTAGCCGCGCCACTGATCCGCGGGCGCGAAGGGGTGGATCCTGCCGAACTCGGGCCACGTGACGGGGATCATCTCCGACGTGGCGTTGAGCTTCATGGTGCACGAGCCCAGCGAGATCATGCTGTGGGCCAGCGAGAGGTCGCGCGACTGGAGCTTGGTGATGTAGCGGAGCAGTTCGTGCTCGCTGTGGTAGCGGTTGAAGACCGGGTGGGTGAGGAATGCGGAGGTGCGGGCGAAGGAAGGCGCGATGTCGATCGGATCGGCGGGGAGTTCCGCGAGGCTCTCGGGGAACATGAACCCTCGGCCGCAGCCGAACGTCGCCAGAATCTGCCGGACATCCTCGACCGTCGTCGTTTCATCGAGAGAGATGCCGATCGTGCCGTCGCCGAAATCGCGGTAGTTTCTCCCGGCCGCGGCGCCGGTCTTCAGGACGCCGGCCGCGTCCTGCTTGCAGTGATCGCCGATGACCGGCCTGATCCGAAGCGTGTCGAAGCTATTGGCCGTGAGCACCTCGTGCCCGAGCCACTTCATGCCGTGGGAAAGAACGGCGGTCAGGTGCCTGACGCGCCGGGCGATGGTCCTGAGGCCCTGGGGCCCGTGGTACGCGGCGTACATCCCCGCCATGATCGCCAGCAGCGCCTGGGCCGTGCAGATGTTGCTCGTGGCCTTTTCGCGCCGGATGTGCTGCTCGCGCGTCTGGATCGCCATGCGGTACGCGACGTTGCCGTGCGCGTCCTTCGACACGCCGATGATGCGACCCGGCATCTTGCGGACATACGTGTCGCTCGTGGCGATGAAGCCCGCGTGCGGGCCGCCGAAGCCCATCGGCACGCCGAATCGCTGGGCCGAGCCCACCGCGATGTCCGCGCCCCACTCGCCAGGCGGCGTGATGAGCGTGAGCGCGAGCAGGTCCGTCGCGGCGACGATGAGCGCGCCGACCTTGTGAGCGGCGTCGACCAGGGCGCGAGAGTCCTTGATCTCGCCCGAGGTGTTCGGATACTGCACCAGCACGCCGCACAGATCGTTCTTGGAGAAATCGATCTTGGCGAGTTCGCCGACGCGCAGCTCGATGCCGAGCGATTCGGCCCGGGTCCGGCACACCGCGAGCGTCTGCGGGTGGCAGTCGTCGCCGGCGAAGAACGCCTTCTTGTCGCCCTCGCTCCCGCCCGCGACGCCGAAGCACATCGCCATCGCCTCCGCGGCGGCGGTCGCTTCATCGAGCAGCGATGCCCCCGCCAGCGGCAGTCCGGTCAGCTCCGCCACCATCGTCTGGAAGTTGAGCAGCGCCTCGAGACGCCCCTGCGAGATCTCGGCCTGGTAGGGCGTGTACTGCGTGTACCAGCCCGGATTCTCCAGGATGTTCCGCAGGATCACACCCGGCGTGATCGTGTCGTAGTAGCCCATCCCGATCGAGCTCTTGAAGACCTTGTTCTGCGACGCGAGGCCCCTGAGCATCGCCACGCACTCGCTCTCGCCGAGCAGTCGCCCCGATCCCGAGGCGTCGATGTTGAGCGGGCGGTTCAGACGGATCGCCGCGGGCACGGTCGCGTTGGTCAGGTCGTCCAGCGACTTGAAACCGAGCGTCGCGAGCATGGCGGCCTGGTCGCTGGCGCCGGGCGCGATGTGCCGGTGCCAGAATGTGTCGGATGGATTGAGGATCGCGGGGTCCACTGCGGGGCTGGTCGAGGTCTTGTCCGCGGTGCCCTTGGGCGCGGACGTCGGGGCGGTGGTCGTCGGCATGTGTGGTGGCCTGCGGTTGGCGGGCGATTGTTCAGGCCGCCCCCGGCGCACGGACGCGGGGAATCGCGGCATGAGGCAAACCGCCCGATGTGTTCCGCAAACTGTAGGTCGGCGACCGGGCGTTTTCGGCCCGTGCAACACCCCAGACCCGACGGCGGTAGGCTCTATTTCCACATTGGGTCCGGCGTGGGAAGCGGTAGACTTCCTCCGCCGGACGCGGCGAGCACCCCGGGCGCCTCGCCCACGCCGCACCCGCCCGACCGTCCGATCCATGAAGGAACCTCCCGATGTCATCCGTGCTCTCCGCTGCTCGTCGCCTCTCGCTGGTCGCGTGGCTTTCCCTCGCCGGACTTCCCGCGGCCCTGGGCCAGACCCAGAACACCGCCCCCGCGCCCGATGAAGTGCACCAGGCCGACACCTTCGCCTTCCGCCAGCACAACACCACGCTCTCCAACGTCTTTTTCGAGGGGCGAGCCCCCGGCACGCGCGGCAATCTTCTCGCCGCCGATTACCTGGAATTCCACTTCAAGCGCGTCGGATTGCTCCCGGCCTTCCCAAAGACCGTCGAGGCCGCGGGCGTCACCCAGTCCATCGATCGCGCCACCTATCGCCAGCCGTTCCAGCAGGGAACGACCCTGAAGGTCGCCGACGAGATGGCGAGCTATTCGGTCAACGGCACAACCAGCGTGCTCCGCGCCGGGAGCGACTATGTCACGCTCGCGTTCGCGGGCGCCGCCGAGGCGACGGGCACGCCGGTCTTCGCCGGCTACGCGATCGAGGAGGGCGACAAGGGCTACAACAGCTTCCCGGAAGGAACCGACCTTTCCGGCAAGATCGCGATCGTGCTGCGGTTTGAGCCCATGAACAACGAGGGCAAGAGCCTGTGGGCCGAGCAGCGCTGGTCGCCGGCGGCGAGCCTTGAGCCCAAGCTCCAGGCGATCGCCAAGCGCCACGCCGCGGGCATCATCCTCGTGAACCCGCCGGGCGTGGACGATCCGCGTGCGGCCAAGCTGGAGACGCTGACGAGCGTGCGTCCATCGCGCGAGGGCCTGGCGATCCCGGTGGTCATGATGTCGGTCGAGCAGGCAAACGCGCTGGTTAAGGCCGCGGACAGCGAGGGCCGTTCGCTTATGGAACTTCGTCGTCTCGCCGACGCCGCGCCCGCGCTGATCGACCTGCCCAAGGCCACGGTGTCGCTGCGGACCAAGCTCGATCGCGAGCCGGTGATGACCGACAACGTCGGCGCGATCCTGGAGGGTCAGGGCGCGCTGAAAGACCAGTTCATCGTGATCGGCGCCCACTACGACCACGTGGGCTACGGCTTCTTCGGCTCAACCAACAACTCCGTCGGGCAGATTCATCCCGGCGCCGACGACAACGCCTCGGGCACCTCGGCGATGCTCGTCATCGCCTCGAAACTCGCCGAGCGCTATTCCAAGCTGGCCGCCGACACCCCCGCCCGCTCCATCCTTTTCCTGGGATTCTCCGCGGAGGAATCCGGTCTTGTTGGCTCGCGCTTCTACACCCGCCACCCCATCATGCCCAAGGAACGCCACGACCTCATGATCAACCTCGACATGGTCGGGCGGCTCCGCGAAGGGCGGATGGAGCTCTCCGGCGTGGGCACGGGCAAGGGCCTCCACGACTGGGTTGATCCCTATCTGAAGGTCTACAACTGGAACGTCGCCACCAAGCCGGGCGGCTCGGGGCCCTCCGACCACGCCTCGTTCAACGCCTGGGGCGTGCCCGTTCTCTTCTTCTTCACGCTCCTGCACGAGGAGTACCACAACCCCAAGGACATCGCGTCCACCATCAACAACGAGGGCGCGGCCCAGATCATCGACGTCGTCGATCGCCTCGCCTACGACACCGCCCTCCGCGCCGACGGGTTCCCGCCCGAGAACGCGCCCCAGCAAGAAGAGCAGGCCGATCGCCCCGCCGGCCCGCGCCGCGGCGGCGTCACCTTCGGCATCCGCCCGGGCGACTACTCCGGCGCCGAGCCGGGCGTGCTCGTCGGCGGCGTGACCGAGGGCTCGCCCGCCGCCAAGGCCGGCCTGAAAGAGGGCGATCTCATGACCAAGTGGAACGGCACCGAGATCAAGAGCGTTGAGGAGTGGATGCCCCTGCTCATGGCCGGAAAGCCCGGCGAAGAAGTCACCGTCACCTTCCGGCGCGACGGCAAGGAGATGGAAGCGAAGGGCACGCTGGCGGCTCGCGCCCGCGGCGGGCAGTAATGCTCAGCGCTGGTTGTTGATGAACCATCGCAACTTCCAGTTGCCCTTCTCCATGACCATGTCAAAGCCGTTCCAGCGCAGGCCCCGAGCCGCGCGCCCGTAGACGCACAGGCGCTGGGCGCCGCCGCCGAGCGGTTCGATGAAGAGCCCGGGTGTCTGCTCGCCCCTGGGCATGGCGTTGAAGAGCGCGTGGATGTCCTCGCGCCGCTCGCGGAGCGTGGCGAACGCCTCCGAGACGTCGACGCCGCGCGCGAAATACTCGTCCTTGGTCGTCTCGCTCAGCACCTGCTCGACGAAGAGCAGCGGTTCGTTGTCGAAGACCGTGTTGTAGATGTGCTTCATCAGGTGGCGCGGGGCACGCGCCACCAGCGTGGCCTTTCCGGCCTCGTCGACCACGCGCAGCTGGCCCGCGACCGCCGTCGGATCGGAGCTCGCGCCGGGTGGCGCGGTGACGGGGGTCGCGGTCTCGGCGCCGGGCAGCCCGCCCAGCATCGGGTGGTTGGAGACCATCCGTTCTTCGCACGCCGTGAGCACGCCGCACGCCACGATCGCGCCCAACGCCATGATCGCGCCGCCCGGCGCCATCGCCATGAACCGGCTCGTTCTCACGCGCGGGCCCCCGAAACCCGGGGCGGCATCGACGCTTGGGCCGCCGCCACCAGCGCCGCGGACTCGCGCACCGGCAGGAGGCCCGGGCCCGGCGTGCCGCGCCGCCAAAGATCGTGCACGCGCATCGCCTCGACCTGCTCGGGGAAGTCGGTCCGCGCGTGGCAGCCGCGGGATTCCTCGCGCCACAGCGCCGAACGCGCCATGATCGCCGCCACCAGCAGCATGTTCTGGGTCTCCCAGCCCGTGGGATCGTCGAAGATCTTGTCGAGCGTGTATCGTCCCCAGAAGTCGAGCATGTCCACGACGTCGCGGAGCTTGGCGCCGGTGCGCTCCACGCCCACGTTCCGCCACATCGCCGAGCGAAGGCTGGAGCGGACGTCCGCCAGGTCGAGCTCGCCGTGGTCGCTGGGGCGGATGTCGCTGACGACCGGGATCGGCGCGTGCGGCACGCTGGTCTTCCACACGTCGGGCGCGCCGCCCTTCATCTCCTCGCACGCGCGCCCCGCGATCTCGCCCGACACCAGCCCTTCCAGCAGCGAGTTGCTCGCCAGGCGGTTGGCGCCGTGCAGGCCGCTCGACGCGACCTCGCCGATCGCGTACAGCCCCGGCACGTCGGAGCGCCCCGAGAGGTCCGCGCGAACGCCGCCGACCATGTAGTGGGCCGCCGGGTGGACGGGGATCAGGTCACTCGCGGGGTCGAGGTCAAAGCGCGAAAGTTCCTCGGCGATGCTGGGGAATCTCGCCTTGAATTTCGGGATGTGGCGGCAATCGAGCCACACATGCCGCCCGCCCTGCGCGGCGATCTGGCGAACGATCGCCTGGCTCACGATGTCGCGCGGCGCCAGTTCCGCCAAAGGATGCACGCCGACCATGAAGCGGCGTTTGGAGGCGTCGAGCAGGTGGGCGCCTTCGCCGCGGACCGCCTCGGAGATCAGCGAGCGGTGCGCGCCCGGCAGGTACAGGGTCGTGGGGTGGAATTGCATGAACGCCATGTCGGCCAGCGACGCGCCCGCCCGATACGCCAGCGCCATGCCGTCGCCCGTCGCCGACGGCGGGTTGGTCGTCTCGCGGAAGACCACGCCCGCGCCGCCGCCGGCGAGGATGGTGGCGCGGCTCCAGATCATCTGGAGCCCGTGCTTGGGGTGCCATGTGATCGCGCCCATCACCGGCGCGCCCGGCGTCGCGCCCGCGGTGATCAGGTCGAGAGCAAAGCACTTCTCGAACAGGCGGATGTTCGCGATCGACTTGGCCTTGGCCAAGAGGCACCGCGCCAGCTCGTGCCCCGTCGCGTCCCCGCCCGCGTGAATGATCCGCGGGCGGCTGTGCCCGCCCTCCAGCCCCAGCGAGAGCGCGCCCGACGTGTCATGGTCGAGCTTCATGCCCCACGAGATCAGCTCGCGCAACCGTTCCGGCCCGTGCTCAACGACCAACCGCACCGCGTCGGCGTCGCACAGCCCCGCGCCCGCCGTCATGGTGTCGCGGGCGTGATCGTCGAACGTGTCCCCGGAGTCGAGCACGCCCGCGATCCCGCCCTGGGCCCACGAAGTGTTGGAAACCTTCAGTTCCGTCTTGGCGAGCACGATGACCTCGCCGTGGGCCGACGCCGCGATCGCCGCGCGAAGGCCCGCGACGCCCGCGCCGATCACCAGCGTGTCGACGAAAATCTGCGGGAGCAGCGTCGAGCGGAAGGGGATCAGGTAGCGGCGTTCGTCGAAGACGTGGTTCATGCGTGGATAGGCCCGGGAAGAGGTTGCGAATCAGTGTTGCCCGTGACAGCCGCACCCGGAGCCGCACCCGCCCGAGCCCCCGGCCGATCCCTCGGCCGATCCCTCGGCCTTGGGCGGCGTGGCGTCCTTGCCCACCAGCCGGTCGAGCTTGCACGCCAGGTACCGCGCGTGATGCTCCAGGTGCCACGCCGCATAGCTCAGCATTTGCTTCACGCTCTCGCCGCCGCGCTCCGGGTGCAGCGCCATGCGATCAAACTGCTCAGCGCGGAGCGACAGCAGCCAGTCGCCCGTCCACTGCCTCGTCGTGTGGATCATCGCCACCGCCCCGCCCACCGCCCGCACCACGCGGTCGTGAGCCGCCTCGGGCGACAATCCCTCCGTGTCCGTCCCGCCGTAGATGTTGTGATCGATGAACGCGTTCTCGTCCCACACCGAGAGCACGGGATTGTCTTCGCCCACCGCGCGGCGCATCCGGTGCGAGAACACGATCTCCGCGTCCGCAAGGTGCCCGAGCAGCACCCGCACCGGCCAGCGACCTACATCCGCCTCGGGCAGGAACGCAAAGTCCAGCTGATCCGCGTCGAGCCAGAAGATCCGCCGATCGAAATTCTCGATCCCCTTCCGATAGCGGCGCAAAAGGTCCGGGATGGACATGGCTTTGAACTTGGCCGCGGGCTCCAGCGGCGGCAGGGCCGACACGCCCGGGCCCGAGTACCCACCACGCTCCGCCGGCTCGGCGGCGTGCCCGTGCTCGTGTCCGTCCCTATGCTCATGCTCGCAGTCGTGCGCTCCAGATCGGCACTCGCCCTTCCCGCCGCAGCTTCCGTCTCCCTTGCAGGCGTGGCCTTTCGAGTGCTGGTGGCCGTGAGTGTGGGCGGTTGACATGGCGGGCTCCCGATCGGGCGT
>JAEUJA010000207.1 GCA_016793195.1 Phycisphaerae bacterium
CAACGGCGGGACCGCCGCCCTGCTCGGCATCCCCAGCAAGCCCCTGGTCTTCGACTGGAACCAGCACGTCGTCTTCAAGGGCGCCACCGTGCTCGGCGTCAACGGGCGAAAGATGTTCGAGACCTGGTACCAGATGGAGTCGCTGCTCTTGTCCGGGCGGCTGGAGCTGGACGACATCATCACCCACGAGATGCCCATCGAGAACTTCAAGAACGCCTTCGAGACCATGATCTCCGGCGACGGGATCAAGGTCGTGATGAGCGTGAATGGATAATCGCGTGAAAGACCCAATCGTCCGCCGTGTCGAGATTCGGAATTACAAGAGCATCGCTCGCGCGTGCTTGGACTTTTCTCCCATTACACTACTGGTAGGACGCAACGGAGCGGGCAAGAGCAACCTGCTGGACGCGCTCCGCTTCACCAGTGACGCACTCGCCGAAAACCTCGAGTTCGCGATTCGACATCGCGGCGGCATTGACGAAGTAAGGCGAAAGTCTCTGGGATCTCGTCCTCCCAACTTCCACATCCAGCTGCTGATTCAGCTTCCAGACGACACCGACGCGAGTTATGGATTCAAGGTCGCGCCGGTCGCCGGAGGACATTTCAAGGTGCAAGACGAGGTCTGCTTGATCGGCTCAGCCGCGAGGCCGGTGGCCAAGTTTCATGTAGCCTCAGGTGTGCTCAAAGACTGGCCGAGCGGCATCGGACCCGCTCCCGCGATCACCGAGGATCGTCTCTTCCTTGGTATGGTATCCGGTGCTCCGACATTCCGCCCGGTTTGGGAATCGCTTCGTCGAATGGTCTTCCACAACCTCAATCCGGAAGAGATGAAGAAGCCACAGAGGCCGGAGACTGGAGAAAGCTTGGGTGGCGACGGGAGAAATCTCGCCAGTGTCGTGAAAAACCTTGAAAGTCGCGCTCCCGACGTGGTTAGGCGAGTTGTTTCCTACCTTAACGCGATCGATATTCCGATCACCGAGATCCGGCACCAGCCGATCGCAGGCTACGACGCCATTCAATTCTCTCAGCGCACGAAGAAAGCGGACAAGAGCTGGCAGTTCCCGGCTTCCGCCATGTCCGATGGCACCATTCGGGCGACGGGAATCCTGTTGTCCCTTCTGTCTTCAACGGCGGGAAAGGGAGTTGGCCCAACGCTGGTCGGCGTGGAGGAACCGGAAACCGCGCTTCATCCGGCGGCAACCGGTGCGATTCTCGGTGCCTTTCTTGAAGCTGCCGGCTCAACACAAATCGTCTTGACGTGCCACAGCCCGGACATGATCGAACAGCAGGATATCGACCCGTCAATGATTCGTGTCGTAATCACTGAGGATGGTGAAACAAAGGTCGGGCCCCTGAGCACGCAAAAAACGAAGCTCCTGAGCGATCATCTTGCCTCCGCCGGGGAGCTTCTTCGGCTCGACCAGCTTACCCCTGATCCGCGAGAATTGGAGGCGCAGGATGCGCCCCGCGTCACGCTATGGGGTACTGAGGAATGAAGCCTCCAGCGATTGCGACCATCGTTGAAGGACAAGGAGAAGTCGGCGCTGTACCCCGATTGCTTCGGAAAGTGCTGGAGCTACGGACGGTCCATTTGCCGACCCCGATCCGAGTGAAGCGATATGACGTGGTGAGACCCAGCCGACTAGAGCACTATGCGCGCATAGCAGCCGCGACCATTGCCGAGCGAGGAACACCAGGAGCTATTCTCGTCATTTTGGATTCAGACGATGATTGTCCGGCAGGAATTGGCTGCGATCTGGCAGAACGTTTGAGTTCGGAAGTAGGACATTTGCCAAGTGCTGTAGTCTTGGCGAAACGAATGTATGAGGCGTGGCTGATCGGAGGCGGAGCCATCAAGGGCATCGCCAATGAAAATGCGGAGAGCATGACGAATCCGAAACAGAAGATTCGTGATCTGATTGGCCGTTACGTTGAGACCACAGACCAAGCATCCTTGACCGATGCAATTCGGGTTGGTGTTGCGCGAAGCGCTTGCCCGTCGTTCGACAAGCTGTGCCGAGACGTCGATCGCCTGTACCAGGCAATCGCCACAAACGCTCCGTAGAATTCCCCATGCTCCGCATCGCCGTGCGAATGCTCCTGGGTGACCCCACCAAGTGGCTCGGCGTCGTCTTCGGCGTCCTGGTCTGCACCTTCCTCATCACCCACATGCTCAGCATGTTCCACGGCATGATGGAACGCAGCTACGCCCTCGTCACCGACATCCCACAAGCCGACATCTGGGTCATGGACGCCGCCGTCCAGTACGCCGACGAGCCCATCGCCATGCCCGACACCGCCCTCGACCGCGTCCGCGGGATCGACGGCGTCGCCTGGGCCGTCCCCCTCCACACCGCCACCCTCCGCGCCCGCCTCTCCAGCGGCGCCTTCCAGCCCGTCCTCCTCATCGGCGTCGACGACGCCACCCTCCTGGGCGCGCCCGAACACATCATCGACAGCAGCGCCTGGGTCCTCCGACGCCACGAGATGGCGATCGTCGACCACACCAGCGCCTCCACCCTCCTCCGCATGCCCCTCGCGCCCGCCGAAAACCTGCCCGGTTTCCAGGAGCTCGACCTCTCGGGCCCGACCCGCCCCCTCCGCGTCGGCGACGAGCTGCAGATCAACGACCACCGCGTCGTCGTCGGCGCCTTCGCCGACCTGGGCACGCGCTTCCTCTCCAAGCCCATCGTCTACACCACCTACTCCCGCGCCGTCGCCATCCATCCCAAGGAGCGCAACCTGCTCTCGTTCGTCCTCGTCAAGGGCGCGCCGGGAGAGGACACGCCCGGGCTCGCCCGCCGCATCACCGCGCTCACCGGCCTCCGCGCCCGCACCGCCGCCCAGTTCTGCGACGACACCTACTGGTACTACGTCCAGACCACCGGCGTCGTCAAACGCATCGCCATGATCGTCGGCATCGGCGTCGTCACCGGCGTCGCCGTCAGCGCCCTGCTCCTCTACCTCTTCACCAACGAAAACCTCCGCTACTACGCCGTCCTCAAGGCCCTCGGCGCCTCCAACCGCCTCGTTCTGGCCATGGTCTCGACACAGGCCGCCCTCGCCGGTTCCACGGGCTACGGCCTGGGGAGCGGCCTCTCCTCCGCCATCGGCACCGTCGCCGAATCCGACGCCATGCCCTACCGCCTCATGCCCTCCACCATGATCTTCGCCGCCGCCGCCGTCCTCCTGGTCGGCGTCGTCGCCGCCTCCCTCAGCGCGCGAAAAGTCGTCACCCTCGAACCCGCCATGGTGTTCAAGTAGGCCCGCGCCCCCGCGATTCCCTCTCGCGCCGCCCCGCTACTCGTCGTTTTCCATCGAACGCTCACGCCAGCGGAGAATCTTCACGCCCGCACGCCCCGCCTGAGTCTCCACCGCGCCAAGGTCCGGCAACGCCGTCCCGCTCCCGCTGGGGTCATACGGACGCGCCCGCGCGAAGAAGTCGGAGCCATACGCCCCCGTCGCCGGCCCCGCGTCGATCGCCGGTGAACCCACCGCCGGCCCAAAGTCCATGCCCGCGGCGTCCACAAACGTCGGGACCTTGTCCGTGACAAACCCCGACTGCGCCCGAACCGTCAGCGCCCACGAACCCCCCGACGCCTGCTGCATCAGCCCCGACACGCTGCCCCGCGGCGCGTAGATGTACGACCCGTAGTACGAGTCCGCCGCCACATTGTTGACGATGTTGGCCGGCGATGCGTTGTTGTCGTACACATACAGCGAATACATGCTCGCGGCCACGGTGTTGGAGTTGATCTCAATCCTGAATCGGGCGCCGCTCGAGCTCGAATATGTGTACGCGTAGACGGGCAGGTAGCAATCCGAGACGATGTTGTTGGTGATGGTGATCGTGGAAGAGATGGTGCCGCTCCCGTAGGCCATCGCGATGATCCCGTACGGGTATCCCGACGCGCCCGACGAGAACCGCCGCCAATCAAACGTCCCCGACGCCATCCCGCTCCGCCGGTACGCGCTCCCGGTCAGGGCCATGAAGTTGCCGCGCACCGTGATGTCGCCGCCGGTGGAGTTGTAGATGTAGGTATTGTGCCCCGTGTCCAGCGTGCGCTCAAAGTCATTCTCGATCAGCGAGAACGAGGGACAATCCACCGCGTACACGCCGTACCACGCCGGCGGGCGGATCACGCACCGCTCGAAGGTAATGCGTGAGGAACCGGAGAGGAAGAGGTTGTAGTTGGAGCCCCCGCGGAAGATGAGATTTCGGAACGACCAGTCGCTCCGCGACACAACCTGGAGCGGCGTGGCCGATGTCCCCGGATTGATGATGACGTCCCCCGGCGCGTCGGTGGTGAACCGACCGGCGCGATCGCCGAAGATCACGTTGGGACGCCCCGTGTACCCGCTCCGCGTCCCGCGCGACGAGCTGATCTGCAGCCCCTGGCTGTACGTCCCCGGCCCGACATAGATCGCGTGGTCGCCGCCCGCGTCGTTCACCGCGTCGATCGCCTTCTGCACGGTCCTGAACGCGGCGACGGGCGTGTCGCCCCGGTTGCTGTCGTTGCCGCTCGTCCGCACATACCACGCCTTGCGCGCCGTGGGCTCGGGCGTCGTGGACGCGGGGCGAACCGGGCGCGTCACGCCCTCCTGCGCCATCGCCGTCGCGACGGGAGCCCCCACGCACGCCAGCGCCAGCAGCGCCGACACGCCCAGACGAACCAGCCGAACGTTCTTCGATGTCATGATTCCACTCCGAGCATGAGCGACGCCGGCCCGGCGCCGCGCGGACCACCTACTCCTCGTTCTCGATCGAGCGCTCCCGCCACCGCACCACCTGCACGCCGCGCCGCGGCACGCCGAACGCGCTCGCCGGGATCACCTCTTCATACAACGCGCTGGGAGACTGCCACGTCACCACCAAACCCTGCGAGTAGTAAATCTCCATGTACTGCACCTCCAGCCGGTGCTTGCCCGCCGAAAGCTCCACCGTCCCGGGCGTAAATCGAAACGCGTGGTTCGGCTCGTCATTCACCACCGTCTGACCGTCGATGAGCAGCCGCGCCCCCGCGTCGCTTCCCAGCTTAAACGTCCACACCCCGCCCTCGGGCACGTCGATCGTGCCCGTGAACTTGGCAGCGAAGTAGTTGGTCGGCCCGCCGGTGTAGAACGCGTTGTTCGTCACGCGCCACGCGATGTGGTCAACGCGGTTGGTGACCGCGCCCGAGCCCGCCCAGTTCACGCCGTCGAGGAACGAGGTGTTGTGCGTCACCCACGTCGCCGCGACCCCGCCGCGCCCCGCCGCCGCCCCGCCCGGCGATTCCAGCGGCAGCGTCGAGAACGCCGACGACGGGATCACCTCCTCGTGCGCCGCGCCCGGCGCCTGCCAGGTCACGAACAGCCCCTGCGAGTAGTAGATGTCCATGTAGCGCACCTCGAACCGGTGCTTCCCCGCCGACAACACCTTCTGGCCCGAGATGAAGCGGAACGAGTGGTTGGCGTCGTCGTTGACCACCAGCTCATCGTCGATCAGCAGCCGCGCCCCCGCGTCGCTCCCAAGCTTGAACGTCCACTGCCCGCTCGTCGGGATGTCGATCTCGCCCACAAACCTCGCGGCGAAGTAATCCGTCGGCCCGCCGGCATAGAACGCGTTGTTCGTAATCCGCCAGTTGATCTTCGCCACGCTGCTCGTCGTGTCATACGCCAGCCAGTCGATCTCCCCCAATCGCGTCGCGTGGCTCACCCCCGCGCTCCAGTACGCGCGCAGCGCCCCCCCGCCATCGTCCGCCGGCGGCTCCTCGGGGTCGGGCAAGAACGCGTCCGTCGGCACCACCTCCTCGGGCGTGCCCGGGCCCTGCCAGGTCAGCACCAGCCCCTGCGAGTAGTAAATCTCCAGGTACCTGATTTCAATCCGCGCCTCGCCCTCGGGGAGCGTCACCGTCCCCGCGCTGAAGCGGAACGCGTGGTTCGCGTCATCGTTCACCACCAATTCGCCGTTCACATACAGACGCGCCCCCGCGTCGCTCCCCAGCTTGAAGGTCCACGCCCCGCCCTGGGGAACCCTGATCTTCCCGACCAGGCGCAGCGCGAAATACTCCGTCGGCCCGCCGGAATAAAACGGGCTGCTCGTGATATTCCACGAGACCTTCGTCTCCGTCGTCACCGTGTCATACGTCGACCAGTCCACCTCGCCCAGCTTGGTCGCGTGCGACACCCCCGAACTCCAGTACGCCCGCAGCCCCTGCCCGTCGCCCCCCGGAACAATCGCCAACGGATCGAACGCGCTGGCGGGGATCACCTCCTCGAACGCGGCCCCCGGCGCCTGCCACGTGCACACCAGCCCCTGCGAGTAGTAGATCTCCAGGTACCGCACCTCGAACGTGTGCACCCCCGCCGCCAGCGCGATCGTCCCCTGCGTGAACCGGAACGAGTGGTTCGCGTCGTCGTTCACCACCGTCGTCCCGTCGATGATCAGCCGCGCCCCCGCGTCGCTCCCGAGCTTGAACGTCCAGGCGCCGGAGGACGGGATCGTGATCTCGCCCATCAGCCGAACCGCGAAATAATCAGTCGGCCCGCCCGAATAGAACGGGCTGGTCGAGATCCGCCAGCTCACCTTCGGCACGGTCGTCGCCGTGTTGTACTTCGTCCAGTCCACCTGCCCCAGCGTCGTCGCGTGCGACACCGCGTTCGACCAGTACGCGTTCAACCCGTCCCCCGTGTCGCCCGGCGGCTCGACCGCCGCCGGCGTGAACGCCGACGAAGGAATCACCTCTTCATACGCCGCGCTCGGGGCCTTCCACGTGCACACCAGCCCCTGCGAGTAATAAATCTCCAGGTACCTGATCTCGAACGTGTGCGTCCCGGCCTTCAGGTCGATCGTCCCCGAGCGGAACCGGAACGAGTGGTTCGCGTCGTCGTTCACCACCAGCGTGCCGTCGATGAACAGCCGCGCCCCCGCGTCGCTCCCAAGATTGAACGTCCAGCGCCCCGATTCAGCGATCTCGATCGCCGCCTTCAGCTTGACCGCGAAGTAGTCCGTCGCCCCGCCGGCATAGAACGCCGTGGTCGAGATCGGCCACGACACGCTCCCCTCCACCGTCGTCGTGTCGTACGTCGTCCAGTCCACCTCGCCCAGCTTGGTCGCGTGCGACACCGCGTTCGACCAGTAGGCGCGCAGCCCGCGCCCGGGCTCGGCCACGCCCGCCTCCGCCGGGTCGTGGCTGAACGCACCGGCGGGCACCGTGGTCGCCGTCTTCACCCCCGGGCCCGCCCAGTCCAGCACCAGCCCCTGCGCGTAGTAGATCTCCAGGTAGCGCACCTCGATCGTGTGCTTGCCCGCCCCCAGCTTCACCGACCCCGCTTTGCGTCGGAAGCTGTGGTTCGCGTCATCGTTCACCACCAGCGTGCCGTCGATGAACAGCCGCGCCCCCGCGTCGCTCGAAAGCCCGAACGTCCACGTGCCGTCCTCGGGAATCTCGACCTTGCCCACCAGCTGCAGCGCGAAATAGTCCGTCGGCCCTCCGCTGTAGAACTCCACGCTGCTGTTC
>JAEUJA010000224.1 GCA_016793195.1 Phycisphaerae bacterium
CTCGCCCGTCGCGTCGGAGCGCCACAGAGTCACCGCCGCATCCGCCAGCGTCGCCTCGATCGCGCCGCCCTCGGAGGGGAGCGATGCACCGAGGCCCGACAGCAACTCCGTCGTCGTCGGCCCGTGGATCGCCAGTCGATACGTCTGGCCCGACAGGTCTCGCAACGCCGCGTCCTCCGTGATGATGAACGACCCGAGGCTCGTCGCGGTGCGCTCGATCGCCAAGATGTCGACGTCGATCAGCGTGCGGCCCGCCAGATGCACCACCTGCACATCCGCGTCGATGCGTCCCTTGCGATTGAGCCAGAAGGCCCGCCGCACCGAGCCCGGCGCCAGCCCCTTCAGCTCCTGCGTCAGCATCCGGTTCAGGAAATCCAGGCGATCACCACCAGTCAACTCAATCGTTGCACGCGTCGCCTGGTCCATCAGCCCCGCGTGCTTGCGGATCGCGGCGTACTCGATCTCAAGCTCGCCGAAGACCTGCGGCACCTCAACAGGCACGCCGCCCACGCCCTCGCCCGGCCCATACACCGCCAGCATCGCCCCGGCCTGTTCGTGAAGCGGTCGCAGCGGTGTCTCTCGTCCCATCGCATCCTCCCGTCGGAATCCGCAACTCCCGGCCCGGCGCGAGGGTATGCTCATCCACCCGTGCGCGTGCGCGGCATTGATTGAAAGGCTCTCTCGTGAACATCGATCTTCTCAAGCGTCTCTGCGAAACCCCCGGCGTCCCCGGCCGCGAAGAACGCGTCCGCACGCTCATCGAGTCCGAGATCAACGGCCTGTTTGACGAGGTGCGCACCGACGCGATGGGCTCGCTCATCTGCACCCGCCGCCCGCGCAAGGGTAAGAAGCCCGGCAAGAAGAAGTCCGACGCGCGCCCCACACGCGTCATGCTCCTCTGCCACATGGACGAGATCGGCTTCTACGTCACCGCCATCGACGCCAAGGGCTTCCTGTGGATGAACCCCGCGGGCGGCTTCGACACCCGCAACCTCTTCTCGCGCCGTGTCCTCGTGTGCGCCGACACCGGCGACTACAAGGGCGTGATGAACCCCGGCGGGCGCCCCGTCCACATCTCGTCGCCCAAGGACCGTGAGAAAGTGCCCGAGGTCAAGGAGTTCTTCGTCGATATCGGCCTGCCCGGCGATCAGGTCAAAAAGAAGATCAAGGTCGGCGACTACGTCGTCATGGACGAGCCGCTCATCGAGGTCGGCAACAAGCTGGTCAGCAAGGCGATGGACAACCGCGTCGCCTGCTGGCTGGGCATCGAGTCGGTGCGCCAGCTCGATAAGTCGGGCGAGGGCCACTCGTGCGAGGTCGTCGTCGCGTTCACCACGCAGGAAGAAGTGGGGCTGCGCGGCGCCAAGACCGCGTCCCACGCCGTCGCGCCCGATGTCGGCCTTGGCATCGACGTCACGCTCTCGTGCGACACGCCCGGCGTGCCCGAGGAGGAAGCGGTGACGGTGCAGGGGCGCGGCTTTGGCCTGCACATCAAGGACTCGTCGTTCATCAGCGACTACGCGCTGACGGCCGAGTTTGAGGAGCTCGCCAAGAAAAAGAAGATCGCCTACCAGCGGACGATCCTCGCCGCGGGCGGTCAGGACGGCGCGGCGGCCCAGCAGGCGGCGGCCGGCGCTCGCGCCCTTGGCATCACCGTCGGCACACGATACATCCACACCGTGACCGAGATGATCGACAAGAAGGATCTGGCCGCGGCCCGCGACATCCTCGCGGCGTACATGGCCAAGGCGTAAGCGACGAATCGATAGCGGACCTTCGCGATTCGAGCAATGAGCGAGTCATTCCACGGACCCGACTTCGGGCCCGTGTTTCCTTTTTGCAGCGTTAGCGTCGGTCTGCGCGACGCAATCCGCGATGATTCTGCGCCCGATGCTCAATGCAAATACGCCGACCACCCTGCTGGCGATCGGCGCGCGTGATTCCCGAGTTGGCAAACGTCGCTTGCGGCGGACGGCGGACGCCGCCCGCAATCGCGGATCAGTGAACCAGGTTCGTCGCCGCCTCGATCGACTCGATCACCTGGCGGAGTTGGAACGGCTTCTTGAGGAATCCGTCGTAGCCCTGCCCGCGCAGGCCGTGGGCCTGGCCGTCGGTGAGTTTGCCGCTCATCGCGACGATCTTGGTAAACTGCAGGTGTTCGTTCTTGCGGACCATGTCCATGAAGGCTCTGCCGTCGCCCTCGCCGCCGATATGCAGGTCGAGCAGAATGCAGTGCGGCTTGAATCGCTCGCACTCCATGCCGGCCTGGAACCCCGAGAGCGCCGTGCGCACCTCGTAGTTGGTCTGTTCGGTGAGGATTTTCTCCATCGTCTCGATAATCTCGCGCTCGTCGTCCACGATCAGCACGCGCGTGCGGCCGCTCGAAATCCCCTCCAGCGGGATGTTGTGCGCCTTCATGAACTTGATCAGTTCGGCCGTCGGGATGCGTCGGTCACGCGACCCCGGGATCCGGTACCCCTTGAGGGTGCCCGAATCGAACCATTTGCTGACCGTGCGCGGCGCCACGTTGCAGATCTTCGCCACTTCACCGGTCGTCAAGACTTCTTTTTCGATGGGCATCGTCTCACCTCGAATCACACAGGGGTGGGCGTGCCGAGCACTCGGCCCCCGGAGACTCCGCTAGATCGGCGTCAATCCAACCCCTCTTGACCGCAGAATCGATCCCGCCGGAAAGTTCCCGTTCTGGGACCCTCTGGGGCCCCCCCGATTGACATGCCCGAGCGACGCCCGTTACAGTGACCTCCCCTCGATTCGCACCCTCGACGCATCAGCGACGGGCCCGGTGTCGTATCGGGGCCAACCTATCGGGCGGAACGTCTTTGCCAAGGCCGTTCCCCCCGTCCACGCGACCCCGGGCTCGCCGCCCGTCAGGCGTGGCATTTCCCGAAGATTCCCGTTCGTACCGGCCTCGCCGAGCAGGAGCCAATCGTGTCCAAGTCCGACCGCCGCCCGGTTTTTTCCGCACTCCCGATCTTCCTGCTCACCCTCGCCGGCTTGCCCGCGGGCCTGCCGCTTGTGGGTGTCGCCCATGCCCAGGAGTCGGCCCAGCCCGCCGAAAAGGCCACTCCCGAAGACCTGCTCAAGGACTTCATCTACTTCACCCGCATCGATAACTACGAGGTCGCCGCGGGCTACCTCCGCCAGCTCAAGGACCTGAACCTCAAGCCCACCGAACTGGTCACGCTCGTCGAGAGCTCCGACCAAAAGGACCGGTTCGAGCAGACCGTGCCCCGCGCCATGCGGAAGGTCGAGCTCGAAGAGCTGGCCGGCTGGCTCTTCAAGACCTACGAGCAGGGCAAATTGGAGCGGGCCCGCGACCCTGAGCAGATCAAGGCCAATATTGCGCTCCTCTCGGGCACCATTCGCGGGCGGCTGCTGGGCAGCGAGCGGCTCAAGATGGCGGGCGAATACGCCATGCCGCAGCTCTTGGCCGCGTACCTCGACCGCAATAACCCCGCCCTTTCCAGCCAGGTCCGCCAGGTCATCGTTTCGCTTGGTTCACACGCGGTCATCCCACTGGTGACGGCCCTGCCGCGCCTCAGTGCCGAGCAGCAAGAGCTCGTCGTAAACCTCGTTGCTGACGTGCCTTACTCCACGTCGATCCCCTTCCTGGCTGACCTGTCCGGCGCGACCTCGGTTGAGCCGGTCAAGGCCGCCTGCCAGCGGGCGATCGAGCGCCTCGGGGGCGCGCCCTCCGGCGCGGATGTCGCCGGCCTCTACCAGTCCCTCGCCGAGAGCTATTACCAGGAGCGCACGGAGCTTACGAGCTTCTCCGGCGAGGACTTCCAGCTTCTCTGGTCGTTCGACCCGGGAACCGGCCTCCTAATGAACGCCATCCGCACCCCGGTGTATCACGAGGCCATGGCCATGCGGCTGGCGGCCCGCTCCCTCGAGCTTCGGCCCGATAACCCCGACGCCCTCGCTCTGTGGGTCTCGTCGAGCTTCTCGCGCGAGATCGATTCTCCCAGCGGCTACGAGAACCCGACCTATCCAAAAGGTCGCCGCAACGCGATGTATTACGCGGTTGCCTCGGGCGCGGGCGTCGGCCAGCGAGTTCTCGGACGTGCCCTCGCGGCCAACGACACCCCCTTGGCCCGCCAGGCGATCGCCGCCATCGAGCAGACCGCGGGCGGCAGCTCGCTTTGGGCGGACACCGCCGGGCAGCGCCCGCTCCTGGCCGCCCTGACCTATCCGAACCGGCGCGTGCAGTTTGATTCGGCCCTGGCGCTGGCTGCAGCCCAGCCCAACACGGCGTTCGAGGGCTCCGAGCGCGTGGTCCCGATCCTGGCCAGCGCCGTCCACGAGAGCGCCAACATGGTGGCGGGCGTGGTCGCGCCGGATAACGAAACCTACCAGGCCGTGCGGGCCATGCTCGAACGCATGAAGTTCTCGGTCCTGCCCTACGCCAAGAACCTCGACGAGCTTGCCCCCGCGATCGCCGACTCGGCCAGCGTTGACCTGGTCGTCTCGGCCAACATCAGCGGCGACGCGGTCCCGGCCCTAATCGAGCAGGTGCGTGGCACGTCCCGCGTCAGCGCCGCGCCCATCATGGTGCTCGCCGCCTCCGACACCTACCAGTCACTCCGCCGTCGTTATGAGACCGACAAGACCGTCGCGGTTCGACAGAGCGCCTTGGCCGAGGCGACCGTCGCCAAGGCTATCCAGCAATTGATCGACGATGCCTCGGGCGGTGCGCTCAACACCGACGAGGCGACTTCGTACGCGAAGCGCTCGCTGGCGGCCCTGCGCGACCTGGCCGTGTCCGGTAACTCCGTGTTGAGTGTCTCTGAATCGACCACCGCGCTGATCGCGGCTCTTGGCGAGCGGAAGGGCGCGATGCGCCTGGATATCGCGGAGATTCTGGCCCGGATCGGGCAGGACCGGTCCCAGATCGCGCTGATGGACGCCGCCATGGCCGCGTCGGGCGCCGAGCGGGTCGAGCTGATGCACAAGACGACCGCCTCGGCCCGTCGATTCGGCTCGATGCTCCAGCCCCGGCATGTGGACCAGATCGTGGAGCTGATCGCCAAGGGCCCCGACGCGGAGGCCAACGCGGCGGCGGCGCTGCTGGGCGCGATGGATATGAAGGACAACCGCGTGGTGCCGCTGATCCTCGAGCACGCCGCCAAAGCCTCCAAGTAGTTCCGACACCGCCCACGGACAGCGGCGACCAGTATTTCCAACGCGTGACACGACCAGCCCGGGCTTATCGGCCCGGGCTTTTTTTTTCGGGCGTGCCACGGCACAGCCGCGGCGGGGGTGGGGGCGTTGCGGACGGCACAGAGCGCACGGGCGGCAGGCCGCGCCGCGTGTCGCGGTGTGAGGCCGCAAGTGCGCGAAGGCTCAATCCGATGTCATGGTCGTCCGCGGCAAGCCGCCCCGGACGTCCGTCGGGCGCGGGAGCGTGCGACGGGGATTGAGGGTCGGTCGTGTGTCGCGATCGATCGCTTGGCTTGCGGACCGGGTTGGGCCCGCGGCCCGGTCCGAACGCCCGGAATTGAGGAGTCAGCAGCATGCGTACCCGCCGTTTGAGCAAGGCCTTCACGCTCGTCGAAATCCTGATCGTCGTCGTCATCCTCGGCATTCTCGCCGCCATCGTCGTCCCGCAGTTCACCAACGCGACGCAGGACGCCCAGGTCGGCAACCTGCGTGCGCAGATCAAGAGCATCCAGAACCAGCTGGAGCTCTACCGCGCCCGCAACAACGCGTATCCGACGCTCGCGCAGCTCACCGCCGACTCGGCCAACGCCGATTTCGCCGACATGGGCTGGGGCGCGCTGATCGACGGCAACTACCTCAAGGCCCCCGCCAAAAACCCCTACAACGGCTCGTCCATCGCCGCCGCCGAGGCCACCGAGGGCAACGGCTGGCACTACGACGAGGACACCGGCGTGCTGGGCGCCTGCTACTACGACGAGGCGACCGAGGCCATGACCCCCGGCACTCCGTAAGCCGGACGCCGATCTGACCTGAACCAGAACGGCCGGACCCCTGACCGGGCCCGGCCGTCTTTGTTATCCCGACCCGACCCTCGCAGGGAGCTGCACGCATGAGCGCGATTCGCCGGGCCTTCACGCTGGTGGAGATTCTCATCGTCGTCGTGATCCTCGGTATCCTCGCGTCGATCGTGGTGCCCAAGTTCAGCAACGCGGTGCAGGAGAGCTCCGAGACCGCGACGCTGGACCAGCTCGACAAGGTGCGGCGTGCCCTGTCGGTGTACTACGTGCAGAACGGCAGCGCGTTCCCCGCCATCACCGAGGGCGACGGCACCTGGGCCGAGCTGCTCACCAGCCACATGCGCACGCCGCCGGTCAACGCCTGGGTCAGGCCCGAGAACTCCAAGAAGATCGTGATCGGCGACCGCGCCGACGACGCGTGGCAGGGCGACTATGCGTGGATCTACGACCCGGCGACCGGCCAGGTCTACGCCGGCGGATTCAGCGCCCAGGACCAGCCCTTCCCGCGCGAGTGATCGTGACTTTGGCGAGTTCCTCTGATCGCGGGCGTGCCAACGCCCGATGAGCCCAAGCATGGAATCCACCACACCATCACCGCGCCCCCGCCACGGCTATCACAATCTCATGATGACGCTCCTGGTCGCGGGCGTCGGCGTGCTGGTCTTTGACCGCGCGCCATCCGGGTCCGCGCTCTCGGTGCCGTCGGCCCAGGCCGCCCCGCCCGAGGAAGATTCGAGCGATCCCTCGGGGCGCATCAGCGCCGCCGACCAGCGCAAGCAGATCATCGGCGAGCTGCGGTCCCTCAACACCAAGGTGGGGCAGCTCGAGGCCACGATCAAGAAGGGCATCAAGGTGACCGAGATGCCGCAGCAGAAGGACGCGGGCGCCGCGCCGACCAAGGCCAACTGACGCCCGCGATGGAAGGGGAGGGACCGATGCGTCGTCGGACGGCGCGTGCGTACACGCTGATCGAGCTCCTGATCGTCATCCTCGTCCTGGGGATCGCCGCCGCGCTCATCGTTCCGTCGATGGGCGGCACGGGCTCGCTCCGCGTCCAGGCGGCGGTGCGCACCATCGTCGCCGACCTGACCGAGACCCAGTCCGACGCGCTGGCCTTCCAGAAGGGGCGCGCCATCGTCTTCGACCCCGATACCAACAGCTATTCGATGGTCGACGTCAACGGCGCGGAGCTGGACGTCGAGAACGACCTGATCCGGCGCACCGTGATCCAGGGCGCCGAGTTCGGCGACGCCCGAATCGCCAGCGTCGACTGCGACGACGACACCACCCTCGTCTTTGACGAGATGGGCTCGCCCGTGCAGGAGCCGATGGGCTCGGACCCCGCCGCCAACGGCAAGATCGTCGTGCAGGGCTCGGGCCAGGAATTCACCATCACCATCGAGGCGTACACCGGGCGCATCACCGTCGCCCGGACCGGGGGCTGATCGCGCGTGAACACGCCCGCGTCCCAGAACCAGCGCCGACGCCTCCGCCCCTTCACCGCGGTGCTGGGTATGTGCGCTCTGGCCGCCACGCTGCTGCTCTGGACCAAGCTCCGGCTGGTCAACGGCATCCCGCGCACGGCGGTCGCCGAGCCCATGCCCGAGCTCGCCCCCGCGCCGCGCCTGCCCGATCCCGACGCGCCGCCCTCGCCCAACGAGGATTGGTCGGGGCATGATCGCATCCCGCCGTTCGAATAACGCGCCGGCGCCCCGCGTGTCCCGCCGAACCACCGCCAAATGTCCGCTGATTGTCCGCTGAATCACCGCGGCCTGCGTGGCGGTGCGTGCGGCGGCCTGCCGGCCACCCCAACCTGAATGCGCGCGACCCGCTCGAAGCGACGGCGATCGCGGCGCGCGTCGGCCGGCCGCGCGCGATCTCGGCGCGGTGGGTTCGCCTCACAAGTCGCGCGCCGCGCGTTCGGCTCGCTGATCCGCGTCGCGCTCGCGCCGCCGCCGCGCAATCTCCGCTTCACGCCGTGCTTTCCCAGACCGCACAGTCGCGCTGTGCGTTGGAGACCGACCGCGCGGAACACCGAAAGCGGATTGTTCGACAAGCCCGCTTGACAACGGGTCGAAGACGAGCGTGCTCCGTGGGCGGTTTCCGTCCATGCACCACTCGCCCGGTCCCGGGCGCTCGGCGGAAAGGCCGCCGATCGGAACTCTCCCACGGGCAGACAAGAGGAAGACTCGTCATGCGGCACCAGCCCACC
>JAEUJA010000257.1 GCA_016793195.1 Phycisphaerae bacterium
CTTCATCGGAAGCTCGAGCATCAAGTTCTGGAAGTTGCTGGCGACCGACATGAGCCCCGCGCCCGTCCTCAACCGCGGCTTCGGCGGCTCAAAGACCCGCGAGCTCCTCGGCGTCTTCGATCGCATCGTCACGCCCTACCAACCCAGCGTCATCGTCTACTACTGCGGCGACAACGACCTCTCCACCGACAACACCGATTCGCAATCCGCCGCCGACGGCTTCATCGCGTTCGACCGGCGCTGCCGCGAGCGTTGGCCGAACATCCGCGTGATCTACATCCCGATCAAGGCGAGCATCGCCCGCTGGAAGAACTGGCCCGCGATGCAGCGGGCCAACTCGCTCGTCCGCGACTACTGCGCCCGCACGCCCGGCGCGATCTACGTCGACACCGTCACGCCCACGCTCGGCGCCGACGCCAAGCCCGATCCTTCTCTTTTTGAGGCCGACGGCCTGCACATCAACGCCAAGGGCTACGAACTGTGGACCCGCACCCTCAGGCCCGCCGTGCTCGAGGCCTACGAGCATCGCAATTTGCCGCCGATTTCACCGCCGCGCTGATCGATCAATCGTTCCGCCGATTCGTGCACCCACCTCTGGGTGGCGTGGCCAACCTGTTGGCCACGCGCGAGCCGCCGACACCCTCTTGGCGGTCGGTGTTCTGCTCCTTGTCTGGTCATTTGGCGCTTCGGCCATCTGGTGATTTCCTTCGGCGTGCCACCGATGTCGCCTGCGACATCGGTGCTCCTCACCGCGGCTACTTCACGACATCGCGCTCACTCATTTCACTCTCGTCCTAAGCGCCTCGGCGATCGCTCTCTCCGCCGCGCCCAGCGCCTCGCCCGTCAACTCAAGCCGCGGCGGACGCACCCGCGCCGATCCCATCCCCACGCGCTCCTGCACCAGCTTGATGAGCTGCACAAAGTCATTGACCACATCCATCCGAAGCAGCGGCAGGAACCAGCGATACAACTCCGCCGCCTTTTCCTTCTCGCCCTTCATCGCAAGCTCAAACAACCTCACCGACTCCTTCGGCATCGCGTTCACCAGCCCCGCGATCCAGCCCGTCGCGCCGGCCGCGATCCCCTCGACGATCAGGTCATCGACACCCACAAAGATCGCCAGCCGCTCGCCCATGAGCGCCTTGATCGCCGTAATCCGGCGCACGTCCGCGCTCGATTCCTTCACCGCGTGCAGGTTGCCGAACTCGCGCGCCAGGTCCGCGACCTGTTCGGGCAGCACGTCCGTGCCATACGCGATCGGGTTGTTGTAGAGCATGCACGACAGGTCCGTCGCGCGCAGGATCGCCGCAAAGTGCGCTCGCGTCTCGCGCCACGTCCCCTTGTACACATACGGCGGCAGGACCATCAGCCCCACGCACCCCGCGTCCCTGGCCTCGCGCGCCAGCCGCACCGCCTCCGCCGTGCTCGCCGACGCGATCGCCGCGATCGCGTGCCCGCGACCCGCGACCGCCTTGGCGCACGTCTTCCAGAGCTGAATCTTTTCATCGTGCGAGAGCGTCGCGCCCTCGCCCAGCGAGCCCGGCGCCACCACGCCGCGGCAGCCCGCGTCCATCATCCACGCCACGTGCGTCGCCAGGAACCCGAAGTCGATCGACAGATCGTCGTTGAACGGCGTGGTCGCCGCGGGAATCACGCCGTGCCAGTCGTTCCGATTCATGCATCCTCCATCGCGCCGCCGGTCGCCGCCAGCGCGTTCATGCTCACAGGATAGATCGGCGGGCGCGCGTCGCGGACCCTCCAACCCATCATCGCCTCAACCGCCGCCCCGCACACCCGACCCTGGCACGGGCCCATGCCGCACCGCGTCAGCAGCTTCGCACCGCGCCAATGATCGCACGCCGCGATCCGCGCCATCGTCACGTCCTCGCAGCGGCACACGATCGTCTCCGGGCGCGCCAGCCGCAGCACTTCTTCTCGCAGCGCAAACGTCCGCTCCATCGCCGCCGCGAACGCCCGCTCGCGCCGGCGCCGCGGGATCAGTCCTCGCGCCAGTTCCTCTCGCCCAGCGGCCGTGTACCCGGCCATCGTGCCCTCGACCAGCGACGTCTCCACGCCGCCGATCCCCAGCGGCTCGCCCGCGCACAGCACACCCTCGACACTCGTCCGCATCACGTCGTCAACAACAACTCTTCCGCGCCACGCTCCCGCCTTCGGGTCCGCGCTCCGCGTCTCTTTCGATTTTCTTCCGTCTTCCCTCGTGCCTCTTGCCAAGTGCCCCGTGCCTTCTTGTCTTCCCCAGATGCCCGATGCCTGATGCCCGATGCCTTCCTGCGTCTGCTCTTCCCCAGTGCCAAGTGCCAAGTGCCTTGTGCCTTCTTGCCTTTCCCCGATGGCCGATGCCTGATGCCCGATGCCTACTCCCACCACCTGCGCCAGCTGCGTATTCCCCACCAGCCCATACCCGCACGCGACGGCGTCAACCTCGATCACCCCTCCATCACTCATCACCACCTGCCGAACGCGATCATCGCCCCGCGCCTCGGCGATCCACGCCCCGAATCGATACTCCACATCGATGATCGAAGCGCGCAGCTTCGCGCCCTGCAAGAGCTTCCCCGGCTGCCTGATCATCGCGCCGGCAAAGCCGAGCATCCGCGACTTGTCCGCTTGCTCCGCGATCAGTTCAATCCTCGCGCCGCGATCGCTCAGATACGCCGCCACCGCGAGCAGCAGCGGCCCGGTTCCGCCCACCACGATCCGCTTCCCCCGCACATCCAATCCGTTCTTTACCAGCGCCTGCAGCCCGCCGACACCGAACACGCCCGGCAGCGTCCAACCGGGGAACGGCAGGAACAACTCGCGCGCCCCGGTCGCCAGCACCACGCGCTCCGCGTCGATCACGCTCGCGCCCGCCGCGCCGTCACACCGCAAGCGCACGCGCCCGCCGACCTTTTCCGCGTCGAACACCGTCACGCCGCCGCGAATCTCCGCGCCGCTCTGCTTCACGCGCTCGCGCCACTCGCCCGCCGGACCGTCCTGCACGCGACGCCAGATCTGCCCGCCCATGTCCGGGTTGTCATCGAGCAACACCACCCGAGCGCCGCACGAGCGCGCCGCCACCGCCGCCGCGATCCCCGCCGGCCCCGCGCCAACCACCGCGACCCGAGCCCGCTCAGCCCGCATCGACCGTCCTCACGCGCATCCCCTCGCTCACCTCGATCATGCACGATCGCTCGTGCAACACGCCGTCGATCTCCACGCGGCACTCAAAGCAGACTCCCATGCCGCACAGCGCCGCGCGCCGCTCGCCCGTCACCGAGGCGCGGCACGCCTTCCCCGCGTTCATCACCGCCGCCGCCACGCTCGCGCCCGGCGCAACGCGCACCGACCGCTCGTCGATGAACAGTTCGATGACCTCACGCGTCTCAGTGCCCATCGTGCCCCCCAAAGTCGCGCGACGCGGAATACGCCGCCGCATCCAGCGGCGTCGGCGCGCCGGTCAGGATCGCCGCGATCAATTCCGCCGTGCCCAGCGACGTGGTGAGCCCCAGCCCCTCGTGCCCCGTCGCGATCACCGGCTCATCGACCCCGTCCCGCCCGCCGATGATCGGCAAGGAATCCGGCGTCGCCGCGCGGAAGCCCGTCCACGCCCGCACCACGCGCAGCGATCCGATCCGCGGCATGTACAGCTTCGCGCGCTCGATCACCCACGCCACCATCCGCGCCTCAACCTCCTCGTGCTCCACGCCGTACTGGCGGGACGAACCCAGCAGCATCTGCCCCGTCGGACGCGGCTGGAGATTGAACGCGACCGACTCCGCCGCGTGCGAGTGCGCGTTCTTCAAGTATCCGAGTTCGACCAGTTCGTGCCGGCAGAAGCCCGGGTAGCGATCCGTGATGACCAGGTGCCCCTTGCGGGGACGGACCGGCAGCCACGCGCACAGCCTCGCCGACACGTCTCCGCCCGCCAGCACGACAACGCCCGCGTCGATCACGTCGCCGCCGTCGAGTTGCACGCGCGTGCGAGTCGCGCCCGTCACATGCGCGAACCTCACCGCGCCGCCGCGCCGCACGACTTCCGCCAGCATCCACTCGCACACGACCGGCGGGTACACGATTGAGTCGTCGATGATCCGCAGCCCGCCCGCGAGCCCCGATCGCAGGTTCGGCTCGGCCTCGGCGATCGAGGTCTCGTCAAGCACCTCGGTCCGCACGCCGCGCTTCTGATAAAACGCGTGCTTGCCCTTGGCCGCGTTCAACTCTTCCTCATCCGCCGCGACCCAGAGCGTGCCGCAGTAATCCACCGCGGCCTCGGACGGCAGCTCGTCGCGCAGCGCCATCCAGAGCTCGCTCGATCGCGCCGTCAGGCGGAACTGCGCCTCGGAATCATCCATGATCGCGACGTGCCCCATGCCCGCCGCGGTCGCGCCGCCGCCGATCGGCGCGTCGCCGACCGCCAGCACGCGCAGCCCGCGCCGCGACAAGGCCCAGGCGCACGCACACCCCACGATTCCTAGGCCGATCACGATCGCGTCATGCTTTGTGCTCATCGCGCGCGGATACCGTAGCGGAAGGGGTCGCCGGGGTCCAAGATCAAGGTCGCCTCGCCGGTGATGTGGGCCGAGCCGGAGATCGACGGGATCAGCTTCTCTCCCTCGCGCCGCACCGAGCCCGTGAACAGGCTCCCGATGATGCTCTCCTGCCGCCAGACTTGGCCTTCGTTCAACATCCCATCGGCAAACAGGCACGCCATCTTCGCGCTGGTCCCCGTGCCGCACGGCGAGCGGTCGTAGGCCTTCCCGGGGCACAGCACGAAGTTCTTGCTGTCCGCGTCGCTCCTCTGCGGCGGCCCGAAGAGTTCGATGTGGTCGATCTCTCCACCGCCCGGCGACCGATCATCGCCACGAATCCCCGCGCGCGTCAGCGCCGCTCGCACGTCCCACGCGTACCGCGTCAGTTCCTCCGCGTTTTCGAGCGACAGCGTCTGCCCGTGATCGCTGATAAGGAAGAACCAGTTGCCGCCCCAGGCGACATCGCCGACAACCCGGCCGCGTCCGGGCACCTCGACCGCCATGTCCTTGGCCGCACGGTACGACGCCACGTTGTCGATCGTGATCCGCCCGGCGGGGTCGAGGTGGATCGTGACCTCGCCGACCGGCGTCTGGATCACGTGCGAACCGGCGCCGATTTTTCCGAGGTGCGCCAACGTCCGCGCCACGCCGATCGTGCCGTGCCCGCAGGCATTGAGGAACCCGACGTTGTTGAAGAAGATCACGCCGCAGACCGCCCGCGCCGAGGTCGGCGGCGTCAAGAGCGCGCCTACGAGAATATCCGACCCTCGCGGCTCGTTGATGATGCCGGAGCGCAGGTCATCGAACTTCTCGCGGAAGATCGCGAGCCTTTCCGCCATCGTGCCGCGCCCGAGATCAGGACCGCCGTCGATCACGACGCGCGTGGGCTCGCCCTCGGTGTGCGAATCGATGACGCGAACCCTGCGGAGCGCCTCGTTCACGACAGTCCTCCGTTTCGTTTGGCGATCGCGAAGGCCCCCGCGATGATGGCCAGCGGGATCAGGAGAGCCAGCAGCCCGAGCAGCGGGATGATGTCGGCGGAAAGGACGAGCTCGAACCCTGTCGAGCTGCGAGGACCCGGCGCCGGCGCGAGCGGAGAGGAGGTCGGCGCGGGGCTCGCGCCGCCCGCGGCGATCGCCGGTGCGGCTTCCGCCGGTCCCACCGTGGGATCGAAGAGCGTGGAGAGATACGCCGCCAGGTCGCGCACGTCCGCGGGCCGAAGCAGCTGCGTCATCTCCGGCATGGCCGACGCCTGCCCGAAGCCCTGCACGATGACGGCGTTGGGCTCGGTGATCGACTCGACGATCTGCTCCGGCGTGGCGCGGGAGGCGACGAGCGAGAGATTGGGGCCCGCCGTGCCGCCGACGTTCCCGATCGTGTGACATCGCACGCACTGGGCGGCCTCGTGATGCAGGAAGACGCTCTTGCCCCGCGCCGGATCGCCGCCCTTCAGCAGAAGCGCCGTGGAGAAACCCGGAGGGCGCTTGGCGTTTGTTCCCACCTTCTCGACCATGGCACGCGGCGCGGATTCCTTGGCGTTCATCGCGGCCTCGTAGATTTCGAGCGCGACCGACGGATCGGCCTTGCCATCCGAGAGTTTCATCGCCAGTTCGCCGACCGCTCCGATCGCGCTCGGATGGTCGATCGAGCCGAGCAGCCTGATCGCGTGCTGGCGTTCGCGCATGTCGGCGGCGCTCGCGCCGGCGGCGGCACTGTCCGCGCCGCGCGCGGGGTCGATCGCGGCGAGCA
>JAEUJA010000266.1 GCA_016793195.1 Phycisphaerae bacterium
TATTGCAGACACTCGGGTCCGCTGTCAGGGCCGCCGACGCTCACCGCGGTTCGGGAATCTTTGGGGGCGACGAAGTGAGTGCGCTCAACGATTTCTCATGCGGCCTGTTCGGCTTCTTCGCCGCGACCAGATATCTTGCCCGGCCGCGCAAGGCGCGGTAACCTTCGCCTATCTCCCAACGCTGCAAAGGAGAAGTCATGGGCAAGGTTTCCGATCGCATCGCCGCTCTGAACTCACAGTCCCGCGCCAACAGCTCCGTCGTCTTTTCGGGGCACGGCGGATGGTCCAAGGGCGACGGCGAGTTCACCGTCCCCGCCAACACCACGATCACGTTCTACCAGGATGACAACGTCTCACTGGGCAACAACGCCGGGCAGCTCGTGGATTCCCTGACGCGATTCAATTCGGGCGCCCGCGGCCACGAAAAATTCACCGGCGGGCAGAAGTGCAAGAACTACCGCCTGTACCCGCGCGAGCAGCTCGCGCTCATGGGCCACTCAAAGTTCGAGCAGCGATTCGTCACCAGCACGGACGACGCGGGGGTGCAGCTCAAGGACCTGCTCGCCCAGCACATCGGCAAGGACTGCCACTGGGCCGCGTGTCGGAATCACATGTAGACCGAGCGCGAACATCACCGTCTCGTGACAACCGAACCGCAGCCGCCGTGGATCGCGGCGCGGCTGAATTTGTGCTTGCTCGCCGCTCGTGAACGCGCCGCCGATTGCGCGCCGCGGTTTTTACACAGGCCGTCGAGCGATTGTCCGCGCTACGCTCACTCACCAGGCTCGCGCTCCATCGCGGGCGCGTTGATCGCCCCGCACTCCGGGCAGCGCGTCCCCGCCAGCCCCGCCAGCGGATACCCGCATGTGAAGCACGAGGCCGCCGGAATCCGCGCCGGCGGCGTGACGCCGTGGATGATCATCGCACCGATCGCCGGCGGCGTGAACCCCACGATCGCCGCGACCAGCGACGGCAGGATATCCCGCAGGACGCCGAAATATCCCGACGCCAACGGGAAGAGCGCGATCAACGCGACGGAACACCTGGCCAGCAGGATGGCGCCGGGGCGCGGCCTGAGCAAAGGCCAGATGCTCACGAGGACGTACACAAACGCGACCGTGCCAAGCACCTTTCCCCACAGAAACATGCCCATCAGCCCGAACAACACGCCCCACGCGCACCCCAGGCGCCCGAGCAGATCGAGCACGAAACTCGGGCGATCATTCATCGCACACCGCCGTACTGCTCACCGCATTCGGGGCAGCGTTTATCGCGCAGCCCTTGGAGCGGGTACTCGCACTTGGGGCAAATCCCGTCGGGCGCTCGCTTTTCGTCCGGGAGCAGCCTGAGCAGGATCGCTCCCACGATTGACGGCCCGAAGAGCAAGACGCACCACCATATAGCAGTCGCGACGTTGCGTGCTGCCACGAAGTCCGACACCCAGATTACGCCCAACACGAGGCACGCCGTGGCAACGCCCAGAAGCACGGTCGCGCCGGGCCTCGGACTCGCGAATGCCCACACGCTGATCGCGATGAAGAACAGCCCGGGGACCAGCGCGACCGCACCAATGACGAGCACGGCATACAGCGCCGCCACGGCTCCCAAGCCGCAGAACACCCGCCCGCACGCCTCGATGACGTTCTCACGAGTTCTCATCGCACGGCCCCGCCGCTTCCCGCCCGTCACTTCGGCGCGCTCATCAGCACGAACGCGCGATAGCTCCCGTCGCCAAGCCGCGCGGTCGCCACGCGCTTGGTCTCGCCTACGCTCATGGACCTGCCCGCCGCCGACGAGAGGGTCGCGTCACCCTTGACAAGCGCCGCGTGGCGCGCCTCGCGGAGCGTCGGGCCGTCGCCCATCGCGCACACCTCGATCGTCGCTTCACCGATCGTCGGCCCGTCGAACCACCACGCGGGGCGCTCCACGCCGTCGGCCGTACCCGTCGCAACGCCCTCGCTGCTGCCGCTCGCTGTCGCGCCAGCGTCGCTCGCCGCGGCCTTGGGCTGTTCGCTCGCAGGGATTGGCAAGGCCTGCACCTGAGCCCGCGCCGGCCCCAGCGCGCGAACCAAGATCATCGCCTCGATCAACCCCGCGTCGTTTCGGCGGCACGCGCTGCGAACAAGTTCGATCGAAAGGGGCTCCGCTCCAAGCAATTCCGTCGCCGCGGCCCTGGCATTTCTACCCGCCAGCGACACCGCGACGTGCAAATCGCCCGCCGCGCCCGACGCGGGGATCATCGCGACATTGCCCGATAGCTCGGTGAGCGAGGTCCACCACGAGGGCAACGAGCCGTGCGGCAAGAGTTCGATGCCGCGCGCGCGGATCAGCTCTCGCGCCCGATCGTCATAAATCGCCGTATCGACAAGCGGATACGACGGCGACGCCCTTGGCGACGGCGGTGAGCAGGCGGCGATAGACACAGCCAGCGCGGCGCACACGATCGCGAGGGCCGCGCCCGTCGATTTCACCGCTCGCGCTCGACCAATCTCGTCCATGCACGCCCCGACTCACCCATGCACAACACGCACAACAGCACCCACGCCCGTCAACCAATCCCGCGCCGCCCCATCAACGCATCGTGCTCCGCACCCCGCGCCGCTCGCGTCCGCCGACACCCGCCGTCCCGGCACGCGACCTCTCGGCTCGCGCCTTCCCGACACACGTCCCTAGAACAGCTTCTGCTGGTCCTTCACGTCCTTCACACGGCTGCCCAAGAGCTCGATCTGACTCTTGATCTCGTCCAGGCTCTTGAACTGGTCGTACTCGCTCGCAAACCGGATGTACGCGACCTCGTCGATGTCGCGCAGCTTCGCCTTGACCAGTTCGCCGATCGCCCGCGACGGCACCTCTCGGTCGTACTGACGGTGAATCTCTTCCTCGATCTCGTCGGACGATCGCTCCTTCACGTCCTCGCCGATCGGGCGCTTGCCGCACGCAACCTGGATGCCGCGCAGCACCTTGTCGCGGTCGAACGGCTGGCGCGTGCCGTCGCGCTTGATCACCATGAGCCGGGCCGCGGGCTCGGCACGCTCATAGGTCGTGAAGCGACGCCCGCACGCCAGGCACTCGCGCCGTCGGCGCACGACCTTCCCGCCGTCGGACGCGCGGCTGTCGATCACCTTGTCGTTGTCCTTGCCGCAGTTTGGACAGATCACGCCCTCACTATACGGCCGGATCGCCCGTCACGCCCGCGCCTCTCCGCTACGGGCCCTTGGGCATGAACACCAGGTCCTTGCCCTTGCCCACGGGCCGCAGCGCGTCGTGTTCGGTCAACGCACGCTGACCGGCGTTGTCTTCGTCGTCATCGCCCACGGAATACAGCGTGTACGACGCCCGGGCCTTCCGATCCGGGCCGGGCTTGTACACAAACCCAAGCTCCGAATACGGATCGCCCGGCACCGCGTCGAGAAACTCCGGGACAAGCTCACCGAGTTTCTCCGGGTACTCGCCCCTGGCCGCTCGGCAGCGCTCCAGCGCGATGATGATCCGCGTCGCGCGCTGCTGTTGCAGCCCCTGGTCGCCCGCGCTGATCGCCTTGCCGATCGCCGGGATCATCAGCTGCAGCAGCATGTACCGTGTCGACACCTCGATTCCCAGGTGATCGTCCGGGTTCCCACGCCGATCTTTCCGCGCCATGCCGCCCAGCTCTTTCATTCGCGCGTACACACGCTCCGCCAGCGCCTCGGTCTGCCTCCGCGAGGGCATGGCGATCGCCACCACGTTCGCGATCGCCGGCGACGTGCCCGCCGGCCCGCCCGTCCCCGTCAACCCGCCCGCGGCCGACGGGATAAAACGCCCCGACTTGTCATGGGTGCGCTGGCTGATGTCCATGAACATCAGTCGCTCGGCCTCGAAGGCATCGATCACGCCGCGCCGCGACGCATCCTCCGCGAACACCGCCGCCAGCTTGTCCAGCGCCGCAAGAGGAATGTCGTGGGCAATGATCGACTCGCGGAGTGTGTCGGCCGCCGCCGCGTCGATCGCGATGCCCACGAGATAGCCGATCAGGATCGGATCACGATTGACCGCTCGCGACAGCCCGCGCATGTCGGTTATCGCACCGACGAACGACTCCCAGTCGCCGGCCTGCGCCGCCACCACCGCGCGTCCGCGGCAATACCTCGAAGCCTTTCTTGCGTCGCCAAGCTCCGGGATCAGGAGCGAAATCAGCGCCCCCGGCGCCGCCGGCCGCACCACCAGCCGCGCCCCGCGCAGCGTCGCCAGGTCCGCCAGCAGCGTCGTCGCGCCCGCCCGCTCCAGATACTCGCGCGCGATCTCCCGCGCCCTGGCCGGCACCTCGGGCATCTCGAGTGCGGCCAAGTCGACCGGGAATCCCACGCGCGCGGCGCTCCACTCTTCCGGCGCATCGCCGGGCTTGCCGTATTTCTGCTGGAACTCATCGTCGAGTTGTCGAAGGGTCGCCCCGACGCGGAGAAGCGTCTCATGCTCGTTCTTGGCCGACGCGTCCTGGCCCTGGAGCGCCAACTCGTGCAGCTTCTGGCCGTAGTCGACGCTGATCGACGGCGTCGCGTTCAGCGCCCAGTGCACCAGCCACCCCGACCAGGCGCAGAAGCCAAGCAAGAGCGCCGCGAGGATGAGGAGGAAGACCTTCAGGGTCGAGATGCCGTGCCGGGATGCGTGCATGCCGAATGGTACCGCGCGAGGCGGGCGCGGTTGCGGCGTGGCTCCAATCCCTCGGGCGCTACTTGCTCGCTGGTGGCATGAAGACAAAGTCCGTGCCCTTGCCCGCGGGCACCAGCGCGTCGTGCTCGTGCTCGGCCCTCAATCCGCCGTTGTCCTCGCCGTCATCGCCGACGGAATACAACGTGTAGGTCCCTTTGGCCGCGGGATCATCGCCGCGCTCGTAGACAAAGCCCTTCTCAAAATAGGGGTCTTCCGGCACGCCCGGCAGAAACTCCGGCACGAGTTCATCGAGCTTCTCCGGGTATCTGCCACGCGCAAGCCGGCAGCGCTCGAGGGCGATGATGAGCAATGCCGCATTCAGTTGCACCGAGTGTCGATCGGGCGCACTACAGACGTTGTCCACGTTTGCAAGGGCGGCACCAACGACAACAAAAGTCTGCGGGCGCAGAATTCCAAGCTCTATCCGTCCGTCGGGAGTCCGCGGACGATTTCGGCGCGGCAACTGCGCGACCTCGCCAAGACGTGCGTACACCTGTGCGGCCATCGCGTCGGACGCGGCGCGATCCGGCATCAGTGCCAAGGCAGCCTGCGGGAATGGCAATTGCCCCTTCGTCTCTGCGAGCCGCTCTAACTCCGCCGACGCGAAACGACCATTCGCATCATGCACACACTGCGAGATATCGAGATACCACAGATGCTCTCCGTCGATCGCCCGGGCGATGGAGAGATATGGGAGCTCCACTCCGACTCTGTCCCCAAGCTCGATGAGCGCTTTCTGATCGGGTTCGCTCATGACCACAGAGTCGCGAATCACCTGCACGGCGAGCGTGTCCATCGCGATAGCCACAAAGTGCGAAATCAATACAGGCTCTCGCCCGAGTGCGGAGGCAATCGCGCGGACATCGGCCACATGCTGAACGATTGCGTCCCAATCTCCGCGAGCGGCAGCATCGGCTGAATGGGCCTTGAGGTATCGCACGAGCTTCCGCCCACGACCCACCTCGTCGCGAATCACATCAATCAACGCCCCATTCGCCTTCGGCCTCACAAAGAGTCGGCAATCACGCAGCCCACGCAATTCCGCCGGAATCCCGCTCGCTTCGATCCGCGCCATGTACTCGCGCGTGATCCGCTTCGATTCCTCCGGCGTGTCCGGGCGCGTCAGCGCGTCAAAGTCGATCGGATATCCGACCGACTCCGGCCAATCTTCCGGCTTCTTGTCCGGGCCGCCGTAGCGCTCCGCGAAATCGCGATTCAGTTCGTCCAGGATCGCGCTGATCCGCATCATCGCGTCGTAGCCGTTCGGCGCCGTAGGGTCCTGATCGCGGATCGTCAGGTCGTACAACTTCTGCCCGTAATCCACCAGCGGCCCGGGCACGAACTCTGCCGGCTTCTCATCCTGCGCCGCCGCCGTCAGCGGCATGGCGAACATTGAAAGCCACGCCGCCGCGACAGCCACCGCACGACGAACGCCGCCATTGTTACCCGCGTGTCCCATGCCGCATCCTACCGCGCGGCGAGGATGTACTGAAACCGGGAATATCGACCTGTCACGCTCGCTCCTCCGCGGCCCTATTTCCCCGCCGCATACTCAAACACGCCGCGCCCGGACTTGTCCCCCAGCCGCCCCGCCGCCACCAGCTGCTTCAAGAGCGGGCACGCGCGATAGCGATCGTTGTTCAGCCCGTCGGCCAGCACGTTCATGATGTGAACGCACGTGTCCAGCCCGATGAAGTCCGCCAGGCGCAAGGGGCCCATCGGGAAGTTGCACCCCAGCTTCATGATCTCGTCGATGTGGGCCGGCTCGGCCACGCCCTCCATCCACGCGTAGAACGCCTCGTTGATCATCGGCATCAGCACGCGGTTGGAGACGAATCCCGCGCGGTCGTTGGCGGGAATCGGCGTCTTGCCCATGCTCTGCGCCAGCGCGATCACGCGCTCCGTCGTCGCGGCGCTGGTCTGGTTGCCCTTGACGACCTCCACCAGTTTCATCACCGGCACGGGGTTGAAGAAGTGCATGCCGATCACGCGCTCGCCCGCGCCCTTGTGCGCGTGCTCCGCCGCCGCCGCGATCTCCGTGATGCTGATCGAGCTGGTGTTGGTCGCCAGGACCTGGTTGCCCGTAAACATCTTGGCCAGCAGCGTGAACAGGTCGCTCTTGACCTTGGCGTCCTCCACGATCGCCTCGATCACCACCTCGGCGTCTTTCAGCCCGTCGACGTGGTGGACATACTTCAGCCGCCCCAGCGCCGCGTCGACATCCGCCTGCGTCATGCGGTTCTTTTCGACCTCGCGCGCCAGCCGCTTGGCGTGGTCGGCCTTGCACTTGGTGAGCGCCTCGTTGAACTTGTCGTAGACGATGACGTTGTGCCGGGCGACCGCCCCCACCAGCGCGATCCCGCCGCCCATCTGCCCAGAACCGATGATCCCGATCGTGGTTGTGCCCATGGAAGACCTCCCGAGATGTCGCCCGGCGTGGCGGCCCGCCGCCGCACGGGCGCGGTGCTTTCCACAGCATACCCCTCCCCGCACGCCGCGTACACTCGATCCATGCCGAGCATCGCGCAGCTCGAAAAACTCCTCGCCCTCGACCCCGCCGACGCCTTCGTGCTCTACGGCCTGGCCATGGAGCACGCCAAATCAGGGCAGATCGATCACGCCATGACCTACTTCGACCGGTGCACCGCCGCCGACCCCGCCTATTGCTACGCATACTTTCATAAGGCCCGTGTGCAAAGCGAGGCGGGCCGGACGAGCGACGCGATCGAGACGCTGAACCGGGGCCTCATCGCCGCCAAGGCCGCGGGCGACGCCCACGCGATGTCCGAGATGCGCGAGTTGTTGGATCAGCT
>JAEUJA010000295.1 GCA_016793195.1 Phycisphaerae bacterium
AACAACCTCTACCGCCAGACCGTCGGCTGCATGCTCTACGCCGCCGAGGTCATGGGCCTGGCCAACTACCTCCAGCAGATCCTCGCCCAGCCCAAGAACGAGATCATGGTTCATTTCCCCGTCAAGATGGACGACGGCCGCTTCCAGCTCTTCAAGGGATACCGCGTCCAGCACAACAACGCCCTCGGGCCCTACAAGGGCGGCCTGCGCTTCCACCACGACGTCCACCTCGACGACGTCAAGTCCCTCGCGTTCCTCATGACCATGAAGTGCTCGCTCGTCGGCGTGCCCTACGGCGGCGGCAAGGGCGGCATCAAGGTCGACCCCCGCAAGCACTCAAAGGCCGAGATGGAGCGCATCGTCCGCCGCTTCACCTCCGCCATCGCCCACAACGTCGGGCCCGACCACGACATCCCCGCCCCCGACGTCGGCTCAAACGCCCAGCACATGGCCTGGATCGCCGACACCTTCACCTTCCTCTCCGAGATGGGCGGCTCCAACCCCACCGCCGTCGTCACCGGAAAGCCGGTCGAGTACGGCGGCTCGCTCGGACGCGAAAAAGCCACCGGCCAGGGCGTCGTCGACACCCTCGTCGAGATGCTCCCCGAGCTCAACCTCCGACCCGATCAGTGCACCTTCAGCGTCTTGGGCTACGGCAACGTCGGCTCCTGGTCCGGCAAAATCTTTCAGGACAAGGGCGCCAAGATGATCGCCGTCGCCGACCACACCGGCTTCATCAAAAACGACAAGGGCATCGACGCCCACGACCTGGCCAAGCACGTCGACCAGACCGGCGGCGTGAAGGGCTACGCCAAGGCCGGCGCGATCACCAAGGAAGAGTTCTACAAGACCAAGGTCGATGTCTTCATCCCCGCCGCCCTCGAACAGATGGTCCAAGAGACCGAGGCCTCGTGGCTCGACTGCAAGGTCGTCGCCGAGGGCGCCAACGCCCCCACCACCCCGGCCGGCGAACGCGTCCTCCAGGGACGCGGCATCGAAGTCCTCCCCGCCATCCTCTGCAACGCCGGCGGCGTGACCGTGTCCTACTTCGAGTGGGTCCAGAACAAGACCTTCCAGACCTGGGAACTCGACAAGGTCGACACCCTCCTCAACAAGCACATGGTCGGCGCCGCCCAGCGCACCCGCGCCGCACGCAAGAAGTACAACTGCGAGCTCCGCACCGCGGCCTACATCGCCGCCCTCGAACGCCTCCAGAAGGCCTACGAGTTCCGCGGCATCTTCCCGTAAGCCTCACGAGAATTGACCGCCACCGACCACGCTCCGCGATCGGTGCCCATGCTCCTGAGTCACGCCGTTCCTCTCCGACCGCCCGCGCCCGCGGGCGGTTTTCATTGAGACCCTCACCGCCCCGCACGCCGCCATCGGAGCCCCCCGTGCCCAAGAAACGCACGCGATCCGCGATTGCTCCTCCCGCCAGCAGCGCCGCTCCGATCAGCGCCGCCGCCGTCGTGAAAAAACTCCGCTCCATGGGCAGCGCCAAAGTCCGCGACGGCATGGCCCGCTTCGGCATCACCGCCGATCACGCCTTCGGCATCCCCGTCGGCGACATCCGCGCCCTCGCAAAGTCCCTCCGCGGCCCGCGCGTCCCCAAAGACCAGGCCGACTCCGCCAGACGCCGCAACCACGCCCTCGCGCTCGACCTGTGGAAGACCGGCTGGTACGAGGCCCGGATGCTCGCGTGCTTTGTGGATGAACCTTCGCTCGTCACGCCTTCACAGATGGACCGCTGGGCCAAGGACTTCGACAACTGGGCGATCTGCGACACCGCGTGCTTTCACCTCTTCGACAAGTCGCCGCACGCCTTGGCCAAGGTTGTCGAGTGGGCCGGGCGCGACGAGGAGTTCGTGAAGCGCGGCGCCTTTGCAATCCTCGCCAGCGTCGCGCTCCACAACAAGAAGGCACCCGACATCATCTTCTCCGATGGCTTGTGCCTCGCCGAACGCCACGCGGGCGACGCACGAAACTTCGTGAAAAAAGCCGTGAGCTGGGCCCTGCGCGGCATCGGAGGTCGACGCCCCACGCTCAGGCCGATGGTGCTCGAAATCGCCGAGCGCCTCGCGGCGTCCGCGGATTCGGCCCGCCGCTGGATCGGCAGGGACGTGCTCAGGGACCTTGGGCGCAAGGCATGAATCGCCGCAGTCGGATTTCGCACACGCCGCGACGCGACGCCCTCGTCAACAAAGTCCGCGCCAGCAATCCCGCGCCATCATGGCGCTCGCACTACCCCAGCTGGCTCGCCGTGATCTTGTCGAGCATCTCCGAGAGTTGCTTCATGCGCTTGGCGTCGCCGCCGCCCATCTCGATCGTCGCCCAGCCGCCCTCGCCGCCGGTGTAGCCGACATCGTCGAGCGCCTTCATGATCGCCGGCCAGTTGTTGTCGCCGCCCATGAGGTCGACCTCGAAGCCCTTCCAAAGCCCCTCGTCGTTCCGCTTCTTGCGGCTGAATTCCTTGATGTGCAGCTTCACCACGCGATCGCCCAGGATGCGGACCCACTGATCCGCCCAGCCGTAGTTCGCGATGTTGCCGAGGTCCAGGTGCCACTTGACCCACGCCGACTTGAACTCGTCGACATAGCGGGCCGCCTCCAGCGGGCTCAGCAGGAAATTGTTCCACACGTTCTCGACCGCGATCTGCACCTTCAGCTCTTCCGCGACCGGCAGCGCCTTCTTGATCTGCTCGACCGACAGCTCCCACGCCTTGTCGTAGGGCATCTGCTCGTTCACGACCGCCGGCACCAGCAGCACGCTCGTCGAGCCGCAGGTGTGCGCATCGCGCAGGCACTGGATCAGCCCGTCGAGCCCCATCTGGCGAACTTTCGCCTCGGGATTATTGAGGTGGTACTTCCAGTGCACCGAGTCCACCATGCCGTGGACCTTGATCCCCGTCGCTTCGCTGGCCTTGACGATGTCGCTCATCGGGATCGAGGTCGGGCTGTCCATCTCCACGCCGTCAAACCCCGCGTCCTTCAGGACCTTGAACTTCTCCATCACGTTCGCGCCGTCGCCGCACATGCCGATCATGACGGCCTTGCGCAGCTTGCGCGCCCCCGTGTTCGGCCTGACCCGCACGGTCGCCCCACCGCTCCGCGCCGAGCCCATCGCCGACGAAACCACCGACGCCGAACCCACGGCCGCGATCGCCGCGCCCGCGGCCACGTTCACGAACGAACGACGAGAAAGCTCCGACATCCGACACCTCCGCCCATCAACTCCGTGCAACAACCGCGGGCCTTTCCCGCGACCGTCAACGACCGCGCACAGCGTAGCAATCCCAGCCTACGCGGCGGGCATCTCCCGCTCGATCCCGCCCGTCATCGATTCCTGCGTCCGCTTCACCATCCCAAACCAGATAATGAGGAACACGGGGTAGACCACGCCGAAAAGCGCGCCGATCGCGATCCCGAAGATCAAGCCGATATTGCCCATGGGCCCGCTCATCGCCTTGGCCTGCGGGTTGTCCGGGTTCTGGGCAGCCCATTGCTGCATGATCGCCTGCTGCTGGAACTGGAGCCACACGCCGATCCCGAACAGCACGATCGCAAACCCCGCGTAGGCCAGGTGCAGGTGCCGACCCGCGATCTTCCGCCCCACCGTCATCGCGCCCGCGACGATCAGAAGGATGTCAGAGATCGCGCCCGCCGCCAGATGGATCAGCATCCCGGGCGACGCCTGGCTCGGCGGCATCTGGGCCTTCATGTCCTCCGGCACCAGCGACGGCGCGACCACCAGCCCCACCACGCCGCAACCCGCGCAGCCGACCATGATCGACCCGATCACGATGCTCGTGATCCCAACCGCCTTTGGCCAGCGCGGCGGCTCGATCGCGTCAATGTCGTAGTCCAGCACCGGCGGCGAACCCTGGCTCATCAAGACCCCTTTCGAGACAACCGAACGGACCCATGACAGAGACCCGAGAACAGTGTACCGAGAATCGGAGGAGTCGTTGCTTCCGGCGCCTAGGCCTTTCTCTGGATGAAAAAACAGAGAGAATCCGCTTTGCGGGATCAACACATCCCTTTATCATTGGGCCTTCCGCCCACCGTTTTTTCTAGCAAGGAGAGACAGATGCACAGAATTCTTGTTGGGGTTGTGGTTACGTCGGCACTTGTCGCTGCGTCGGCGTCGGCCGGCGTCGTTCAGTTCATGGCAACCGACGGCAACAAGCTCTTCCGCGCCGATGAGCTTGGCAACGTCGATGCCCC
>JAEUJA010000006.1 GCA_016793195.1 Phycisphaerae bacterium
GTCGTCGGTCTGCGCGATCGCGCGGGCGCAGGCGGAGAGGTAGTGGCCCACGAAATGGCCACGCAGCTCGATCTCCGCTCCTTCCCATCCGGCGTACGGCGTGGCGGGCGTGGGCAACCCCGCCGTCTTGCGGAAACTCCAGAGCAATCGGTCCGGGTCGAGCGATTTCAGGTAGCGAACGTTGAGATCAAATGCGTCCGTGATGGGTCCCGCGCCGAGCTGTACGCTTCCGATCGGCATGGGGTTCATCTCGAGGGTGATCGCGTTCTGAACTCGAATGCCCGGCGGGCGTGCACCGGTCGGATCACCCGCGCCACGATCGGGCAACCCCGGCTGCGCGCTCGCGGGAGCCGCGGTGAGCGCCATGAGCAGCGACGTGACGGTCCGCGCTCGCGATCGCTCGCCCCACCCAGAAACCAGCGCCCGTGTCCATGCTCGCCGTGATCTCATCCGTCGCTCCGATGGCATGTGCCCGATTGCGTGGGAAAAAGGGCCGGCGTCAGGCAAGGGCGGTGGCGTCGTCGGCGACCGCGCCGCTGTTGTTTCGCGCCATGCTCTCGTCGGCCACGGGGAACATGACGCGATCGAGGCCGGCCCAGACGAGCCCGGCCATGCGGTGCTTGTCGCTGATGTCGACCGAGACTTCGCCGAAGCGTCCCCACATCGCGCCGCGCGAGATAGACGACGAGAGGTGATGGGCCACGACCTCGGGCAGGTCGTTGATCCAGCCGCTCATCACGACGCGGCGAACTCCGAGCACGTTCATGGCGCCGGCGATGGTGGCGGCGGCCACGTCCAGCGACTTGGAGAACCAGGGTCGGATGCCCTTCTCTTCGACGTCCTTCTTGACAGCGGCCCAGGTCCTCGGGGACTTCTTGTTGGCCTCGGCGAAGCTGGCGATCAGGCCGTTCTGCGAGAGCAGGGTCTCCATGCAGCCGGTGGAGCCGCACCCGCATCTGCGAGCATTCCCGATGATGGGCGTGTGCCCGAGCTCGCCCGAGAGGGGGAGCGGGCCGTTGTAGAGGCGCCCGCGCACGACCGCGGCCCCGCCCACGCCGTCGCCCAGTTCGACGAGAAGGAAGTCATCGCCGTCGGGGTCGAGCGCGAGCTGGCCGAGGGCCATGGCGCGGTTCTCCTGCACGACGACGGCGGGCGCCTCGAAGAGGCCCCGGAGCAGGCGAGAAAGATTGACGCGTTCCATCCAGCGGATGTTGGGGCAGAGCAGGCTTCGCCCGGCGGACTCGTCGACCACGCCGGGCATCGAGACAAGGATCGCGTCGAGCGGCACGCCGGTGTCGCGCGGCAGGGCCTTGGCGAGCTTGGCGAGGAGTTCCTCGGGGCTCTTGGGGGTGGGGATTTCGTGGGTCCACTGGTCCGCGCGCTGGGCGGCGACGGGGAGGTACGCGGCCCGGGTGCGCACGACGCCCATCTCGATGGCGAGGAACCGGGTTCGGGCGCGATTGAGGCGGACCATCGAGCCGGGGCGCCCGATCTTGGGACGATCGTTCCGCGTCGAAGAATCGATCTCGATCGACGCGTCTTCGAGCAAGGACGCGGCGAGGAGGTCGTCGACGATCTTGCCGGCGGTGGGCTGCGAGAGCTCGGTCAACCGCGCCAGGTCGGCGCGCGACGCGGAACCGACGGAAAGGAGCGCCCGCACGACCTTGCGCTGGTTGATCCGCCGGAGCGAGGAGGGAGTCGCCATGATCCGCCCTTTCGTCCCAGACCCCGGGGCGGGGCCTTTACTTCCTAAAGCTCAATAACTATGTTAGCAGCATCCCACCCGGACGCAAGTCGACCGCCCGTCGGCGTACGCACCTCCCCGGTATCCTCGGCCCTCACTCGGAGAACACCCCATGCAGAAGCTCTGCATCGCCCTCATCGTCGGAAACCGCGGCTTTTTTCCCGGGCACTTGTGCGAGGCCGGGCGGGTCGACATGCTCGACGTGCTCGCCAAGGCCGGCTTGGAGGTCGTGACGCTCTCGACCGGCGACACCCGCTTTGGCTCGGTGGAATCGCTGGACGACGCCCGGAAGGCCGCCGACCAGCTCAAGGCCCACGCCGCCAAGATCGACGGCGTAATCATCACGCTCCCCAACTTCGGCGACGAAAAGGCGATCGCCAACACGCTCCGCTGGTCGGGACTGCGGGTGCCCGTGCTCGTCCACGCCTTCAACGACGACCCGGCCAAGATGACCATCAAGGACCGGCGCGACAGTTTCTGCGGGAAAATGTCGGTCTGCAACAACCTGCGCCAGTACGGAATTCCATTCTCGCTCACGCGCCTGCACACCGATGACCCGCGTTCGGCGACCTTTGCCTTGGACCTGGCCGACTTTGCCGCGACGTGCCGCGTGGTGCGCGCGATGCGTGGCCTACGGATCGGCGCCTTGGGCGCCCGCCCCACCGCGTTCAACACGGTGCGTTACAGCGAAAAGCTCCTCGAGCAAGCTGGCATCAGCGTCGAGACCATGGACCTCTATGACTTCTTCGGGCGCGTGAACAAGCTCGGTGACGCGGACCCGCGCGTGGCGGCCAAGCTCAAAGCTATCCAGTCCTACGTCGACATCGGCAACGTCCCCCAGCTCCCGGTCATCAAGATGGCCAAGCTCGGCGTGGCGCTCGACGAATGGAAACAGCAGGCCCGCCTCGACGCCACCGCGATCCAATGCTGGACCGCGATGGAGGAGTTCTACGGCATCGTCCCCTGCACGCTGATGAGCATGCAGTCCAACGACCTTGCCCCCAGCGCCTGCGAGGTTGACGTCGTCGGTACGGTCGCCATGGTCGCCCTTGCCCGCGCGAGCGGGAAGCCCGCCGCCCTCGTCGACTGGAACAACAACTACGGCACCGACCCCGACAAGGGTGTCGTGTTTCACTGCTCAAACCTGCCCAAGGACATCTTCGTCAACAACGCCCCCGCCATGGACTATCAGGAGATCATCGCGGGGACGGTCGGCAAGGAAAACACCTACGGCACGGTGGTCGGGCGCGTCGCCGCGGCGCCGTGCACCTATCTCCGCGTCGGCACCGACGACCAGCAGGGGCGCGTGCGCGCGTACCTCGGCGAGGGCCAGCTCACGAGCGACCCGCTCAACACCTTTGGCGGCGTCGGCGTGATCCAGGTCCCCCGCTTCCAGGAACTGCTCCGCTACATCTGCCAGAACGGATTTGAGCACCACGTCGCGATCACGCCCAGCCTGTGCGCGGGGGCGATCCGCGAGGCGCTGGCAACATACCTCGGCTGGGATGTGCACCACCATCGGTGATGGCGTGCATCGCTTGCGGTGCCTCGACGACAGAACGGAAGGTTGAGACGTTCGCCTGTGGCCGGCGGGCCACCTACGAGCACCGACCGCGAAGCGCGGTCGGTGGCACGCGCGCGGGCAGCCGCCCACTCGCGGTCAGGCATTGAGTGCGTTGAGGCACGTTTGCACGACATCCGCGAGCGGGACGACCTGTCCCTTGCCGGTGTCTTTGCGGGCCTTGAACTCGACGCCGCCTTGCTCGAGGGCCTTGTCGCCGATGGTGACGCGGACGGGGATGCCGACGAGGTCGGCGTCCTTGAACTTCGGGCCGGGTCGTTCGTCGCGGTCGTCGGTGAGTACATCGACGCCGTGTCCGACGAGTTCGCAAGCGATCTTGCCGGCAACCTCGCGCTGTCGCGGATCATCGGGCTTCATGAGCGTGATGAGGACGTGGTAGGGCGCGATCGCGGCGGGCCAGATGATGCCGTTCTCGTCGTGGCTCATCTCGACGCAGGCGGCCATGGTGCGGCTGACGCCGATGCCGTAGCAGCCCATGATGACGGACTTCTTCTGCTGGGTCTCATCGAGGACGGAGAGGCCCATGGCGTCGGAGTACTTGGTGCCGAGCTTGAAGATGTGGCCCACTTCGATGCCGCGGGCGGTGACGAGCTTCGCGCCGGGGGATCGCGGCGATGGATCGCCTTCCATGGCGTTGCGGACGTCGCCGACCTTGACGCGATTGGAGTCGTCGAGGGCGGCACCGACTTCGCGCCGCCAGTTGAAGTGCTTGACGTGATGGTCGGGCTTGTCCGAGCCGCTGGCCCAGAAGCCGCCGAGGCTTGCGTCGGAGTCGATGAGGAGGAGCGTGCCAGGGACGCTGCTGACGGTGCGGGGTGAGACATAGCCGATGGCAAAGCCGGCGGCGCGGGCGGCCTTGTCGTCGGCGAGCGCGACGTTGTAGCCAGAAAGGGCCTTTACCTTGCCCTCGTTGACGTCGTGATCGCCACGGACGGTGGCGATGATCCACCTCACGCCGTCGGGCGCCGTGGAGCCCGGGGTCTTGCCGCAGGTCTGGAACACGATCGTCTTGAGCATGCGCTCGGGCTTGACCTTCATGAACTTGCCGACCTCGTCGATTCCCGGGAGGTTGGGCGTGTGGACCTCCGTGAGTTCACCGGTGGGCGGCTCGCTGAACTTTTCGGTCTTCGGGCGCTCGCCGATCTCGCACTTTTCCACGTTTGCTGCGTATCCGGAGACGGGGCACTTCAAGATCGTGTCCTCGCCGCTGGCGCAGTTGATCATGAATTCGTGTGAGGCCGAGCCGCCGATGGGGCCGGACTCGGCTTCGACGGCGGTGTAGTCCAGGCCGCAGCGGGAGAAAATGTTGCTGTAGGCGCGGTACATGGCGTCGTAGGCTTCGCTCAGGCCGCCGGGGCCTTCGAGCTTGGTGTGGAAGGTGTAGGCGTCCTTCATGATGAAC
>JAEUJA010000255.1 GCA_016793195.1 Phycisphaerae bacterium
GGGCGCGGCGAGCGGGAGCGGGAGATATCCATAGCCGACGAGTTCGCCGGAAGCGCCCTGCTTGATGTTCAGTCCGTCGGGCGGCCAAAGGACCCAGGGGCTGAGCTGCGCGACGCCGTAGAGCCCGGTGGGGTTGTTCCAGTCGCGTCCTTTTCCGGCGCCCGGGCCGTTGGCCCACTCGGAAAAGTTGAGGGCGACGCCGCCCATGATGAACTTGGGCGTTGTCGTCGCGAATCGTGTGTCGCGCCACCAGCCCAGGCCGCCCTCGATGTCGGAGTAGTGCTCGCCCTTGGGCGGCGTGTCGTGCTGCGCGAACATCCAGGTGCCGGGGAGCCCGGACTGGAACTCATTGCCGGGATAGTCACGGAGGAGCGGCCAGGCGGCGACGTACATGGAGAAGCCGGCGTTGTATTCCTTGGGCACATTGGAGTGGGGCACGAGCAGGTAGCCCGCCATCTCGCCGGCGCGAATTTTTTCCTGGGCTCGGGGATTCGCGGCCGCCTTCGGCTCCTCGTCGGCGCCACCGGGCTGGGCGGACAGCTTCAGCATCGCCTGGCCCATCGCCTCGCCGATCAGGAAGTATGTCTCGGCGTTGGAATTCCAGTGATAGCCCTGATCCGACGGCGAGTCGCGCTCCTCGCGCCAGAACGCGCGGGTGCCCACGAAGGCGGCGTTGCCGCGGAACTCTTCCAGCTCCACGGCCTGCGCCTGGGCCTTCATCAGCGCCAGCGCGTCGGGGTCCTTTTCGCCCGGGCCGCCCTGCCCGGTTTCGGCGATCACGAACGGCAGGTCCTTGGCCCCGAGATCCTTGCGGATGTCGCGGATGAAGTTGGACATGTTCTCCTGGTACTGGGCGACATAGTCGGAGTTCACGCGATCGTTCCAGCCCTGGTGCCAGCCGATGCCGGCCAGTTCATGCCCTCGATCTCCAAGTTCGGGAAACTCCTTCTTCAGGTCGGACAGGAGGGCCTTAGTCCGCGTGACGACCTCGATATAGAACGGCCCGACCTGGCCGCCGGCACTGGGCGGGCGGAAATCGGCGGCGAGGCTCTTGCCGCCCCAAGCCAGCTTGATGAGCACAACCGGTTCGTCGAAGTGGTCGCCGACCACCTGCCCAAAGCCGAGCTCGGGGCCGATGCAATCCTCGCCGGCGCCAAAGCCCGGCGCGAGCTTGCCCTTCTTGCGATCGAGAAAATGAACCCAGACGTCGTCGCGCACGATCCATCGACCGTTCCCGTCGAGTAAGCGTTTGAACTTCTCGGGCGAGGCCGGGTTCTTGGCCGCGGCTTCGAGGCTGCCCTTGCCGGCGTGGCGTTTCGGATCGGCCGCGATGAACCCGTGCCCCACCGTGTTCGACTGTCCCACCAGCAGGAATACCTTCACGGGCGGGGCGGGCCGGTGGTCCTGATCCGGCGCGAACGCCGTGCGAGGCGAGCCCGACGCGCCGGACATCACGCCGCCCAGCGAAATAACCACGGCCAGCGCACCCCGCCATTTGATTTGCCCCACGCGATCAACTCCCTTCCGACAAGGCTCGCGGCTTTTCGCCCACGCGCTCCGAATACCCAGGTTCGACCCGAATTCTCACGCCCGACATCCCCGCGCTCACGCCGATCGGCCCAACGCAATGGCTCAAGGCTCGCCCGTCACATCGTGTCCAAGAGCGGCAGCGCGTCCGGCTGCGCCAGCGACAGCCGCGCGTTGGGGCCCAGGATCAGCGGCTGGCTGATCCGCTCGAACACCGGCGGCGGGACATGCACCGTCCCCCAGCGCGGGCTCCGCGTCCGCATCACCCTCGCATAGTCCTCGACCAGAACCGCCCGCACGGCGTACCACCGCCCGCGATGGTCGAAGCTCTCCTGGAACAGCCCGTCGGGCATCACCTCGTCGCACCAGTACACGAACACGAACGCCGCCCGGAACTCCGGCCCAAACAACCGCTCCCACACCCGCAGCGACTCGATGTCCTCCAGCGTCACCCACGAATCCAGACGCCGGGCGCTCACCGACACCCGCCCGTTCTCGCCCTGGGCCGGCGCTCGACCGCCCGACGGACGCCGGCCCACGCGACGGCCCTTAACCTCCGCCAGCACGTGCGCCCCCGCGCCTTCCGGCTTGCCGTAGATCACAAAGTCGAACGATTTCAGCGCCGTCTGCGTCACCACGCCGTCGAACGAGCGCACCGAGATCGACATCGCGCCCGCCTCGGGCAGCAGGGCCTTGCGCGCCTCATCAACCGCGACATACGGCACGCGCTGGGCCCGCAGGTGCGCCTCGAACGCCTGCTCGTAGTGATGACGCCGCTGGGCCATGCGCCCAGCTTACCGCGGCGGGGGTGAAAGAAGTAATGGTCGGGTTGTCAAATGGTCAAGTGGTCTGGTGGGCCCGCGGAAACAGCGGGCGATGTGCGTAGGCAAGCCGCGATGGACAACGGGCAAGTCGCAGAGGAATCAGAACCCCCTCGCTCGCGCTCGGGCCCGCAGGACTGGCACAACTCGACCACCCGACCACTTGGCCACTTGACCACGTTCCCCCTCACTTCGCCAGGCGATCCAGGATGATCGGCACCGCCGAGGGCAGGGGCTCCCAGGGTTCGGGCTGAAGCCCCTTGTTGATGATTTCGTCGACCGCGTCCTTGATCTCCGAGTGGCGGAGCATGAGACGGTGCGAGGCATCGACGAAGGTCACGTCGGTGATCCACGCCGGGGCCGCGGAGGCGACCGACACCACGCCGTCGCCCAGCCCGCGCGAGACTTCCTCGATCGCGCCGGCGAGCCGCTCGCTGGAGCGCACGCCGATGACCTCGCGTACTTCGGGCAGGCTCAGCAATTCGCCCAGCTTGGCGTCGGCGGGCGAGGCCATACGCCCCGCGATCGCCGTGATCTTCACGCCCGTGGGCACGGGGCGGGCGTTGAGCTCCAGCAGGAAGTCCGACTCGGGGAGGAGGTCCTCGCCGGCCTGGCCGCCCCCGTCGCGGTCGAAGCGCCCAAGGTCGCGTAGGTTGTGGTTCTCCGAGTTCCACCAGCGGACGAGGCGCTCGCGCGCCTCGGTCACGAAGCGCAGGCGCGCCCACGACGAGCCGTCGTTGGGCGTGCCGATCAGGATCATCCGCGTGACGTCCGGCAGGTTGGCCTGCCCGCGCGCGTTCCCCGCGTAATAGCCCGGGCGCGTCAGAGCGTCGCGCGCCACCAGCCCGCCCATCGAGTGGCACACCAGGTCGACCCGGCGCACGCCCGCCTCGTGCAGCCCCCGCAGGGCGCACACCAGCTCGTCGGCGCTGTCGGCGATCCGCCCGTCGTTGGCGTACTCGAACCGCACGATCGTCGTCCCGCGGTCGCGGAGCACCGGCACCAATTCGTCCCAGATCGTGCCCGGATCATCGAGCCCATGCACGAGCACCACGACGCCGGGCGGCATGGCGATCCCGGGCGTCACCTCGCGCCACGCAAGGTCCGCGCCGGGCTTCACCGACAGCGAGTCCAGCGTGTACGCCCCGCGCAGCATGAGCATCGGCGGGCGATCGCCAAGGTATTGGTCGTACATCGCCTCCGATTTCTCCAGTGTCGCCTTCGCGCCGGCGCGGATCCGCCCCAGCCAGCCGGGCTTTGTCTCGCCGCCCTCGACCGCGGAGTTGCCCGAGCTCCCGGGCGGCGGGGCGTCCTTGCCGGCCTGCGCCAGGGCGCTGCTCGCCGCGCCCCCCATGATCCATGCGGCGATACAGGCCGCGAGCACCGCCCGCGCGCCGTTCGATCCTCGCTCGTCTCGCGATTCCTGGCGCATGGTCCACGACCTCCGGCGGGCGCGCAACGCCGGCCCACGGCATTATTGGGGGTTTGTCGCCGCCTATTTCGGCCCGCTGGTCTTCACCAGCTTGTCCATCAGGTGCTCTTCCGCGCCCCGGTATTCCTGGAACGCGTCGCGCAGGCGCGCGGTCAGCTCCTCGATCGTCGCGCGGTCCACCGTCGCCCCGCCGCCCGCCGCCCCCGCCATCGACGACTCCAGCGCCTCGCTGGCCGCCCGCAGGTCGCTCACCGCGTCGGCGTAGGCCCGCGTCGCGTCGTACAGCACCGTCGCCTCGGATTCCTTGGGTGAGGGCGTGTACAGCAGCCGCCAGGGCTTGCTCCTGATCTCGATGGCGGCCAGCTTGAGCTGGTCGCTCATGAGCCGCGCGTTGGCCATGGCCCGGCGCAGGTTCGGGCTCTGCTCCTTCACCAGCGCTCCGGTCGATTTGGCGGCGCTCGTGAACTCGTCCAGCGCCGTCCTCGCGTCGTCGAGCGTCGTGTTGAACTTGTCCACCGTCTCGTTGTTCACCTTCGCGACCGCCGCATCGGCGTTGTCGAAGATGCTGGTGATCGTGGGGTCCCAGCGGTCCAGGTCCTCGCCCACGCCCTTGATGATCGCCCGCGCGTCCGCCACGCCCTGCTGCGCCTCGCCCAGCATGGGGTCCAATCGCTCCGACGCCTTCTCCGCGTTCGCCAGCGTCGCATCGACCCGCCCGCTCCAGCCCGGCAGCTGCCTGCGGATGTCCGCCACCGACGCCGCCACGTCCTCGATCGCCGCCTCGACCCGCGGGCTCGCCCGGTCGATCGACCGCGACAGCTTCTCGACCGCGACCTGCGCGTCGTCGATGATCGTCTGAACCTTTTTCACCTCTTCGTCGCCGAAGCCCGCCTGGGCCAGGAACGACGGCGGCGCGGGCGTCAGCCTTACTCGCTCGCCCGCCTCCAGCACGCGGTTGGCTCCCTGGATCGGTGTCGTGCCCGGCGTGCCCACCGCCGAGATGTTGATCGTCGCCGACGAGCCCAGGAGCGGGCGTTCGATGTGAAACTCCGCGTCGTCGTACAGCGTGATCCCAGCCCGAACCCCCGCCGTCACGTGCACCGCCAGCATCCCGGGCGCGTCCGGGTCGGGCTTCAGTTCGACCTTCTCGACCTTGCCCACCGGCTGGCCGCCCAGCAGCACCAGCGAGCCCGGCTTGATCCCCGCCGCCCCGTCCGCCAGCGTGCAGATGCCCATGTACGCCGTGCGCTGCTCCAGCTTGTCCCCAAGCCCCGACAGCACAAAGCTCACCACCACCGCCAGCACCACTCCCGTCACCAGGAACAGCCCCGCCAACATGTTGTTTCTCTGCGGCACACGCGGCATGAGTTGAGCGTACCCGACTGCCAACAGAGTGTCGAGGAGGGGGCGAAGCTCAACAAGGCAAAGGGAAAGGGCCAAATCGCAAAGGGCCAAATGGCAAACAGCGGGTTCGGGGTGCTCAGTTCCTACATCCGCCTTGCTCGATTGTCACGCGGCGATCGTTCCGTCCGCCCCTTCTCTTCTTTGGCCATTTGGCCATTTGGAAATCTGGCCATTTGCGATGAACGCTTTGTTCATCGTCTCGTCGGCTCCACGCTCGGCGTGTGCGTGATCGTCACCGACGGCCCGAGCAAATCCGCCTCGAAGCTCGACAGCGACCGGCGCTCCGACAACGGGCCCTCCGCGTCCCCCCGCAGAAACTGGCGGATCAGCTGCTGGTCCTTGGGGAGCTGGCCCGCCTCGCCCTCGCCCAGCTTGCGGAGGTCGTCGAACCACCCTCTCTCGCCAACGTGCAGCACCCGCCCCTTGTCCAGCATCACCATCCGGTCCGCGATCGAGAACGCCGAATCCATCTCGTGCGTCACCACGACCGAGGCCACCCCAAGCTGCCGCGACAGCGCGATGATGAGCTGATCGATCTCCGCGCTCGTCACCGGATCGAGCCCCGCCGACGGCTCGTCATAGAACAAAAGCTCCGGGTCCAGCGCCAGCGCCCGCGCCAGCCCCGCACGCTTCTTCATGCCCCCCGAAATCTGCGACGGGAGCTTGGCCGCGTGCTCGCGCAGCCCCACCAGCTCCAGCTTGATCTTCACCTGGATGTCGATGATCTCCTCGGAAAGGTCCGTGTGCTCGCGGATCGGGAGCGCCACGTTCTCCGCCAGCGTCATCGAGTTGAAGAGCGCGCCTGACTGGAACAGAATGCCGAACCGCTTCCGCACGTCGTTGAACGCCGGCTGGTCCATGTGCGCGATGTCGTGCCCAAAGAGCTTGATCCGCCCGGCGTCTGGCTGGAGCGACCCGATCAGGAGGCGCAGGAACGTGCTCTTGCCGCAGCCCGAGCCCCCCATCACCACGACGGTCTCGCCCGCGTCGACATCGAGCGTCACGCCGTCGAGCACGGTGCGCCCGTCGAACCGCTTCACGACCTCGGTGCACGAGATGACCGGCGTGCGGGACATCAGGGGCAGAATACCACGCCGGCTACTTGTCGCCTTCCTTGGCGGGCGGGTCGGCGGGCTTGTCTCCCCCGGCGTCGCTGGGCGCCGCCGGGTCCTCGGGCGCCGGGATCGACGGGACCGCCGGCACGCCCGAATCCATCGCGTCGGCGAACGGCAGGATCGAGTACTTCTTCCCCGACGACGAGTAGATCACGATGTTGGTGATCGGGAACGCGATCGTCCCGTCCGGGTTCTCCTTGGGTTGGCGCGTGTTGTCCATCACCAGGAGCAGGAGCGCCGGGCCCTTGTCGAAGTTGCCCGGCACCGGCAGGAGGCCCTGCCGCCCCTGCAGGTTCTGCATCATCGGCGCCACCGTCCCGTACGCGGAGAAGAACTCGATCATGTCCGTCGGCACGCCCTTGAACGAGCCCAGCTCGCCCTGGTACGCCGCCCGGAACGCGTTGATCTGCTCGTCGGTCGCCCCCTGGTTGGCCTCGGGCGTGAGCATGGTCCGCACGCGCGTGTAGTCGCCCGTGTCCATGGCCACGATCGCCTGGTTCATCGGGCCGGTGAACTGGCTGGTGAACCCCTGCATCATCTTGGTCGCGCCGATCACGATCCCGATCCAGATCATCGTGAACAGGAGGCCCACGATCAGCCCCGCGACCGCCAGGCCCGTGCCCCCCACGCGCCCGCGCGAGCCCTTGATCCCGATCAGCGCCGAGATGCCGAAAATCGCCGCCAGCACCCCCGTGCCCGGGATCAGACAGATCAAGGAGCACACCAGCGACAGGATCGCCAGGATGCTCGTCCGCTGCGGGGCGGCGATCTCGGAATCAAACGACTCAACGTCGAGGTTGTTTGCGTTCATGGACAGAGGGTACCTCCGAATCACGCCCCCGGCGAATCACCGCCGCACGTTTCCCGACCGGGCCAGCACACCCACGCACTCCACCACGATCGCCGCGGCCTGGTCCACGTCCTGGCGCGTGCTGTCGCGCCCAAGGCTGAATCGGAGTGAGCCGTGCGCGATTTCAGGTTCGATGCCCATCGCCAAGAGAATCGGCGAGGGCTCCAGCGATCCCGACGAGCACGCCGCCCCCGCCGACGCCGCCACCCCACGCTCCGACAGCAACAGCAGCAGCGCCTCGGCCTCCAGCCGCGGGAACCCGATGTTCGTCGTGTTCCACAGGCGCCGGGCTGAATCCGTCGGCGTGCCGTTCGGATCGCGCGGGCTGTTCACCACCCCGTTTACCCCTCCCGCCACGCCAGCCAGCACCAGTTCTTCAAACCGATCTCGCAGCGCCGCCAACTCCTGCCGCCTCGCCGGATCGGCGAGCCACTGGCGCGCCTCCTCCGCCGCCACGCCCGCGCCCACGATCCCCGGCACGTTCTCCGTCCCGCCGCGACGCCCCAATTCCTGCGTCCCCCGCACCCGCGGCACGACCCGAAACCCCGGCGCCAGCCACAGCACGCCCACGCCCTTGGGCCCGTGGAACTTGTGCGGTGA
>JAEUJA010000034.1 GCA_016793195.1 Phycisphaerae bacterium
CCCGGCGGCCTGGCGCTGGCCATGCAGATGGCCCGCCCCCGCGCCACCATCCTCACGCTCAGCACCCCCTCCACCGCGCCCGGCGCCTCGGGCGGCTCGGGCGTCGATCTCTCCCCCGGCGTCGTCAACGAACTCACCATCCAGGGCGTGCGCGGCGGGCGACTCGCCGAGGGGCTCGAACTCCTCGCGCAGCGCCGCGTCGACGTGCTCAGCCTCATCACCGCGCGATTCCCCATCACGCACGCGCGCGAGGCGATCGCCCGCGCTGCCTCCGGGCTCCGGGTCCTCCTCACCTTCGCTTGAAATCCGTGATCGCCGTTCCCCAACAACGGGGCGCCGGCGCCTCGCCACGCTCGTGGCCCGTTCGCACCCGCGCCGGCTGGGGGTTCGGTTCCGATGCGCTATCTCCTTGCCATCCTGCTCCCGCCCGTGGGCGTGCTGTTCTGCGGCAAGCCGATCCAGGCCCTCCTCAATCTCGTCCTCACCCTCTGCTTCTGGGTCCCCGGCGCGGTCCACGCCGTGCTCGTCGCACACGATTACTACGAGGACAAGCGGGCCGAGCGCCTCTTTGCGCGCATGGGCGGCGTGGCGTAACCCGCGCCGCAGCCCCCGCCCGCGAGTTCTTTCTCCCCTCGGCCCCGCGCGCTCCGATACTTGCTCCGATGGCCGGCGGCATGAACATCCTGGCGGCATTCGCGATCCTCGGCACGGTCCCCGCCGCCGCCTCGCTCATCTGGTCGTGGCAGCAGCGACACATCCGCGCCGGCGGCCTCTGCCGCAAATGCGACTACCCGCTCCGCGACCTCGAACCACGCGCCGACGGGCGATTCCTCTGCCCCGAATGCGGCCTCATCCAATCCGGGCGCGCCCACGCCTCGCATCGCGTCGGGCATCTGCTCGATGGCCCGATCGCAACCTCGGCGCTCGTCGTGCTCGGCCTGCCACTGGCGATCTGCGCCGTCCTGGCCCTGGCGGTCAAGCCCGACGCGGCGGCGTCGGCGGGCCTCGGCTTTGCCCTGGTCGTCGCCGGGCTGTTCACCGGCATCGAGGGGTTGGGCCTTCGCGCCATGACGCTCCAGGCGCTCGGGGCCCACGCCGCAGCGCTCGCGTTTGTCACCATCGCGCCCGCGGAGGTTTCGCCGCTGCTGGTGCTGGGCGGCTCGGGCTGGGGGAGCGGGCTGGCAACGCTGTGGCTGATGCGCTCGCGGCGATCGAAGCGGGCGGTGGGCTTGGAAACCCGCACACCGTAACTACTCCCAAACAAGCCGGCCGTGCGCCCGGTAGCCGGGCGAAACAGGCCCTATCATCCCCCGATGTCGAATCCCGTGGTCATTCTTTGTCCCGGACAGGGGGCTCAGGTCGTCGGCATGGGCAAGGCCTGGCACGACGAGTCGCCCGAGGCTCGTGCGGTGTTCCAGGCCGCCGACCGCCAGCTCGGCTCGCGCCTGGGCTCGCCGCTCTCCGAGCTTTGCTTCTCCGGCCCGGCGGATCGGCTCAACAAGACCGACGTGAGCCAGCCGGCCATCTTCGTCGCTTCCATCGCCTGTTGGAAGGGCTTGCTCGCCAAGTGGCAATTCGGCAACGGCGAGATTCCGATCGCGGCCGCCGCGGGCCTAAGCCTGGGCGAGTACAGCGCCCTGGTCGTTGCGGGCGCGGTGTCATTCGAGGAAGGGCTTGAGCTTGTGACGCTGCGCGGGCGCGCGATGCAGGACGCGGCCGAGGCTTCGCCGGGCGGCATGGTGGCGCTGATCGGCGCGGACGAGGCCCAGGCCCTGGCCGTGTGCGACAAGGCCCGCGGGGGCGATATTCTGGTGTGCGCGAACTTCAACGCGCCGGGACAGATCGTGCTGAGCGGGCACAAGGTCGCGTGCGATCGTGCGGCGACGGTGGCGGGCGACATGGGTCTTCGCGCCACGCCGCTGGTCGTCGCGGGCGCGTTCCACTCGCCGCTCATGCAGCCCGCCGCGGATCGGCTCTCGCAGGCCCTGGCCAAGGCCGCCATCCGCGTGCCGCGGGCGCCGGTGATCTCGAACGTGACGGCCCGGGCCCACGAGAGCGAAGCGAGCATCCGCACGCGACTGGTCGATCAGCTGACCTCGCCGGTGCGCTGGTCGCAGTCGTGCCAATGGCTGGGCTCGACGATGGTGGGCGCAAACGTGAAAGCGGAGTTCCACGAGCTGGCGCCGGGCAAGACGCTGGCGGGCTTGATGCGACGGATCGACAAGAACGTGAAGGTGATCACTCATGACGAACCAGATCAGGCGTGAATTCTGGGCGCGATTCGGCGCGGGCGTGGCGACGCTGACGCTGTCGGCGCTGATCGGCGCGACGTTCCTGGGCGCGACGATGTCGGCCGCGGGCTGTGAAAAGAAGAAGGCGCCCCCGCCGCCACCCCCGCCCCCGCCGCCACCCCCGCCGAAGGAGCCCGACCCGGTCGACGGCGTGGCCCTGCTCCAGGTGCTGAAGGCCGACGCGCGGGTGCAGTGGGCGTCGAACAACCGGGTGACCGACGAGGGCGTGGCCCGCGCGATCATCGGCTTTGCCGACGCGTTCTGCAAGGGCGACGCGGACAAGGTCCGCGCCATGCTGGACGAGAAGTCCAAGATTTCGCTCGAAGCGCTGCTGGGCACGGGCGAGTGGGACGAGTCGGTCAAGAAGATCGAGGCGGTACGGATCACGCACGGCGTGGGCGACGCCGAGATGGGCGCGGGATTCACGCTCGCGATCCAGGAGCCCACCGGCGCCTACGCGCTCAACTGGGACGCCAACCCCAAGGGAGGCGCGGTGCTCGTCCGCGCACTCCCCAGCAGCAGCAAGGTGCTGAAGCGCGCGTCGGAGTGGGACAGCCAGAGCCCGGCGTGGAGCGCCGTCGCCGCCAAGCCCGCCGAGGCCGCGGAAGACGAGGGCGACGCCAAGCCCGAGGAAGAACAGGCCGCCGCGCCGGCGGAGGAAGAAAAGCCCGACGACGGCCAGACCATCAAGCGCACGCCCGCGGGCCCGGTGAAGATCCCCACCAAGCGCCCCGACGGCGGCTGATACCGGCGCAAGGCTGATTCGCCGCGGAGTTCGCGAAGATCGCGAAGGATCGAACTCGACAGGCGCGAAGACAAGACTCGAACTCGAAGGACTCGAAGATCACGAAGGAGTTGGAATCGACGGGTACCAGGGCAACGCCAGCCTGGGGACTTCCCGACATGACGCTCTTTGTTCCGACACTCTGCCTCTCTGCCTCTCTGTCACTTCGCCACTTCGCCACTTCGCCACTTCGCCACTTTCGATTGTCACCACTCGATCTCTTCGCCATTCCCGGAGCCGCCCGTGACCGATCCAGCCCCTCAACGCGTCGCCCTCGTCACCGGCGCCTCTCGCGGCATCGGCAAGGCCATCGCCCTGCGCCTGGCCCGTCCCAATAGCGTTGGTGGCGGGCGCCACGTCGTGCTCGTCAGCCGCTCCGCCGGGCCTCTGACCGACCTGCAGCACCAGATCGAGAGCTTCGGCGGGAGCGCGTCCCACGTCGCGGTCGACGTCGCGGATTCCGCCGCCTTCGCCGGCGCGATCGAGAAAATCGCCGAGGAACGCGGACGACTCGACATCCTCGTGAACAACGCGGGGATCACCAAGGACGGCCTGGCGCTCCGCATGTCCGACGACGACTGGAACTCCGTCATCCAGACCAACCTCACATCCGCGTTCGTCGCCATCCGCGCCGCCGCCCGCCCGATGATGCGGAACAAGTTCGGGCGCATCGTCAGCATCAGCTCGACCAGCGGCGTGGTGGGCAACGCGGGCCAGGCCAACTACGCCGCCGCCAAGGCCGGCCTCGCTGGGTTGTCCAAGACGATCGCGCGCGAGCTGGGCGGCAAGGGCATCACCTGCAACGTGATCGCGCCGGGCTTCATCGAGACGGACATGACGGCCAACCTGCCGCAGCAGGTGCGCGACCATGTGCTGTCGCTCATGGCCGTCAAGCGACTGGGCGTCCCCGACGACATCGCCCACGCGGTCGCGTTCGTGACCAACGACGAGGCGGGGTTCATCACCGGGCAGACGCTGTGCGTCGACGGCGGGATGACGATGTGCTGAGATTTGGTGGCCCGCCTCTCCGAGGTGGGTCTTGGGTGGCGTGGTCAACCCCGTTGACCACGCTCATTGGCGCATACCTCACCGATCCGGGTTGATGTCATCCTCTTCGGGCGACTCGCTGGGCGGCGGCTTGGGCGACTGGGCCGGCGCGGCTTCTTCCGCCGGCTTCTTCTTATCCTTCGCCGTTTCATTCGGCGGCGTCGGCTTGCGATCGTTCGTCACGGTGCGCACGCCCTCGCCCGCCTTCTCTTCCTTCGCGGGCGCGATGGGATTAGCTTTGACCTTCGGCCTGAACGACTCGCGCACGCGCCGCAGGGCCTCCGCCGCCGCTCGCCGCTCCGTCGCCGCCTGCGCCGCCCGCCGCGCCGGGTCCTGCGTGGATGGTTCCGGTCCCGACGCCGCCGAGCGATCGATCCGCACCGTTCCCGCCGGCGACGCGCGAACGCCCGATCGCGTCACGCCCGGCTTGGTGATGGGCTTGATGGCGGGTTTCGTGCCGGTCGGTTGACCCGCCGCGCCCGTCTGGCGCGTGGCCCTGCTCCCAAGGATCGCCGAGCCTCCGTCGCCGCCACCGCGTCCGCCCGACGCGCGCTCCGCGCCCGACGGCCCGCCCAGCGCCGACGTCTCCGCGCCCGCCATCATCTGGTCCGCGGGGATCCACAGGTCCTCCGGCAGCGTCACCTTCCACGACTCGGCCGCGTTGAAGAGCGCCGAGCTGTTCAGGTCGATCGCCTCGGCGTACGCGGGCACATAGCCCATCGCCGCCGTCGCCGCCATGTCCTGCAGAATCTTCTCCGTTGTCGGACGCTGCCCATAAAACTGCTGATAGTCGACGTACCGCATCGCGCCCCAGGTCTCGTGCCCGGGCAG
>JAEUJA010000051.1 GCA_016793195.1 Phycisphaerae bacterium
ATCCGCTCACTTCTTCTCGCCGAGCTCCTCGTAGATCCCACGCAGCGCGATCGCCCGAATCCACTCGTTGCTGTACGTGTCATACGGCTTGGGATTCATCTTCGCCACGTCCTCGCGCGACTTCCCTTCCTTGATCTGCCCCGCCACAAACTCGCACATCCGATCGAAGTACTCGATCTGCTCGTTGAGCGCCGCCCGCCCGCACACCCCGCCGTGCCCGGGGACGACAACCGTCTTCTCGTCGCAGAGTTCCATGACCTTCCGCAGCGACGCCCGCCACCCCACCGTCGTCGCGCCGCCGTCGCGGTCGATGTACGGATACACCCGCTGGAACAACAGGTCGCCCGTGTGCACGAGATTCAACGACGGCACATGCACCACCGCGTCGTTGTCCGTGTGCCCCGCCCCGAAGTGACGCAGCACCACCTTCACCCCGCCCACCGAAACCTCGTGCCCATCCTCAAACGTCCCCGTCGGCGCAAAGTCCCTCGCCCGCAGCTCGCCCATGCGATCGTGCAGCCTCTTGAAATCGTCCGCCACCAGCTCGCGCTCCGCCGCCGACGACTTGGTCATGTCGCCCACCGCCGACTTGATCCCCGAGAGATACCGGTCCACCTGCGCCACGATCCTGGGCTCGGCCTTGGTGTGCGTCAGCACCGCCACGTCCTTCGTGAACGCGTGGTTCCCCCCCGTGTGGTCCGCGTGGTGGTGCGTGTTGAGCACCGTCGAGACCTTCCCCACCACGCCCTCGGCCTCGCGCCGAAGGATGTCGCCGAACACCGGCATCTTCGTGTCCACCAGCAGCGCCTCGCCACCGTCCGAGATCACCAGCGAGTTGCCCCCCTGCCCGATCGCCGCCCACGCCTTGGCGTGCAGCGACTTCCACTCAAACAGCCTCTTGGTCTCAACGGGCTGGAAAGCCCCCGCTCGCCGCGGCAGCGCGGCCAGACCGGCGGCGGCAAGACCGAGTCCGAGAAACCCGCGGCGTGAAATACCGGCACCCGGGACCAGAAGCATGGCGAGTTCTCCGTAAGCGCGACGGCGTTTGTGCGGGGAACCCAGCGGCCCCGCGGGAATCCGTCGCCCCGAAAGCCTAGCATCATCCCCCCTCCCGCCGGGCGGGCGGGAAAGCCACAACCAACCAGCTCCCGATCGACGATGCGTCGACCGGATCGCAGTATCAAAGAACAAGCAACGGCCCAACGCCGACGCAGGGGAATCTCGACCATGAAAGCAACCGACCTCCGCCAGGGCCTCGGCGTCAAGATCGACGGCAAAATCGCCGTCCTCACCCTCGTCGAGCACCGAACCCCCGGAAACCTCCGCGCCTTCATCCAGATCAAGTTCAAGGACCTCATGAGCGGCAAGTCCTTCGAGCGCCGCCTGGGCTCCAGCGACGACATCGACGTCGTCGACCTCGACCGCCGACAGATGGAATACCTCTACAGCGACAACAGCGGCGCCACCTTCATGGACTCCGAGAACTACGACCAGATCGTCCTCTCAACCGAAGTCCTCGGCGACGCGCTCAAATACCTCCGCCCCAACTCCCAGACCATCGTCCTGCTCTTCGACGGAAACCCCATCTCCCTCGAACTCCCCCCCTCCGTCGAACTCACCGTCAAGGACTGCCCCCCCGGCGTCAAGAACGCCACCGTTACCAACCAGACCAAGGACGCCACCATGGAGACCGGACTGATCGTCAAGGTCCCCTCCTTCATCAACGTCGGCGAAACCCTCAAGGTCTCCACCATGGACGGCTCGTACCTCTCCCGCGCCTGAGCCCTCCCTGATCTCCCCAGCGCTCGCTGCCACCGGCCCCGCCCCGCGGCCGGTGCTTGTCCATTGGTGGCCCGCGGCTCCGACGCGGGTCTTCTCCGTCCGAGCGCCACCCTCGTGACCCTCCATGCCTCCCCTTGATGCCCCGATGCCTCCTGCCCCGGTGCCTTCGTCGCCCTCAATCCTGACTCCCTCTCACCAAACCTCAATCCCAGTTCCCCGTGTTCCCCATGCCCCTCTTCACTCCGCGTTCCTCTGATTCCTCTGAGTTCTCTTCTCTTCCGTGAGTCTTCGCGCTCTTCGAGCCCTTCGAGTTCATCGCCCTTCTTTTCTCCTCTCCGCGTCCTCGGCGACCTCTGCGTTCAACTTCTTCTCCGGTCCCCGTCTTCCCCTCCGTGTTCCTCTGATTCCTCTGCGTTCGGACTTCCTCTTCTCCGATCGTGGTTAGTCTCCGCTTACCACCGCGCCGCAGCGCACCAAAGCGTCCGTCCTTTTTCCCTCGTTCCATTTTCCCGAAAAAAATCTTCGCACCCACGTACTCCTCGCGCAACCCCCTCTCCGGCCTTGTCTTATTTGGCCATTTGGCCATTTGCCATTCGGCCATTTCCCCCGCGCATCACCGCAACTTTGCGCACCAATGTGTCCGTCCGCCCCCTCTTGTGGAGAGTGCGTGTGTTCCCCGCCGCTCTTTGACAAGTGAATACGTCGGTCGTGGCCGGGCTCTGGGTGGCGTGGTCAAGTCCCGCCTCGGGACCTTGACCACGTTCCTCGGCCCTTCGCCGTCACCCGTGACCCGCGCCCGCGACCGTCGCTTTTCCCGTGACGCCGACGCGTCGCGCGCCGTCACCAAGGAGACTCCCATGACCACCAAGCTCACCAAGCTCACCAAGCTCGCCAAGCTTGCCCCCACACTCGCGATCTTCCTCGCCTCCGCCGCGCCCGCCGCCATCGTCTCGGTTTCCGGCTCCGTCCAGCAGATCGCGCCCCCGGCCCTGGTCATCCAGGGCGTGAGCTACACCAGCTCGCCCGACACCGCCACCGCCTGGAACGAACTCCAGGGCGTTCCGCTCTCGGGTATCCCCGCCGACATGGTCAATCACCCCGGCCACAGCAACATCGCCGTCCCGGGCTCGCTCAGCGGCGTCTTCGACTCCCACTACATCCACTACCGGCACACCACCCTCGCGCCCATCACCGGCACTATCGCGTTCGACGGCAAGATCGTCGGCGTCATGTTCACCTGGTACACGCTCGCCGCCAGCGAAAGCTTCGTCGAGCCCAATACCGGGATGTACTCCACCTCCAACCCCAACACCGGGATCGATTCCCCCGGCGAGTGGTTCACCACGAGCACCTCCTCGCTCACGTTCCACCTCTACGGCTCGATCTTCTACCACGACACCGCCGAAATCCGCGTCATCACCGAACGAGTCCCCGCGCCCGGCGCCGCCGCCCTGGCCGCCCTCGCGGGCGCCGCCGCACTCGCCCGCCGACGCCGCTGATCGTGCGATCCCCGGCCCCATTCCTTCGCCCGCGCATCCTCGCGCCGCTTCCGGTTCCTCACACCTCTCCAACCCGTCACGTCCTCCCTTCCTCTCTTCTCTTCTCTTCTTCTCCCCTCCGCGCCCTCGGCGGCCTCTGCGTTCAACTTCTTCTCCGGTTCCCCGTCTTCCGCTCCGCGTCCCTCTGCTCTCCTCTGATTCCTCCGCGTTCTTCTTCTCCTCCGCGCGCCCCAAAAAACGGAGAAGGCGGGCCCGAAGGCCCGCCTCTCCTGACGCACGGAGTCGAGTGTGCGTGGGTGGGTTTAGCAGCCGGCCTCGAAGTGCGACGCGAAGGCGTCGTAGTCATCGCCGTTGATGAACCCGTCGTTGTTGAAGTCCGCATCCGGGTCCGCGCTCTCGAAGGCGGAGGCGAACATGTCGTAGTCGTCGCCGTTCACGAACCCGTCCTGGTTCAAGTCCGACGGGCAGGGGGGTTCGACCTCGTAGCACCCGCGGTCGATGGGGGGCGTGCCCACGCCGGTGTTCGCCACGTCCACGACGTCGGCCTGGCGGGGGTTGCCGTCGAGGTCGATGGGCGTCTTCTCGAACTTGTTCCCGTCGGCGTCGACGTCGCTGTAGTCGTTGATCATCAGGCTGGTCGAGCCGGCGTCGATGACCGGCGACCACATCGCCACGCGGCAGTTGTCGTCGGTGGTGCCGAAGAGGTTGTCCGGGCCGTTGGCGTCGATGAAGATCGGGTTGGCCGAGACGCCCTCGATGGTGGTGAAGGACGGGACGACGGTGGAGCCCACGCCGCCGTTGCCGCCGAACTGCTTGGCCGAGGCGGTCCCGCTGAACTGGTCGTCGTTGTGCCAGAAGATGCAGTTGTTGACCTGGGCGTCGGCGCCGTTGTTGGTGTAGAGCCCGCCGGCGACCTGCCCGGCGATGTTGCCGACGACGGTGCAGTTGACGAGGGTGACGTCCTGGGTGTCGGAGCCGGTGATGTAGATCGCGCCGCCGTTGTCGAACGACGCGGTGTTGCCGGTGAAGAGCGAGTTGGCGATGGTGGCGCCGGTGGTGGTGACGAACTTGATAGCGCCGCCCTGGCCGTCGGCCTGGTTCCCGCGGAAGTCGCAGTTGGCGAGGCGGAGCGAGTTGGCGCCGGTGGCGTAGATGGCGCCGCCGGTCGAGTCGGTGCTGTTGCTGATGAAGTTGATGTTGGAGAGGAACGGGGCCTCGGAGAAGAGGGGGTCCACGCCGCTGATGTACATCCCGCCGCCGTCGCTCCCGGCGTGGTTGAGCAGGACGCGGCAGTCGCGGAGGTCGACGGCGGAGTTGGTGATGTAGAGCCCGCCGCCCTTGGCGTTGGTGCCCGCGCCGTTGGCGTAGCCGCGCCCGATGAACCAGCCCGAGAGGCTGGCGGCGCCGCTCACGTCGTCGATGGTGACGACGTGGTAGGAGTTGTCGGTGTCGGCGGCGGTGGCGATCGACCCGAGCATATAGGTCGGGAAGAGCTGCCAGACGCGCTGCGACTTGGCGGTCTCGCTCCCCGAGAACCCGCCGTGGAGCTCGATGCCCGCCGGGACCGTGAAGGTCTCGGTGCGCGAGGTGCCGGTGGTGGGCTTGTAGATTCCGTTGGCGGCCCAGATCTCGACGTCGTAGCCGCCGATCAGGGCGGCCTGCTTCAGGATCGGGTTGAGGTCCTTGAACGCCGTCGCCCAGGTCATGCCGTCCTGCACGTTGAGGTCCGGGGCGCTGGCGTCGACATAGAAGCGGACGCCGTTGAAGACGTTGACGACCTTCTTGATCTGGATGCCGGCGCAGGTGGCGAAGCCGCCGGCGTCGTTGTTGATCTTGATCTGGATCGGGCCGTTGGTGTTCATCTCGACGATGTGGATCGAGCAGGCGACGCCGGGGATCATGTCGTTCGACAGGCCGTCGACCGCCCCGCCGACCGACTGGGCGGCGCTGGTGCTCCCGGTCACCGTGACGGTGCAGGTCTGGGTGCTCCCGGGGCGCTTGGCGTAGACATAGACGGCGTAGGTGCCCGCGGGCATGTCGTTGAGCGTGTACTGCATCTGGGCCACGCCGCTGGCGCCCTGGAAATCCTCCATGAGCGTGGCGGCCTCGCCGGTGTAGGCGCCGTCGTTGGCGTCAAGGAAGGGCTGGACGACGTCGCGCGTCAGCGTGACGAACGAGTTGCTCCCGTCGAGATTCTTGAGCTGGGTGGTGCCGGCGCTGGCGCTGGTGATGGAGTTCCAGAAGCCGGGCTGGTTGGCCGCCCCGCCGTAGGTGTTGGCGGGCACGCCGGCGCCGTTGCCGCTGGTCTTGTTGAAGTCGATGTTGTACTTGTCGGCCTGGCCGAAGGCGGTGCCGGCGACGGCGGCGAGCATCGAGGCGGACAGGGCGAGCTTGAGCGAGCGATTCATGGTCGTGTCTCCGTGAACGGGTGTGTGCGTGTGTGTGTCCGGCGCCACGCCGCCCTGCGCGGGGGCGAGCGTCGCGGTCCTTGGTCAGTGCGGTGCGGTTGGGGCGGGCGGCTAACCAGGCCGAGAAATTCGCGTCGGTTCCGAGAACTCGGCGACGCCGATCGGGCCCGCGCGCGCCACGGCCCGGCCGGGTGCTCTCCTCGCGTCACCCGACCGGCGCCGTGCGGTGTCGTTGCGGATACATGGGGCCGAAATCCGACATCCGCGGGGACTCCCCGTTGTCGCTCTTGCGGCGTCCACCCCCCAATGCGACAATGGGCGTCGTCGTGGCTCACGAACCTGAAAAAAAACCTTCGGACGACGGCGCGCCGGGCGCGAATGTCACGGTGCTGCTGGGCGCGGCGGCGGGGGGCGACGCCCGGGCCGCCTCGGAGCTGCTCCCGCTGGTGTACGAGGAGCTCAGGCGTCTGGCCTCGAATCGTTTGGCGGGTGAGCGGGCGGGCCAGACGCTGCAGCCCACGGCGTTGGTGCACGAGGCGTATCTGAAGCTGCTGGGCCCGGACGGTCGGGCGCTGACGTGGGGGAGCCGGGGGCAGTTCTTCGCCGCCGCTGCCGTCGCCATGCGCCGGATTCTGGTGGATCGTGCCCGGCATCGGCAACGGATGCGTCACGGGGGCGGGCGCGCCAAGGTCGAGCTGCACGACGACCACCTTTCCGACGAGCCGGACCCCGAGCAGATGCTGGCGCTGGACGAGGCGCTGGAGAAGCTGCGGGGCTACGACCCTCGCAAGTCGGAGCTGGTGATGCTCCGGTATTTCGGCGGGCTGTCGATCGAGGACGCCGCGGACGCGATGAGCCTTTCGCCGGCGACCATCAAGACCGAGTGGGCGTATTGCCGCGCGTGGCTGCACCGGGAGCTGGCGGGCGGGTCGGGGGCGTCATGACGGCGCACGATCGGTCGCGTCGGTCCGAGGGCGTCTTCGCGGAGCTGATCGGGCTGGACGGCGCGCGGCGCGAGTCGCGGCTGTTGGAGTTGTGCGGCCCGGACGCGGGGCTGGAGGCGGAGGTGCGCTCGCTGCTTTCGTTCCACGATCGTTCCGGGGGGATGCTCGAGACGCGGGGGTTCCCGGCGGCGGGCGAGCTTCTGGCGGGCCTGGCGCCGCCCGGGTCGCGGGCGCTGGCGGCGGAGGGCCCGGCGCCGGCGCGGGTCGGGCCGTACACGCTGAAGGACGTGCTGGGCGAGGGCGGGATGGGTGTGGTGTACCTGGCGGAGCAGGATCGTCCGCGTCGGACGGTGGCGATGAAGCTGATCCGTCGCGGGTGGAGCACGGCGTCGCTGGTGCGCCGGTTCGAGCACGAGGCGGAGCTCCTGGGCCGTCTGCACCATCCTGGGATCGCGCAGATTTTCGAGGCCGGGGTGGCGGAGACGCCGACCGGGGCGCAGCCGTACATCGCGATGGAGCTTGTGCGCGGGCCGAACCTGGTGCGGTATGTGCAGGAGCGTGGTGTTCCGACGCGCGGGCGGCTGGCGCTCATGGCGAAGGTGTGCGACGCGGTGGGGCACGCGCACCAGCGCGGGGTGATCCACCGCGACCTGAAGCCGGCGAACATCCTGGTGGACGAATCGACGGGCGAGCCCAAGGTGGTGGACTTCGGGGTGGCGCGGGCCAGCGGCGCCGGTTATTCAGCGACGACGATGGGGACCACGCCCGGCCAGCTGGTGGGGACGCTGGCGTACATGAGCCCCGAGCAGGTGGGGGGCGCGCCCGAGGAGGTGGACACGCGGGCGGACGTGTATGCGCTTGGGGTGATCCTGTACGAGGCGTTGAGCGGGCGGACGCCGCTGGACCTGCGCGACCGTCCGATCCTGGAGGGCGTGCGGATGATCCGCGAGTCGGAGCCGACGCGGTTGTCGGGCGTGTCTGGAGTCTTCCGCGGGGAGGTGGAGACGATCGTGCAGAAGGCGATGGCCAAGGACGCGTCGCGTCGGTACCAGTCGGCGGCGGAGCTGGCGGGGGACCTGCGGCGCTACCTGGCGGGGGAGCCGATCCTGGCCAAGCAGGACTCGGCGATGTACATGCTGCGCACGCAGCTGCGTCGGTACCGGCGGCTGGTGGGGGTGGGTCTGCTGTTTGCGGCGGGGGTTTCGGGATTTGCGATCTACGCGGGGGTGCAGGCGGAGCGGCAGCGGGAACTGGCCGCGGGCGAGGGCGTCGCCAAGCGCGAGGCGCTGGACGCGCGGGACACGGCGGTGAAGGCGACCGCGCGAGCGATGGCGGAGTCCGAGCGGCTGCGCCGGAGCCTGTACCTGACGAACATCGGGCACGCGCAGGCGGCGATGCTGACGGGGGACATCGAGCGATCTCGGGCGCTGCTGTCGGCGTGCCCGTCGGACCTGCGGGGGTGGGAGTGGCGGTACCTGGTGCGTCAGTCGGACCAGGCGCGGAGCGCGACGCCGATCGAGCCCGCGGCGCGGCTGGTGACGGCGGACCGGCGCCTGGAGCGGGCGCTGGCGCGGAGCGACGCGGGGGTGTACAGCGTGGTGGACGGGGAGCGCGGGTGCACGCTGCACGCCGTGACGATGCTGACCGACTGGCGGAACGCGATTTTTTCGCACGACGGGCGCTGCCTGGTCTATCCGATGTCGCCGGGCTCTTTGGTGTGGCACGACATCGAGAGCGACCGGGTGGTTCGGCAGGTCGAGGCGCCGCCGACGTCGTGGCCGGTGGCGGTGAGCGACGACGGGCGGGTGGTGCTGGTGCGCGGGCCGGGCCCGGGGGTGGTGTTCGCGCTGGAGGCGTCGACGGGGTCGGCGTTGGCGGCGCTGGAGGTCGGGGACGCGGTGGTGGCGGATTTCAGCGACGACGGCGGTCTGGCGGCGCTGGGGAGCGACCGGGGCAATGTGGCGGTGTACGACACCTCGACGTGGATGGCGCGTTGGGAGCGCACGCTCCACGACGGGTGGGTGCGGGACATCGAGGTGTCGCGCGACGGGGCGCTGGTGGCCAGCGCCGGGCACGACGGGAGCGTGCGGGTGTGGAGCGCGCTGGACGGGGGGAGCGTGGCGTTCCCGATCCACGACAACAAGGTGGTGAGCGTGAGCTTCAGCCCCGACGGTCAGCGCCTGCTCAGCGGGTCGTCGGACCGGCTCGTCAAGCTCACGGACCTTTCGTCGTCGCGGGTGGTGCGGGCCATGCGCGGGCACACCAACAGCGTGACGCGCCCGGTGTTTGATGGGTCGGGCGAGGTGCGCAGCCTGGGGGCCGACGGCGTGATCCGGCGCTGGGGGCCCGCGGGCGAGCGCGACGACGCGACGATTGCGACGCCGACACCGATCTTCGCGGGGCGCGTGCTTCCGGGATCGGGCGTGCTGGTGGTGGGGGCGTCGAACGCGACGCTGGATCTCTACGACGCGCGGACGCTGTCGCGGACCCGCTCGGTCGAGATCGGCGAGCGCCGTTTCGCGGTGCGGACGCTCGACGCGACGCGGGACGGCGGGCTGCTGGCCGCGGCGCTGACCGACGGGACGCTTCGGCTGGTGCGCGTGTCGGACTGGTCGGTGGTGCGGACGCTGGACCAGGGGAGCCGCCGGCTGGTGGCGGGCGCGATCGCGCCGGACGGTTCGTGGGCGGCGGCGGGCGATTCGCAGGGGATGGTGCGGGTGTGGGACGCGCGCGACGGGGCGGAGGTGGCGTCGTTCCGGGCGGGGCGGGGCGCGATCAACGCGATGGCGGCGTCGGCGGACGGCGCGCGACTGGCGATCGGCGCCCAAGACGGCGGGGTGCTGGTCGTGGGGGCGCGCACCGGCGAGGTGCTGCACGCGCTGGCGGGATTCTCGGGGCGGTGCCTGGGCGTGGCGTTCAGCCCCGACGGGGCGAGTGTCGCGGCGTGCGGCGAGCGCGGGCAGGTGCTGGTGTGGAATCTCGCGTCGCCCGACGCGGTCCGGCGCTGCGAGGGGCACCTGGACGATGTCTACGCGGTCGCGTTCAGCCCCGACGGCGCGCGCCTGGCCAGCGCGGGGTGGGACAACCTGGTGCGCTTGTGGGACCCCGCGCGGGGCGAGGGGGTGCTGTCGCTGCGGGGGCACATCGGGGTGGTGCAGTTCGCGGCGTTCAGCCCGGACGGGGCGCGGCTGGTGACGGGCGATTCGCTTCGGATGCTGACGACCTGGGAGACGGCGTCGCGGCGGTAGAGGGCGTGGTCGGGCGGCGGGTCGCGGGGTCGGCGGGTGTTGTTTTTAGCCCTCGACCTTGATCTCGCCGCTGGCTTCGAGGGACCTGAGGATGTCGACGACGGCGTGGAGCGACAGGCCGCGGGCCTGCTGCTGGGCCAGCGGATGGTCTTGGTCGCGGATGAAGAGGTGGGGCCGGTCTTCGGCGCCCTGGGTGAAGAGGTCGACCGCGAGCCCGAGCACGCCCTCGAAGATGGGGACGGGGTTGGCGATGGTGGCGTGGATCGGTGTGGCCGAGGGGCGGGCGTCGTCCCAGGTGTCGACGATGGTGTCGAAGTCTTTCTCGTTCACCTCGGCCCAGAAGCCCCACGCGAAGGAGTCGTTGGCCTCGGGCACGGGGACCAGCAGCACGGCGCGGACGAAGAAGCGTTCGCGGTTTTCGGTGTCGACGAACTGGCAGAGGTCGGAGGAAACCTGGCCGCGGCGATCGCGCTCGCGGCGACCGAGCCGGAAGAAGGGGTCTGGCATTCCGAAGGCGACGTCCATGGCGAC
>JAEUJA010000052.1 GCA_016793195.1 Phycisphaerae bacterium
TCGTCGGCGCGGCCACGTTTGCCAGGAACAATCCGCCCACCAGCGACGCCGCGATCAGCACCACGCTTACTGCGATCTCCATCCCCGAGAGCACGTCGCGCCCCAGCAGCGCCTCCAAGCTCTTGAACCCAAGCCCGCCGGGCACCAGCACCATCATGCCCGGCACCGCGACCAGCGCCGCCGGCTTGCCACGCAGCCGCGCATACAGATTCGCCGCCAGCCCCACCATGAACGCGCCGACGCTCACGCCGAGCTCCGGCCCCAGCACGTGCGCCCCCGCCCGCGCCCCGAAGAACCCGACAAACACCGCGACCAGCGCCGTCACGAAGTGTGCCGAGCGTGAGTTGAACAGCACCGTGTACGACAACGGCGCCACCACCAGCGCCACCAATTGCGTCCACTCCGGCAGCATCGACGGGTCGGGGTCATCGACCGCGCCCACCAGCTTCGCCGCGATCGCCCGCCCCACCGCCACGCCCATCCCCACCAGCACCAGCGTCATCAGCGCGCCCATCAGGCGTGCCGTGCCCGACACCAGGTTCCGCGTCGCAAGCTCCGTCATCGCCAGCGTGATCGTCAGCCCCGGCATGAACACGATCAGCCCCGCCAGCGTCGCCAGCACCGGCGAGAACGGCTGCATCGCCGGCGACAACGCCGCCGCCAGAAGCCCCGCCGCCAGACCCGCGAAAAACTCGCTCAATCGCGCCATCGTCGGCAAGCGCGAGGTCGTGATCGCCAGCGCCCCGGCCGACAACCCCACCACGCCCGCCACCACGATCTCGCGCCATCCGCCGCCGAAGAAGCGGCACGCCACGCTCGACGACACACCGAACGACGCCGCTCGCACCCACCACGGAAACCGCGCCGGCAGCGCCAGAATCTCGCGGATGCGAGCCAGCCCGTCGTGGGCCGTCGTCGCGCCCGACGCCACGTCGTCCGCCACGCGATCGACACGCACCAGCTTGTCGAGGTTCGTCTCGCCCGGCTCGACGCGCAGCAACCCCGTCCGCTGGCTCCCGATCGCCCCGAACGACGCCGTGATCGACGTCGGCGTGGAAAAGAACTGTCCGTTGGGAAGCCCCAGGCGATCGGAGATCCGCAGCATCGCTTCTTCGAGCCGGTGCGCCGGCGTGCCGCACACGTGCAGCGCCCGCCCGAGCTCGAGCACAAAGCCGACCGACTCGGGGTCCAGCCGCGTGGGATCGCCGTGCTCCGAGATAGATTCCGGGCCGTCCATGAAGCAAGGAGCGTAGGAAGAACAACGCGGGCCCGGTGCGATCACCGAGCCCGCGCGTGCGTCATGCGAAATTCACGGGTGAACGATCGTTACCCGAGGTTGGTGAAGGCCCAGGTGTTGTCGACGCTCGGGTCGTTGGACCAGTCGAGCGTCTGGCCGTCGAGGTTGGACGCGACGACGTGGAGCGTGCCATCGTCGCCCTCGTAACCCGAGAGGGTGCCGACGATGGGGCTGGTCTCGGTGTCGGGGAGCGCGAGGCTGGTGTACTCCCAGGTCTGGGTCTGCAGGGTCCACTTGAAGAACATCACGCTGCCTTCCTTGGAGAGGCCGGTGATGATGAGCGTGCTGTCGTCGGTCACAAACGAGAACTGCGAGCCCTGCTCGAAGTCTGCGGCCCCGAGGTAGGTGGTCATGTCGGTGTACTGCCAGTCGCTCCCCGGCGCCCACCACAGGGCGATCATGTGCCCCTGCTCGTCAAGACCGGTGATGGTGATCCCGCCCCACTCGGTGACGAACGTGGAGAGCGAGCCGACCATGCCGAGGGTGCCGGTGAGCCCGGTGAGATCGCTGGAGACCCAGCCGCCCGACGCGGGCGACCACCAGACAACGTAGACGTGCCCGTTGCTGTCGATGCCGGCGACGTTCAACCCGCCCCACGGCGTGACGTAGCTCTCGATGTCGCTGGTCCAGTCGGGGATGGTCTGGTCGTTGGCGGCCAGCTCGGTCTCGCCGATGTTCGTGCAGTTCCAGCGGTAGTCGCCCGACTCGTCGGTCTGCCCGTCCTGCCAGTACATGATGGGCTCGCCCTCGGCGTTGACGCCCACGATGTTCACATAGCCCCACGGCGTGGTGTAAACGTCCATATCCGATCCCGCGAACGGCTCGGCGCCGGGAACCTCCTGCGTCAGGTTGCGGTTGCGCCAGCCGCCGTCGCCGTCCTCCACATACAGAACCACGCCGTCGTCGGACTGGCCCGCGGCGTAGTACTGCTCGCTCTTGGGCTCGTCCATGGTCACGACGTCGCCGGTGATCGCCGGGCCGCCGGTCAGGTCGTGGAGGTTGAAGTCCTGGTAATGCCCGTCGTTCCCGCGACGCCGCACGATCGGCGCGCCATCGTCGCCGCGGGTGACGACGTTGCCCGAGCCGGACTGATCCGCCTCGACCTTGGGCGTGCGGACGGTGACGATAAGGGCCTCGCCCTTGTCGCCCTCGCGCCCGTTGATGGTCAGCGACGCGCGAATCTCGTGCCCGCCGTCGCGGAGCACCGTGAAGCCGTCGGTCCACACCTCGACGATCCCGGTGTCGTCTCGCGACAGCCCGTTGCCCAGGAAGATGCCGCCCGCGAAGATGTTGACGAAGGCGCCCTGCGGCACATCCGACACAATGAACTTCAGCGGACGCCCGGCGTTGTTGTACCGGGTGATGTTGTCCTGGTTGTCGTCGCCCGTGTCGCTGAGGTCCGCGAGGTCCGGCACGCCCGGGACCGCGATGTCGTCGTTGTTGCCGCCGCCATCGTTCTGGTCGCCGCCCTCGCCGAAGAGGATGACCGTGACCGTGCCGTCGCCCTGGTTGGCGACCGCCATGCCGTTGGCCTTCCCGAACCAGCCGGGGACAACCCACGCGGGCTGGTCGCCCACCTTCACGACGTCGAAGAGAACGACCGTGCCGTCGAGCTTGACCTTGAAGGCCGACACGGTGTCGTCGCCGCGGTTGGCGACGGCCAGGACGTAACCGTTGCCGGGCTCAAAGAAGCCGAAGCTGGACGAGGGCTGATTGCCGACGTCGATGGTGAAGGACGCCGCGAAGGAGTCGTGGGCGTCGTTGCCGGTGAGGATGGTCACGTTGCCCGAGCCGGCGTTGGTGACGACCAGGTCCATGTTGTGGTCGTCGCCGGCGCGATCAATCCGCACCGAGCCGGGCTGATCTCCCACGTCATAGACGCCCATCTCCTCGAACGTGCCGTCGCTGGCGCCGGTCCGGCTGAAGAACTCGTCGGAGCCCAGCAGGCGCGCGATGACGGCGCCCTCGCCCTGCTCCTCATACACCGCCGCCAGCGCCTCGAACTGGCCCTGGTCGGGCTGCTGACGCAGCACGTCGAAGAACACGCGGCGCAGCGAGGACTCGACGTACGCATCGGACCCCATGATCTCGCGGCACACGTCGATCAGCTCCGTCGACGCGTCGTCGAACATCGACATGTACTGCTCGCGCTCCGCCGTGCCGGGCTGGCGCCCGACCAGACGCGGGAACGCCGCGTTGAACCACGCCTCGTTGCCGTGCCCGTGGTGGTTCACGAACCCGTCGCTGGTCGCCATGTGCGCGAACCAATCGTTCCACTCGCCCGTGAAGCCCCAGGTGTCCTGCATCACGTCGCGGGCGGCCTGGTCGGGCATGAGATCAAACAGGCGCGTGTACGCCCGGTCCATCGCCATCCGCAAAAACTCGTCGCCCCCCACGATCTCGCCCACCACATCGATGCGCTCCTTGGCGCCCGAGGTCAGGTCCGTGAGCCAGGGATCGAGCTCGCCCGTGTTCGGCTCGCGGTGGATCAGCCGGGTGAAGACGTCGTGGAGCCAGGCGCCGGTGCTCGGCTCGCCCGCCACGCCGGTCAGCACCGTCACCGTGTCGTCGTCGGTGTTGGCGGCCACTAGGTCCAGCACGCCGTCGGAGTTCACGTCGCCCATCTCCAGAAACGACGCGCCGTTCCCCACGCCATACGACGCGTATTCGCCCAGCGTCGGCGGGCCGTTCTCGTCGCCCTCCCCGATCAGATAGATGCGCACCGCGTTCTCGCCGGGCATGAGCACCGCGATGTCCATGCCCTCGTCGTGATTGAAGTCACCGACGCGCACCGCGTACGCGCCCGCCGGGAGCTGGACCTCCGGCCCGCTCCCGAACGTTCCGTCGCCGTCGTTCTGCAGCGTGATGATCCTGGAATTCTGGCGATCGAGCGTGATGATGTCCGGGAACGTGTCGCGGTTGAAATCAAAGAGGCCGAGCTCGTACGGCGTGCCGCCGGTCGGATAGTTGGCCGTCGCTTGGAACGCGCCCTCCTTGTTCAGGATGACCGACACGCTCCCGCCCTCGGCGTTGGCCGCCGCAAGGTCCATGATCCCGTTGCGATCGAAGTCCGCCGCCACCACCGCGTTGGTCCCCGCCTGGGCCGCCAGGTCGAACCGAAGGTAATCGCCGCTCAGCATCCGCCGCGGCTCAAGTACATCAAACGAGCGGCTCGACCCCGCAACCAACGAAAGACGGCGACCACGAGTGCGGTTCGACATGACGTGCTCCTTACCCGATCTGCAACGATGTCCGGGACGGCCCGCGGCCGACCCTCAGGCGTCGCTGCTTGATCGGTGCCGCCTTCGCCACGCTTTACGACCTCCGCCGGTTATCAGGACAACCAAACGTAAAGGTTGTTTTCAATCCGCCCCGCCGCGCCATTCCCGCGCCCCCTTGGGCCCCGCCCGACCCCCCGATAGAATGTCTCCATGAGCACCTCGACCCCCGATCGACTTCCCGGCGTCGCCTCCCCCGCCACGCCCGCCGCCCAGCCCGCCCACGCCATCGTTGATCCAAACGCCGTCACCATCTCAGGTCTGGTCCTCGATCCTTCCTACGGCCCAAACACCATCGCCGGCGGCCCGCCCGAATCACTCAAGCACATCGACCGCGACCTGGGCAACAACGCCCAGCCGGGCCAATTCCCCTACACCCGCGGCCTGTTCCCACAGGGCTACCGCTCCCGCCTCTGGACCATGCGCCAGTTCGCCGGCTTCGGCTCCGCCGACGACACCAACAAACGATTCAAGTACCTCCTCGCCCAGGCCAAGAGCTCCACCGCCGCCAACACCGGACTCTCCACCGCCTTCGACCTCCCCACCCTCATGGGACGAGACTCCGACGACCCCCTCTGCGTCGGCGAGGTCGGCAAGTGCGGCGTCGCCATCGACACCATCGAGGACATGCACCGCCTCTACGCCGACATCCCCATCGGCCAGGTCACCGTCTCCCAAACCATCAACGGCCCGGCCGCCGTCATCTGGGCCATGTACCTCGCCCACGCCCTCCAACGCAACATCCCCTGGTCGTCCCTCGGCGGCACGCTGCAAAACGACATCCTCAAAGAGTTCCACTCCCAGAACGAGTTCATCTATCCCCCCGAGCCCTCCGTCAAACTCGTCGTCGACACCATCGAGTTCCAGTCCCGACACGTCCCAAAGTGGAACAGCGTCTCCATCTCCGGCTACCACATCCGCGAGGCCGGAAGCACCGCCACGCAGGAACTGGCCTTCACTCTCCGCGACGGCATGGAATACGTCGAAGCCTGCATGGAGCGCGGTCTGCCCATCGACGACTTCGCCCCACGCCTCTCCTTCTTCTTCAACAGCCACAACGAGTTCTTTGAGGAGCTCTGCAAGCTCCGCGCCGCACGCCGCATCTGGGCCCGCGTCATGCGCGATCGCTACGGCGCCAAGAACGAACGCTCCTGGTTCATGAAGACCCACGTCCAGACCGCCGGCTGCTCCCTCACCGAGCAGCAGCCCATGAACAACATCGTCCGCGTCGCCTACCAGGCCATGGCCGCCGTCCTCGGCGGGTGCCAGAGCCTGCACACCGATTCGATGGACGAAACCCTCGGCCTCCCCACCGAGCAGGCGGTGACGGTCGCGCTCCGCACCCAGCAGATCCTCGCCCACGAGACCGGCGTCACCCGCGTCGTCGATCCCCTCGGCGGCTCGTGGTTCATCGAGCAGCTCACCGACACCATGGAACGCGAGGCCCTCAACTTCATCCACGAAATCGACCAGATGGGCAC
>JAEUJA010000108.1 GCA_016793195.1 Phycisphaerae bacterium
GGGAGGGGCGGCGTCGCGGGCGCGGGGACTCCCCCGAGCGTCGGGAGGCTCGCGGGCGCAAGGCCTGCCGCGACGGACGCCATCGCCTGCGCGAAGAGCGCATCAATCGACGACTCGCGCGGCGTGGCGCCGGAGTGGCGGGGCTGGACGTGAAAGGCAGCGTTGGAATCGGGCTGGACCCGGTCGGTCACGTGGGCGGCGCTCCGGGCGCGGGCGTAGAGGGCTTGGGCTTCTGGCCCCGCGTCCGGAGTCCTTCGAGCAATTCCGCTGCCAACTTCGGGTCTTCCTTGATGAACTCGTTCATCACCTTGGCACGGACGCCCTCGTCCATCTGGTCGAGATAGCGCAGCGCCTGGGCTCGCCCTTCCTCGCCGGCGTCGATGAGCTGCTTGAGCGTCGTCTTGGCCTGGGCGGGCTTGAGCGATTCGAGCGTGGAGAGGACCTTGCGCTGCTGGGCCCCGCCGTCGGCGTCGGCGATCATCTTCTGGGCCGCTTCGAGCCCGCGCTTCTCGTCGGCGAGCGCACGCAATCGCGTCTCGACCGACGCGATCTGCTCGGAGAGGCCCTTCTGGAGCAGCGCCGCCTCGGAGCGCAGGCGGGCCGATCGCTGGCGATCGAGCTCGATCTGCTCCAGTCGCTCGCGGAGCTGCTGCTCGCTCGACGACGGCTGACGCCTGAGCTTGGCGTCCTCGGCCTGCTTCTTGGCCTCTTCCTTGGCCTTGCTCTCATCCGCCGCGACCTTGGCCTTGGCCACCGGAACCGGGTCGGTCAGGATCTGCTTCACCGCCAGCACACGATCCTTGTCGAGGCGCTGCGTCGCGCCCAGCCACGCCACCACGCCCCCCACCGCCAGAAGATTCGCCAATGCCAGCACCGCGATCAGGGTCCACAGCGATTTCATACATCACCCCCGGCGTCCGCCCCATTGGTCCGCGCCGCCCGCATCACCGACATCTCGTCGAGCATCCGCCCCTCGATCGCGGCCTGCTCGGCCTTCCACTCCTCGAACCGGCGCTCTTTCAGCATCTCCACGCTCTTGCGCCTGGTCGCGGCGTCGAGCAATTGCAGGCGGGCCGCGTCCAGCCGCGCGTGCACCCCCGCCAGCTGCAGCACGGCCCGCTGCGTGCGCGAGACCGCGTCGAGCGACGCGCCGGCCTGCAAGCGCACGGACCGCAGGTCGACCCTCGCCCCGTCGCGTGCCGCCAGCAACTGCTCGCGGAGGTCCTCCTTCTCGCGAACGATCTGGCGCTGCATGGCCCGGATCGTCTCTTCGAGCGCCAGCCGCTCGCGCTCGATCGACGCGACCGCGAGCTGGCGGGCCCGCTCCACCGCGCGCCGCTGCTTCAGCACCGCCTCGAACTGGAACACGAACTTCGCCACGCGACATTCCCCCGATCAAACCGGATCACTTCCGCCCGCGCCCGACCTTGGCCAGCATGTCCGCCGCCTGCTGCGCCAGCTTCAGCAGGCGCGTGCGCGCCGCCGCGAAATCCGTCACGTCCTCGCGCGACTGCCGCAAGAGGTCGATGAACTGCGGCTGCAGCTCGATCGCCACGTCGGTCTCCGGGCTGCTCCCCTTGGCGTACGCGCCGATCTGCACCAGGTCCTCGACCTCCTTGTACATCGCCATGAGGCGCAGCACCTGCCGGCGCGCCGCCAGGTGCTCCTTGTCCGCGACCAGGTCCTGCACGCGGCTGATCGAATCCAGCACGTCGATCGCCGGGAAGTGCGCCCGCTGCGCCAGCTTGCGCGAGAGCACCAGGTGCCCGTCGAGGATGCCCCGGGCGGCGTCGGCGACCGGCTCGGTCATGTCGTCGCCCTCGACCAGGATCGTGTAGAGCCCGGTGATCGAGCCGGCGCGCGTGGCGGGCCCCGCGTCGACCGCGCCGGCGCGCTCCAGCATCAGCGCCATCTGCGCGAACACGCTGGGGGTGTACCCCTTGGTCGTGGGCGGCTCGCCCACCGACAAGCCCACCTGGCGCTGCGCGTGCGCGAATCGCGTCACCGAGTCCATCATCAGGAGGACGTTCCGCCCCAGGTCGCGGAAGAACTCCGCGACGGCGCACGCGTAGCGGGCCGCCCGCAGGCGCATCACCGGCGATTCGTCGCCGGTCGCGACCACGACCACGGATCGCGCGACGCCCGCGGGCCCCAGCGAATGCTCGACGAACTCACGCACCTCGCGCCCGCGCTCGCCGATCAGCGCGATCACGTTCACGTCCGCGTCCGAGCGCCGCGCGATGGTGCCCAGCAGCGTCGACTTGCCCACGCCCGGGCCGGCGAAGATGCCCAGGCGCTGCCCGCGCCCCAGCGTCGTCATGAGGTCGATGGCCCGCACGCCGGTGTGCAAGGGCTCGCGGATGATCGCACGCCGCAGGGCCGCGATCGGTTCCGGGTTCAAGGGCACGGGCGTCGCGCCGAGGATCGCTCGCCCGTCGTCGATGGGCGCCCCCAGCGCATTGACGCACCGGCCCAGCAGCGCCTCGCTGGCCGGCGCTGTCGGCGCCGCCTGCATCGCCACGGCCGGGTCGCCCGCGCGCAGCCCCGCGGCCTGGCCCAGCAGCATCACGATCGTGTGCTCGCGCGAAAAGCCCACCACCTCGCCCAGCGCCGCCTCGCGCGTCGCGTCCGATCGCCCGAGCCTCACCAGCGTGCCCACCGGCGTCGGCAGCTCTTCGACCAGCACCGACAGCCCGCGCAGGGTCGCCACCCGCCCCGAGAGCTTGATGGGCTGGGCGGCACGCACGGTCTGGAACGCGGCCGAGAGCGTGGTCATGCGCCCTCCGCGGCCCGGGGCGCCGGCAGCAGCACGTCGCGGATGCGATCGATCTGGGTCGAGAGCGTCGCGTCGATCTCGCCCCCCGCCGGCGTGCGGACGATGCACCCGCCCCGACCGATCGAGGCGTCGACGACCAGCTCGATATCGTGCGACGCGCCGAGCGACGCGAGGATCGAAGGGATCGCGCCCCTGATGAGCGCCTCATCCTCGGGGTTCACCAGCAGCTTCACCGACGCGCGGGCGGCCAGGAGCGCCAGCGCCGCCCGGACCTGCGACGCCGCCACCGAGGCGTCGACCTCGAGCGTCCGCTTGGTGAGGCGCTCGGCGATCGTCATCGCAAGGGCGACGACGTCGCTGTGCGCGTCGGACCAGAGCTGGCGTCGCTCGCCCTGGAACGATTCGAGGGCCCGCGCCCACGACTTGGTGAGCGCGTCCAGCCGCGCCTGAAACTCCTTCAACGCCGCGGTGCGTCCCTCGGCGTGCCCCTTTTCGAGGCCCTCGCGTCGGCCCTCTTCGAATCCCTTGGCGCGCCCCACGCCCGCGGCGTCGGCCAGCAGACGCTCGCGCTCTCTGACCGCCTGGTCGATGATCGACTGGGCCTGGGCCCTGGCCTTCTTCCGCGCTTCCTCGGCGTGGGCGGCCAGGTCGCCGAAGTCCAGCACGATCGCGTCGCGCAGCTGCGGGGCGGACTCGGCCTGTTTGATGAGCGCCATGGGCCGCGATCCCCCGCGTTACACGATCAGGTCGGAATCCCCGCCGCGCCCCTGGATCACCACGTCCCCGGCCTCTTCGAGCCGGCGCACGATGTCCACGATCCGCTGCTGGGCGGCCTCGACGTCGCTCACCCGCACCGGGCCCATGAACTGCATGTCTTCCTTGATGAGCGCCGCCGCACGCTCCGACATGTTCGCGAAGATCTTCGCCTGAAGCTCCGACGACGCCGTCTTGAGCGCCAGCGTCAGCTCGTCGTTGTCGACCTCCTTGAGCACCGACTGGATGCCCTTGTCGTTCACCAGCAGGATGTCCTCGAACACGAACATCAGGCGCCGGATCTGCTCGACAAGGTCCGGGTCGTCGGCCTCCAGGCCCTCCATGATCGCCTTCTCCGTCGCGCGATCGGCGAGATTCAGAATCTCCGACACCGTCGGCACGCCCCCGGCCTTCTCCATGCTCTGCACCAGCATGTTCGCCAGGCGGCTCTCCAGCCCCCGCTCGACCTCGCGGATCACCTCCGGGTTGGTCTGCTCCATGTTGGCGATCCGCTTGATGACCTCGATCTGCTTCTGCATGGGAAGACCGCCCAGGATCTCCGCGGCCTTGTGGTACGGCAGGTGGCACACGATCAGCGCGATCGTCTGCGGGTGCTCGTCCTGGATAAACGTCAGCAGATTCTCCGACTCGGCCCGCTGCAAAAACGCGAACGGCGTCTTCTGCACCTGCGTCTGGATCTGCTGGAGCACGCGCTCCGCGGTCTTGGACTCCATCGACTGGTTCAGGATCTGCTTCGCGAACTCGAGGTTGCCCTCGTTGGCGTATTGCGACGCGATCATCGTGTGATAAAACTCGGCGACCACCGCGTTGAGCAGGTCGGGGGGAACACGCCCCAGGCCGGCCAGCTCTCGCGTCACGTCCTGCACCATCTCCGCCTCGAGCTGCTTGAGCACCATCGCCGCGCTGTCCGAGCCCAGCGACAACAGCAGGATCGCCGCCTTGGTGATCCCTTCCAGCTGGGAAGGATCGGTCGGGAGTTTTTCACCGGGCTTGCGCGGCACGCGGATTCCTCACGCCTAGTTCTCGACCGCCACCCAGCGCTTGATCATGCTCGCGGCGCTGTCGGGGTGCGATTTGGCCAGTTCCTTCACCTGATCCAGCATCTTCTGGGCCGCCACCTCCGACTCGTCGAGCTCGATGCCCGCCAGCGGTGAGTCGCCCTCCTCGGCCTCGCCGATGAGGTCGCTCTTGGCGTCCAGCGTCGGGGGCAGGCCCACAATCTCCTCCGCCGTCGGCAACTCGACCTTCTTGGCGGTGCGGCGCGTCATCATGAACATCAGGCCCAGCGCGACCACCGCCAAGAGGCCCAGCACCGCCTTCTCGATCAGCCCCCCGCCCATCGCCAGGAATCCGCCGCCAGAGTCGAGTCCCATGAGGCCACCCCCGCCGCCTGTCATCGGCGTGATGTCCAGCGGGATCAAGCTGACCGCGATCTGGCTCTTCAGAAGCTCGGCCAGCTGGGTCGCGTCCCCGTTCCGCGCAGCGTCGCCAGACATCGCGCGCACATGCGGGAGGATGCTGTCCAAGAGCTTGGGCTTCACGTCCTTGTCGAACTTCGCCTGGACTTCCGGCTCGGTCGGCTCCGCGACCGGTTGCCCGCCACCCTGGGCCGCGGCGCCCCCCGCCTTCGCGGCTTCCTTCTTGATCAGCTCCACCACATACGAGCTCGGAACCCCCACCGACACCGCCAGCATCGTCGGGTTGCCCTTGGGGTCCACGATGTGCTCCACCGACGAGCCCACGTGGTTCTCCATCTCCTTGTTCTCTTCCGTCTGCTCCGACTTGGTCCCCGTCCCGCCCGAGCCGCGGTTGATGTCGGCCGCCTGGTTGGAGCGCACGCCCGGCTCGGCCCCGCCCGCCGCCGCCTGGCTCGTCGTCGTGGTCGATTCCTTGGTCGTTCGCGGGAGCGCCACCGACCCCTCGCCCTTGTCGAAATGCTTGGAGACCGTCGCGTTCTTCCGCGTCACGTCCACCTGCGCCGTCACCGCCACGATCCGCCCGGGGATGTACGACAGCATTTCCATCAGCTTGGCGTGAACCGTCCCCTCCACCTTGGCGGCCTGGTCGAGGTAGGTGCTCGACGACACGTCCTCTTCCGACGAGGCCTTGCGCTGGCGCCCGCTTGTGCCGTCGATCACGCGCACATTCTCGATCGAGAGCCCCGCCCTCGCGCCGGCGATGAGCTGGGCCACCGCGTCGACGGTGCCCTGGTCGACCGGCTGCCCGCTGCGCGTGAAGACCGTGGCGGAGGCGGTGGGCCGAAGCATGGCACGCCCGAATCCCGCCGATTCGGGCGAGTCGATGATGACCGTCGCGGAACGAAGCCCGCGAAAGTTCGAGATCACCCCGGCCAACTCGTTCTGCAGCGCGATCGCGTACAGCCGGTCGTTCTGCTGGCGCGAGAACTGCCAGCTCTGCTTCTCGATGATGTTGCGGAACATCAGGGCCGCGTCCGCCGGGAGCGTGCCCGACTGCGCCAGCACGGCCTGGGCCTTCTGGCGATCCTCCGAGGGCACCATCAGCTTGTCGGTCAGCTGGGCGTCGATCCCCGCGGTGGTCAGGACGATCTGCGCCGCCTGCTGCTCGGCGGCGCTGGCCGTCGGCATTAGCTCGACCAGCGAGGCTCGCCCGGCATACTGCGCGACCAGGAAGAGCGCCATCCCGGCGATCACCGCCAGGCTGCCGATCAGCAGCTTCTGCGTCGTGTCGAGCCTGCCCAAGGCTTTGGCGATCGTCGCCAGCGCCTTGCGGAGCCTGTCCATGCCCGGCCTCCATGCCGATGCGCGCGGTCCCCGCGCGGCGGATGGGCGACCACTCGCGGGCACCCGCAACTACTCCATTCGGACCGCCGGGGCAATCCTCTTGAATGTCGGTGAATGGCGCCGACGCGCGGAGCTTGCGCCCGCCCCACGCCGATCTTGCGCCCTACCCGCGCCAGCCCTAGACCCGCGTCTGCTTGACCTCTTCGTACGCCTCCATCACCTTGTTGCGCAAGGCCTGGAGCATCTGGAACGCGGTGTCCGCCTTCTGGGTCGCGAGGATCACGCCCTCGAGGTCCGATCGCTTCCCGGTCTGGAGGTCCTCCATCGCCTGGGTCGCGTCCTGTTGGAGCGTGTTGACTTCCTTGAGGTTGTCCAGAAGCACGTCCTTAAACGAAGGACCCGCCTGCTGGCCGGGTTGGGGCGAGACGCTCCGGGGCTGGATGCTCCGAGCGGCCGCGGCCTGATTGATGAACCCCAGTGGGTCCGCCATGGTTCTGCTCCGCCGGGTGTGTGCCCGGCCCGATCACGTGGTCGCGCGTCCCGAGGGCGGAGTTTACGCCAACAGACGCAGCGCCTGCGCGATCATCGCCTTGGAGGCCTCCGCCGCCGCGACGTTTGCTTCATATGCACGCGACGCCTCCATCGCGTTGATCTGTTCGGTCACGATATCGACGTCCGGGTCGGGCACATAGCCGGCCTTGGGCCCGGACTTGAACGCGTAGGGGCTGGTGGGGTCCCAGTGATAGCTCGCCGGGCCCTGATTGATCGAGATGTCCGCCACGTGCACGCCCAGCGATCGGCCCTCCTCGGTCGCGGCGGTGGGATCGCCCGGCGCGAACATCACCTCGCGTCGCCGGTAGGGGTTAACCTGCCCGTGCTCGTCGAGGATGACGTTGCGGTTGGCGATGTTCGCCGCGATCACGGACATCCGATGCCGCTGGGCGATCATGCCGCTGGTGGAGATGTCGAGCGAGCCGTACACGATGGGCCCTTCCGCGAATGGGATGCCAAGAGAAGGCACGAGGCATCAGGCATCGGGCACTGGGACTGACGGGAAGGCCAGGAACGGATCAGACACGCTGCGAGATGGCGGTCCTGAGCAGGGCGAATCGCCCGCGGAGGAGTTCGGACGCCGCCCGGTACGCCGCCACCGTCTCCACCTGGTCGGCCATCAGCCGCTCCACGTCGCGGTTGTTGCGGTCGTGGAAGAGCACATTGCCCGACGGCGTGGTGGGCGTAAACCTCAGCGTGCCACCGGCGAGCATCTCGATCTCGCCGGTTTTTTTCAGTTCGAGCCGCCCCTGTTCGCCGCCGCCTGATTCGCGCCGGCGCTGCACCGCCCGGGCCAGGGCCTGCTGGAAATCACCGGTCGACAGGTCCACCGGGCGGAAATCGGGCGTGCTGGCGTTGGCGATATTGTGCGCGATCAGCCGCTGGCGCTGGGCGGCGAAGCGCACGCCCGCTTCCAGGGCCGGCATCGCGCCGGAATTGAAGATGTCACCGATGAACACGTCGGCCTCCTGCCTCGGCTGTTCACAAACCCCGTGCCGATCGCCCCATCCCCGGGGCGAGATCGTGAGACCACGCCATCAATGCGCTTCGGACGCCCCCCACCACCACCCCGCCCGCCCCTAGAGCTCGGGCGGGATGATGTTGAGTTCTTTCCACTTCTTGATCTTGAGCCCGAGCGTGCGAACGCCGATTCCCAGCGCTGACGCGGTCTTCTGGCGGTGTCCGTCGAAGCGGTGCAGGGCCCGGATGATCGCCTCGCGCTCGATCTCCTCGAGCGTGCGCCCGTCGATGTCGGGCGTCGAAGCGAACGTGCCGGTCTTGGGCTCGACCATCGGCCCGGCGGCGGCCACGGCGGTGGCCACGACGGTCGTCGGTGTCTCGCGCAGCCACGGCGCGATCAGGGCCAACGGGATGGACGTCGACTTGGAGTTCGTGAGCACGACCGCCCGCTCGCAGATGTTCTGGAGCTCGCGGACGTTGCCGGGCCAGCGATAGACCGACAACGCTTCGAGCGCCGTCGCCTCGAACGCCAGCGCGGGGCGTCCTTCGCGCTTGCAGATCTGGGACACGAAGTGGGCCGCCAAGGCCGAAACATCCGCCGCCCGCTCGCGCAGGGCCGGGATCGACACGGGAAGCACGTTGAGCCGGTAGTAGAGGTCCTGGCGGAACTCGCCCATGGCGACCGACCTTGGCAGGTCGCGGTTGCTGGTGGCGATCACGCGCACGTCCGCGCCGATCGTCACGCTCGAACCGACGCGCTCAAAGGCCCGCTCCTGCAGGACCCGCAGCAGCTTGGCCTGGACCCGCGGCGAGATCTCGCTGACCTCGTCGAGCAGCAGCGTCCCGCCGTCCGCCAGCTCGAAGCGCCCCTTGCGGAGCTTTTCCGCGCCGGTGAAGGCGCCGCGCTCGTGCCCGAAGAGCTCGGACTCCAGGAGCGACTCGGAGAGGGCGGCACAGTTGACGCCCAGGAAGGGCGCCCCCGCCCGCGGGCTGGACTCGTGGATCGCGCGGGCGACGACTTCCTTGCCCGCGCCGGACTCGCCGGTGATAAGCACCGTGCCGTGCGACGCCGCGATCGACGCGACCTGCTCCTTCAGGCGCGACAGCGCGTCGCTGGTCCCGACCAGGCGGTCCACGCCGCGCGGGCCCGGCGCCTGGGCCGAGCCCCGCTCGCCCGATTCGGCCCGGAGGATCGCGTTTTCCTTGGCCAGCCGGGCCGCCTCGCAGGCGCGCTTGATCGTGATGATCAGCTCGTCGCCCTCGAAGGGCTTGGTGAGGTAGTCGAACGCGCCGGCCTTGATGACCTTGACGGCCGACTCGATGCTCCCGAACGCGGTCATGATGATGATCGGGAGGTCCTGGTCGATCTGCTGGACTTTCTCGACGAGCTCGAGTCCGGTCATGCCCGGCATCTTGAAATCCGACACCACGCAATCGGGGCGCTTCTTGGCGATCAGGTCGAGCGCCGCCGGCGCGTCGGGCGCGGCCACCACATTCATCCCCGCGCGCTGGAGCGTCGAGGCGACGCTGTCACGCATCATTTCCTTGTCATCAACGACCAGGATGGTTCTCATCGTGCGGGCTCCCCTGCCTTGGCGGGCACGACCACAACCGGAACGACGCCGCGTGCCGAGGCTCCGCCGTCCGGGCGTCCCTGGGCACATGGCACCATCAAATCAAAAATCGCGCCGTTCGTCGAGTCGGAATCTCTACGGTTTTCCACAACAATCCGTCCTTCGTGCGCGTCGATGATCCGGTGCACGATCGCCAGGCCCAGCCCCGTCCCCGCCGAGCGGGTGGTGAAAAAGGGGTTAAACATCCGTGTCTTCACGTCTTGCGGCACGCCGGGCCCCGTGTCGGACACGCGGATCGACACCATCCGACGACGCCGCGACTTCCCCGCCGACACCATCCGGCGTTCGCAAGAAATTATTAGAAGATGCTCCGTTCGGGGCGTCTTGCATTCCGCCATCGCCTCGAACGCGTTGCGGATCACATTCGCCAACGCCTGAATCAAGAGCGTCGTGTCCGCAAAGACCTCGGCCTCCGAGGCCTCGACACGGACCGGGATTTCGGTCGCGCCGGGCACGCCGTCGTGGCGGCAGCACTCCAGGGCCCGCTCGATGACCGCCCCGACATCGACCGGCTCGCGGCGCAGGCGGAACTCGCGCGAGAACGTCAGCACGTCGCCCACGATCCCGTCGAGGTGCTTGGCCGCTGACGCGATCTTGCCCACGGTGGCGCGCTCGCCCGGGCGATCGGCCAGGTCCTGATCGAGCAGGCGGGCGTAGAGGCGGATCGAGCCCAGCGGGTTCCGCACCTCGTGGGCGATGCCCGCGGCCATCTCGCCCAGGGCCGACAGCCGGCGCGATCGCTCCAACTGCTCGTTGGCACTCTTGAGTTCGCTCGACAGTCGCGCCACCTCGGCCCGGAGCTGGTCGTGCGTCGCCTCGAGGCGCGCGGTGACCTGGTTGAACGCGGCCATCAGCTCGGCCAGTTCGCCGGGCGTGAGGCCCGACTTGGCTTGGCTATCCGGGGATTGGCGGGCGAGGTCGATCATCATCAGGCCTGGTGATCCTGGAAGCGGGCGCCGGGCGCCGCGCCGGGAGGTTCGTAGGCGCGGCTGGCGTTCTTCCCGCGCGCCAGCGACGCCAGCTCGCTCGACAACCGCTCTCGCTGGCGTTTCAGTTCGTCGAGGTGGCGTGAATCGGCCGAGGCGACCCGGGCCGCCAGCAGCGCGGCGCCGTCGAACCGCTCTCGCACCGCGCGGCGCTGCACCTCGTCGGCGTCGGCGCGCTGGGCCCACTCGCGCCGGAGCGTCGCCACCTCGGGCTCAAGCTCCGTCAGCTCGTCGATCAGCCCCTGACGCGAGCCCAGCACCTCGATGAGCGATTCGGGGTCCTCGCTCTCCACCGCGGCGTGCTGGTGGGGCGACATCTCCATCAGCGACGACAGCAGCTCGCGCTGGCGGTCGAGGACCCGGCACAGGCGCGCGTACAGCCCCTGCGTCGTCGGGTCGATCACGCGCCCCGGGGCCGTGGACGAGTGCGAGGCTGGATCGCTGGGTGGTTGGGTGCTGGGGTGTCCGGTCATCCTGACCTCGTCTTCGGCCGGGCCGAGGGAGTGGGTTCGGCGCGGCAATTAGGGCGTCTCCGGCTCCGCCGCGCTGGCCTGGCGATTGAGCGTCGCGGTCGCGTCGAGCCATCGCTCCCAGTCACGGCGCGAGATGGGGAGCGTGGGGTCGTCCCACACGTTTTCGGGGAGCGATTCATAGAACGCGCGGGCCCGCGCGTTGGCGGTCGTCGCCCGCGTCACGTCGCCCTGCCTCAGGTACACGTGCACCACCTGGATCATCGCGACCATCGACGCCGGCTCGCCCTTGTAGCGGTCCTTGGCGGCCTCGTAGTGCACCACCGCCTGGTCAAACAGCTTGGCGTCGTACTGCCCAAGGTCGAACGCGCAATCTCCCAGATAGAAATACGCGTTCCGCAGGCACAGCTCCTCGAGCGCCGATCGACGCACGCTCGCCTTTTCCTCCAGGTTCGTCCGAACCTGGGCGAAGAAGTCCAGGGCGCGGGTCAGCCGGTCACGACGGGCGGCCTGGAGCTCGCGGGCCTCGGCGCCGGAGTTGGCCCTCTGGCGAAGGTCCTCGTCGATCGCCAGCGCCGAATTGCGGAGCGAGTCGGCTAGCTTGTAGCGCGCCACGTCGATCCGCGGCGAATCGGGGAAGCGCTGCGTGAACTCCGTCAGCCGCTGGATCGCCGGCGCGTGATTCCCCGCGTCGTGGAAATAGCTCCCAAGGAGCAGCAAGGCCTCGCGGAATCGTGACGTCCCCTGCCCGCCGAGCTTGCCATCGACCACGCTCGCCAGCAGCTGCTCGGCCGTCGCGTCGTTGGCGGGGTCGTTGTCCATGAGGAGCGTCTCGGCCAGGGGGACGTAGCTGGCGTCGCCCCACGGGCCGCTCCGCGCCTCGCCGCTGGCGCTACCCGCGTCGATCAGCTCGCGGAAGAGAGCCCCGGCCTGTTCGAGCTCGCCCCTTGCCTGGTGGGCCCGCGCCAGGCGGAACTTGGCCTCGGGCTGGCGCGGGTCCGACGGGAATCCGTCGACGAACTCGCGGAACGCCGCCACCGCGCTCTCGCGATCGCCCGCCAGGTCATAGGCGGCCCCGGCGGACCACAGGCTCTTGGCGTAGTCGTCGTTGGAAAGGAGGATGACCCGGTCGGCGTGGGCCCGGTACGCCGCCCCGGCGTCCATCAGGTGCCGCTGCACGTCGGCCAGCACCGACGAATCCTCGATCATCGGACGTCGACCGTCCGCGTCCTCCTCCGGGAGCTTTTTCTGCCCCAACGCCATCGACGCGTCCGCGATCGAGCGCAGCACGTCGGGCGGCACCTCGTCGCCCTTATACATCGACTCGGCCAGACGCACATAGTGCAGCGCGTCCTCGAGCTCGTCGGCGGCGAACCGCTCGTTGAACCGGCTCACCAGCGAGTTCGCCACGCCCTGGCGCGTCACCTCGCGTGTCGACTTGCCCTCGTTCATTTCCGCCACCAGCTCCGCGAACGCCGCGATCGATTCCTCGGTGTTCCCCAGGGCCGCCTCCGCCTCCGCCAGCCCCAGGCGCGCCGACAGCACCGCCGGCGACGAGCCGTAGCGATCGATCACCTCCGCGTAGCGATCGCGGGCCCGCTCGTGGGCCGCCTCGTCGCTCCCCATCGTCTCCTCGACCCGCGCCTGCATCACCAGCACCCGCGCAAAGTCGTTCGACGAGGGGTTCATCAGCTCCGCGGCCCGGTCGGCCTGCTTGGCCGCGTCGCCGATCGCACCCGTCGCCATGTACGACTCGCCCAGCAGCATGAACAACTCGCCCAGACCCTCGCTGCTGGTCACGCCCAGGCGCGGCAGGGCACGGAGCAGGCGCGTGATCGCCTCCTGCGGCTTGCCCTGGTCGATGAACAGCTCCGCCTGGCGGGCCGTCGCCCACAGCCGCTCGTCGCGCGGGATCTCCGGCTCGGTGAGCATGGCGGCCAGCAGCTCCGCGCTCACCGCCGCCGCCGCCTTGTTCTGGAGCGAGCTCTCGACCAGGCGGCGATACAGCGAAAAGCGCTGCGCGGGCTTGATCCCCTCGACCTTGCGCATCGACCCGATCGCCTCGTCGAGCTTCCCCGACAGGGCCAGCGTGTCGGCGCGGTAATACTCGTCGTTGGGCGTCAGCACCGCGCCCAGCGTCTCGGCCTCTCGATACTCCGCGATCACGTTGGCGTGATTGCCCGCCACGTCGAGCCCGCGCCGCTGCTGCTCCAGATACAGCGACCGCGCCACCAACTGATGGAACTTGGCCTGCATCTCGGGCGTCACGTCCGAGCGCCCCAGGTGCGGCAACGCGTTGGCGTTCAGGTAATCCAGCGTCTCGCCGAACCGGTCCTCGTCCAGCATCTCCTCGGCCTTGACGAGCGTCCCGTCGACGTCGACCTTGGGCTTTTTCGACATCAGGAACGCCACGCCGCCGATCAGCAGCACCGCCGCCCCGACCAGGAGCGGGAGCTGCCACACGTCCCGCCAGGAGCGGGAGTTCGGCGTGTCGCTCTTCGTGCCCGGCTGCTCCACGACGCGGGACCCCGACCGCGCGAACACAGGCCGGGCGGATCCTCCGCCGTGCAAAAGCCCGCGACGCTGCGTCTGGGTATCGGTCGGACCCGTCGCTTTCCTTCAACGATCGAACGCCGACCGAACGGCTACGCGTCGTCCGCCGGCTCGGGCTGGTCCGCGTCGGGGTCAAACTCCACCACCACCGCCGTGCGCGTCAGAAGGTCCACGCGCGAGCGCCGGCTGGGCTCCACCAGCGCCAGCATCGACAAGGGAGGCAGCGCCCACTTCATCGCGTTCCGCGTCAGCGACTGCCACAGCGACGGGCGCGTGCCCGGATCGCCTGTCGGCGTGGCGCGGATGACCCGGCAGGCGGTGAACGCCTTGCCGATGCTGCGCCCCGTCAGGAACTCGAAGAGCGTGCCCAGCGCCGCCCCCGCCACGATCCCGATCGCCAGCACCCACACCAGTTCACCGGTCACCAGCGCGCCCGGCGACACCAGGTCCAAGAGCGGCGTCCCGCGGATTCGAGACGCCACCGCCAGCGCGATCACGCCGTCGATCAGCGCCGCCAGCATGCGTCGCCCCGGCTCGGCCAGCGCCATGCCCGGCGGGAGCGAGACCTCGGTCTGGTCGCCTCCACGCACCACCAGCACCAGCGCCACGCCCATCGCGATGATGAGCACAAGCCCCAGCAGCCCGAGGTCGCCGGGTGTGACCGGACCATCGGCGCGGCTAGCCCCGGAGAAGAGCACACGACCAGTGTTGGCCGAGAGCTCGATCATCTCGACGACGCGTCCGTCCATCGACGGCTCACCCGGGCGCCGCGCCGTGTCCTGGGCGCGGGTCCAGGCCACGACCAGCCGGCCTTGCCCGTCCAGCGGGGCGATGGCCGCGTCGCGCTCCAGCCCCGCGATCGTCGCCAGCACCGCCGAGCCCGAGGCGTCGACGGACGACAGCACGCGCGTCCCCTCGCCCGCGGGCGCGACGGCGACGATCCTCCCGCCGATCCACAAGAACTCCAGGGGCGCGACGCCGCTCGCCAGCGAGCGATCGCGCGCCAGGACCCCTTCGGTCCACGCGACCACCGGCGGGCCGTCGGCGCCGGCGCGAATCGTCGCGGACCAGGTTCGGGCCGAGCCGGCGTCGTCGGGCGCGATGAGCGTGACGCCGTCGCGCGTGGCGATGGCGCGCAGGCGGGGCGCCCAGGCGTCCACGCCCCGCGGCGTGGCCAGGTCGTGCCACTCCCCGCGATCCAGCCACAGCACGCGCACGCGCGCCGAGGGCGCATCCGCCGCCAGCACCGCGACCAGCCCCGCGCCGCTCGCCGACAGCCCGATCATGCGACCGTCGGCGGGGAGCGACCGCAGCGAACGCGGCCCGTCGGGAGGCTCATACCCCCACAGGTCGCCCGCGCCCGTGCCCACCGCGCGCAGCGACCACACGCGGCGCGTGGCCCGACCCTCGGGGTCGAAGTCGTCGCACGCGACGAACACTTCATCCCCAAACGCCGCCATCGCCGACGGCTCAACGCCCAGCGACGCGGCGCGCCGGAGTGTGCCGTCCGCCGAGCCCCTCGATTTGCCGTCGGGCGGCGCGGCCTGCTTTCGCGGCGGCACGTGCGCGATCACCCACTCGTCCTTCGACGGGAGCGCCAGCCACGCGTGCGATGGGCCCGACGCCGATAGGGCCCCCGCGCCCCGCGTGGTCAGGGGAGGCTCGGCACGCGCCCACGAGAGTGGAAAAGAGATCAAGAGGACGAGCACACCGAAGACCAAGAGTGACCCACGAACGAAAGTACCCCCGCGCTGGCGCCCGGGGCACAAAACGGCGAGCTTCACCCCGGACCGGCGTCCGCGCGCCGGCGCGTGGGGCGACAAACTGTCGAGGGTCGGGCGCATCATCGAATCTTCACGCCGGCGATGGGGGCGGCCTTGGGCGCGGGCTCGGACTCCATCAGCCGCGCGTCCGCCACGCCGTAGCGCTCCAGCAGGGTCTTCAGGTCGAACGCCGACGCCGAGATCCCGTCGCGCCGGTTCTCGGGATCGTGGAGCGACATCTTCGCGCGCGTCCTGCTGGCGGGCACGTCGATCTCGATCACGGTCGCGATGCTGGCGCTGGTGGTCGCAAGCCCCTTCACCTTCACCGCCTCGTCCCGGCTCATCGCCGCCGACAGCACCAGCGCGCCCCGCGCATCAAACGCCTCGACCCGGCGCGGCACGAGGGTCTTGGGGTCGACGAACACCCGGCGCGTTCCCCACCGCCCCGCCAGCGTCACCGCGACATACCGCCCGTCGGGCGTCCACGCCGGCGCCGACGCGGGCGCGTCGGGGAAGGGCAGCAGGCACAGAACATCGATCAGATCGAGCGGATGCACGGGCAGCCCGAAACGGCTCGCGGTCTTGGGCGACGCCTTGGCGTGCTCGCCGACCAGCGCCACCTTGTGATCGCTGTCGGAAAGATCGATCCACCAGAAGAACGTGTCGTTGGAGCCGAGCTGGAAATACGTCTCTCCCAGCTTCTTCACCGCCAGGAACAACTTGCGGTCGCGGATGTACTGCACATGCCCGTCGGCCTCTTCCTCGTTGGTCTCGCCGTCCTTGTCGATGGTGTACAGGCGCAGCGTCGCCCGGGCCCACAAACGATCCAGGTCGGCGACGCGGAGCGCCTGGGCCCGCGCGATGTCCTCATACGTCGGCGCGGCCTTGGACGCCGGGTTCAGGGGACGGGCCACCACGCCCTGGTCGCCGGGCTTGGCGGGCCGATCGGCGCAGGCGGGAAGAAGAAGGAGTGAAATGACCGCGAAAATCAACGACACCACACGCGGCACGATCCCTCGCCGCACGGACCCGCAGACCGGTCCGTGGCACGGAGGCAGCTCCGACCGCCAAGGCGCGGTCGGCGGCACGTTGTGACGGCGATCACCGGCGCGAACGATCATGCGCCCTCTCCGGCGGAAACTCCGCTCGCGGGCTTGGGTTCCGCGGGCTTGGGCTCGATCACGTCAACAACCGGGTCGGCGGCCGCCGCCTCCGCGCCCGAGGCATTCGATCGCTCGGGCTCGCCGGGCGTCGTCGTCTCGATCCCCATCAGCTCGCCGATCTGCTGCATCGCGCCCGAGAGCGTCTCCTCGTCCAATCCCGGATCAACCACCTCCAGCGTCGGCATCTCCGCGCCCGGCGCGGTGGGCTTGCGCGACACCAGCATCTTCGACCCCGGGCCGCGCCCGCGCACGCCCGAATAGCGCAGCAGCTTCCGGCGCACGAGCAGGAGCGCCAGCACATAGCGGAACGCCAACTTTTTCTGGTCCGTCGATTCCGAGAGCTGCTCGAACAGGTCGAGCAGTTCATCGTCGCCCATCACGAGCTGTTTCTTGGCCGCGGCCGGCTCCGGCATGATCGATCGCCACGTCGCGAACACGCGCCCCGGCGACGCGGGACGCGCCCCGCCCTCCCACGCCTCGATCGAGAAGTCCTGACGCTGCATGTCCTCGCGATCGGGCGCCTCGACCAGGACCGCGACGAAGCGCCCCCCCACCACCAGCGGGCGTCCGCTGGCCGCGCAAACGCCCGTGGGCCTCGAAAGCGGGTACGAGCCGGCGCTGGGTGTGCTCATGCGCTGCGAGTGTACGAACGCCGAGCGCCCGGGTGCGGGAAGGACCCCGTCTTTCATGGTGTCATGGACGCGCCGCGCCTCGCCCCGGAACGCGGCCGCACCGGAACGGTGCTACCGCCGGCAGGAGAGCTCAAAGAACCGCTGCGCCGTCCCGCCGTCGCCCACGCGGAACTTCAGGCGCTTGCCGCACGTCGGACATTGGGCGGTGTACCCGGCGCCCGCGCGGTCG
>JAEUJA010000145.1 GCA_016793195.1 Phycisphaerae bacterium
CAGAAATCACTTTTGGAACTCCTGCCGACGATCCGCCCCGGGCGCACCGAGCTGGATGTCGCCGCCCAGCTCGAGGCCGAGATGAAGCGCCGCGGCTCGGTCAACCCCGGCTTCCCCTCCATCGTCGCCGCCCAGGCCAACGGCTCGCTCCCCCACTACTCGCCAGGTCCGGTCGAGCTCAAGGCCCACATGCCCCTTCTCATCGACTGGGGCGCGCAGTACAACGGCTATCGCTCCGACATGACCCGCACCTTCACCCTCGCCCGCTGGCCCGAGCAGGTCCGCGCGATCTATCCCATCGTGCTGGAGGCCTATCAGAAGTCCGCGGCCACCCTCGCGCCCGGAAAGTCCGGCGCTGAGATCGACGCCGTCGCGCGCGATGTCATCACCAAGGCCGGTTTCGGCGACAAATTCGGGCACGGCCTGGGGCACGGCATCGGCCTGGCCATCCACGAAGAACCACGCCTCAGCCACCGCGGCGACGCCTCCGTCCTCGAACCCGGCAACGTTGTCACCGTCGAGCCCGGCATCTACCTGCCCGGCATCGGCGGCGTGCGATTGGAAGACGACTACCTCATCACGCCCACCGGGGCCGAACGCTTGAACTCGCTCCCCATGGACATCGGGTGGGCGACGCTGGGCTGAGGCGCGGGCATGTGGCTCAGGGGCGCGCCTCAACACCCTTTGCAACCGGCCAGAGGTTGCGATTTCAGCACCCGGCCTCGAAGGCGCTGGCAAAGGTGTCGTAGTCATCGCCGTTCACGAACGAATCGTTGTTCACGTCCGCGCCAAGATCGCCAGCCTCGAACAACGACGCAAAGGCGTCGTAGTCGTCGCCGTTGACAAAGCCATCGTTGTTGAAATCGGCAGAACATGGTATCGGTCGCACCCACACTACTGCCCTAGAAAGTCCGTTAGGAATCCTCGCCCATCCCGCAACATAGAAATTTGTACCGTCACTCGACATGCTCGTGGCCGCGCTGCCACCCCAGAAGTACTCCGGGGGTAGGAACGCGTGAAGATCGACGCACGACTCTGGTGTCCCGTTCCAAATGAGCGCATGCCCGCCCGCCTGAAGGCCTGCCGTACCTACTTGGAAGCCTCGATGGACCCCAGCAACCCAGGAGCTTGAGGTACGATTGGGCGGGCCTAGGTTCACCCACGACTCGGCACTGCCGGCCCAAAATCCCGCCACTTGGCCTCGCCCGTCATGATAATTCGCCCAGCCTCCCTGCTGGGTGCCATCAACCGCGAGGGCACAGGAGTCAGCGCCTGGGGGGTTCAGGTCCACCCATGAGTCGGCAGAACCATTCCATAAGAAAGCATGAGACCACGACCCAGGTTGAGAGACGCCGCCAACTTGATGGAATCCATCGGTGCCCCATGCCCCGGAATCTTGGCCGACATTGGGGTGAAGGCTAATCTCCTCGGGGGTACTGAACCACATGACAGCCCTATCTGCGTCAGAGATTCCCACCTGCTGACCTCGGCGCACCGAGCAAACAGCAGTTGCTTCCATATAGATCATCGAACTGGCGGTGCTGTTCCAGAGGGCTGCCCTGGGTTCGCCGTAGCTGTTCAGGAAATACCCGCCCTGCTGCCCCCCTCCCGCTCCAAGCACCTCCGAGGCGCCCGATCCGGGCGGGTTGAGATCAATCCAATTCGTCGAAGAGCCGTTCCACAGAGCGGCGTGCTGCTCGCCATTGATGACTACATAGCCCGCCTGCTGGTTACCATCCGCGGCAGAGGCGGCTGATGCCGTCGCGCCCTGAGGGTGCAGAATCACAACCGACCACTGCGCCTGCGCCCCCGCGCAGCCGCTGAGGAGAGACAGCACGGCCGCACGTCCAAGCGACCTCCGACAATGCATTCCTGACATCTGCCGATCCTCCGAGATTATCCAGCCAAGTCTACCAGTACCGAACATGTCATTCAATGAAGAATCGAAACCGGCCCGCTCAATCCAAAGTGATTCCGCGAGGCCGGATCAGTACTCAAAGCACCAAGCGTCACTGGCACTTTGTGGTTCCATGGTTTTTTCGTTAAATCCCCTCTTGCCGGCACCGTCCGGCCGGGTTTTGTCCGGGGCGCGTGCCGCTCGCGGGCAAGGCAGATAGGATGTCCCCTTTGGGGCGCCCGGCGATCCGGCGCTCGATCCATTCCTCTTGGGGAGACCCCGCGCACGGCGGGGGCCGCCATGATCGAATCCTCGAAGTTGCGTGAGCTTGTTCAATTGATGGTCGACAACGACCTGACCGAGCTCGACCTTCGCGACGACAAAGAGACCGTGACCCTGAAACGGGCCGGGCAGGTGGTGGTTCAGGCCGCCCCGGCGCCGATGATGATGCCGGCGATGGCTCCGGCCGCCGCGGCCTCAGGGGGAGCGCCCGCCGCCGCTCCGGCAGCGCCGGCGGTTGAGGCCGGGCTGGACTTTGTGGTGTCGCCGATGGTGGGCACCTGCTACCTGGCTCCGAGCCCCGACGCGGCGTCGTTTGTGAAGGTCGGCGACCCCATCTCCAGCGGTCAGGTGGCGTGCCTGATCGAGGCGATGAAGGTCTTCAACGAGATCAAGTCCGACAAGGCCGGGAAGGTCGTGCAGGTCCTGGTCAAGAACGGCGAGGCGGTGGAGTTCGGGCAGCGGATTTTCGCCGTTCGTGCGTAGCACGAATTCACCGCCGAGAGTGCCGAGAACGCGGAGGCCCGGCCCCGTCGGCGCGATCCAATTCCGAATTCCCTCTCCGTGTGCTCCGCGGCCTCCGCGGTGAATCCTCTGGAGTTCGAATGTTCAAGCGAGTATTGATCGCCAACCGCGGCGAAATCGCCCTCCGCATCATCCGGGCCTGCAAGGAGCTCGGCGTCGAGACCGTCTGCGTGTATTCCACCGCGGACAAGGACGCGCCGTACCTCCGCATGGCCGACCGCGCCATCTGCATCGGGCCCGGGCCCGCCAGGGAGTCGTACCTCAACATCTCGCGCGTCATTTCCGCCGCCGAGATCGCCGACGTCGACGCCATCCACCCGGGCTATGGCTTCCTCTCGGAGCGCCCCGATTTCTCCGAGGCCTGCCGCGACTGCAAGATCGAGTTCATCGGGCCCAGCCCCGAGGCGATGGGCAAGCTGGGCGACAAGGTCGCGTGCAAGAACACCGCCAAGGCCAACAAGGTGCCGGTCTTCCCGGGCTCCGACGGCGCGATCGAGGACGAGGAAGAGGCCGTCGCGGTCGCCATCAAGATCGGGTATCCCGTGATCATCAAGGCGTCGGCGGGCGGCGGGGGGCGCGGCATGCGCGTCTGCCGCAACGAGGCGACGCTGCGTTCGTCGATCAAGGCCGCCCAGCAGGAGGCCCAGGCCGCGTTCGGCAACGGCGCGGTCTTCATCGAGAAGTTTCTTGAGCACGCGCGCCACGTCGAGGTGCAGTGCCTGGGCGACAAGCACGGCAACGCCGTCCACCTCTTCGAGCGCGACTGCTCGATGCAGCGCCGTCACCAGAAGGTGATCGAGGAAGCGCCGGGCCCGAGCATCGATCGGCGCAAGCTGGAGAAAGTCGCGGAGGGCGCGGCCCGCCTGCTCAAGGCCTCCAACTACGCCGGGGCCGCCACCGTCGAGTTCCTGATGGACGATCACCAGAACTTCTACATGCTGGAGGTGAACACGCGTGTGCAGGTGGAGCACCCGGTGACGGAACTGATCACGGGCGTCGACATCGTGAAGATGTCGATCGTGATCGCCGCGGGCGAGCCCTTGCCGTTCAGGCAGAAGGACATCGCGATCCGGGGGCACGCGATGGAATGCCGCATCAACGCCGAGGACCCGGCCCAGGGATTCAGGCCGAGCCCGGGGCGGATCACGACGTGGGAAGTGCCGGGCGGCCCGGGGGTTCGCATGGACACGCACGTGGTGCCGGGGTATTCGGTGCCGCCGAACTACGACAGCATGATCGGCAAGTTGATCGTGCACGCCGACACGCGCGAGCAGTGCCTCGACCGCATGAGCCGGGCGCTGGACGAGTTCCGCGTCGACCCGATCAAGACGACGATCCCGCTGCACCGGCGGCTCATGCAGAACTCCGACTTCCGCAAGGGGGGTGTGGATATTCACTACCTGGAGCGGCTGCTGAAGTAGGCCGCGCGGGAAGACTTGAACGCAGAGAACGCAGAGAAGGCGTGAACTCGAAGGGCTCGAAGGGCGAGAAGACAGAGTCAATGACTTGCCATTGCGAGCCTCGATCGCGAGCGAGAGGGTTGGCAAGGCAGGAAGAACCCCCTCGCTGAGAGTACCGATGTCGGGGACGACATTGGTGGCACGAAGACAGCACCGACCGCGAAGCGCAGCAAGTGGCACGCCCGGGGTTTCAGAGAAACGTGGTCAACGTCCCGAAGCGGGACTTGACCACGCCACCCGGAGCACGCGTCGGCAGACGTATTCACTTGTCAAAGACGCCGGGGCTGCGCCGCGGGCGAGTTCGTCCGAGGCCTGGCCCAGGTGAGGGCGCGGGGTACGCACGCGCTCTCCACAAGAGGGGGCGGACGGACACATTTGTGCGCACGGACGCGGTGATAAGCGGGTACTAACCATGAGGCGCCGGGCACGAGGACATGCTGGAAGACAAGGCCGGAGAATGGCTTGCGCGCCGGGAGCGATCGTGCGAAGATTTTTTTTCGGGAATCCGGGAAGAGGCGAAAAAGACGGACACTTTGGTGCGCACAGACGCGGTGATCAGCGGGTACTAACCGAAAGTTGCGCGCAACAATCGGGTGTGCTCACGCGATCCACACTCACTCATTCGAGTGACCCCTGTTCTTGGGACTGCGTCATCCTCTTGCGCGCGCAGCTGGAGAACTGGACCGACGGGCATCGTCGTTGGGCGCGCGAGCTTCGGGCGCCGACAACCGGCGAACCGGCCGAGATCGAGGCCCGCGTGCTCGCCTGGCGCACGACGTGGCGAACGCTCGCGCACAACCCCGAGCTCTGCGGGCGGATCGGCGTGATGGGCGGCGGGCATGCGGCCGCGATCCACGGCGGGCACACGCGGGCGATGCTCATGGCCGTCGTCCGGCGCGTGCTTGGCGTTGATCTGGTGTCGCGCCTGACCCGCGCGCTCGATCGCTCGCGATGCCCCGAGTGCCGCTACGACCTGCGCGGGGGTGATTCACGCCCGCTCGCCCGGCTCGCGCTCGACCGCCCGGTCTGCCCGGAATGTGGCGTAGCCTGGCCGCTGGTTCCGCCCCCGGGCCCGGAGGAAGTGTGGCGTCTTCGCCCGCACGCGTAGCCCGGGCTGCGGCGGCTCGTACGACCACGAGCGAGTGCGCGCCCGCTCGGCGTGGCCTGTTCGGGGGCGAGGATTTCACGCGGAAGACCCGCCTCGGAGAGGCGGGCCACCAAACTCGCAGAGGTTCCAGGACGCGATCAGAACTGGAAGTAGATGAACGCGGCGTTGGCGGCGGGCCACATGAAGTAGAACACGATCGCCAGCAGCAGGTAGATCAGCGGGAGTTTCCACGGCGTGGCGCGGTCGAGGCGGTCGTGGACGCGCCCGCGCACGAAGCTCAGGGTGTGGAGCACGCCGAAGCCGACGAGCAGGATGGCGACCAGGGCGGGGTTGGCCGACCCGATGCCCAGGGCCGCGACCTCGAATCTCCCGTCGACGAGCACGAACTTTTTGACGCAGTATTCGAGCTTTGAGAAGTCGGTGATGCGGAAGATCAGCCAGCCGAGCATGACGAAGTACATGGTGACGAACCAGCGGAGGGCGGTGCCGGGCTTTGATTTGAGGATCGCGTCGAGGGCGGGGTGTCGCTCGCAGAACCAGCGGACGAGGCGGTTGATGCAGAGGAGCGCGCCCTGGTAGGCGCCCCAGATGGCGAAGTTCCACGACGCGCCGTGCCAGAGGCCGCCCAGCACCATGGTGGTCATGAGGTTGGCGTAGACGCGCCAGGGCTTGCCGCGTCCGCCGCCGAGCGGGATGTAGAGGTAGTCGCGGAGCCAGGTGGAGAGTGAGAGGTGCCAGCGGCGCCAGAAGTCGATGATGGAGGTGGAGAAGTAGGGATAGTCGAAGTTGAGGGGGAGTTCGACGCCGAACATGCGGCTGACGCCGCGCGCGATGTCGCTGTAGCCGCTGAAGTCGCAGTAGATTTGGACGGCGAAGACGACGGTGGCGAGCCAGACGACGAGGGTGGATTGCCCGGCGGGGTCGCCCAGGACGACGTCGACGAGGGGCGCGATGTTGTCGGCGATGAGGACTTTCTTGACGAAGCCGTTGAGGCAGAGGTGAACGCCGCTGAGCATGTTGGCGCCGCGGAGGGTCCAGGGCTTGGTCAGGGTGGGGAGGAAGTTGTCGGGGCGGATGATCGGTCCGGCGACCAGGTGCGGGTAGTAGCAGACAAAGAGCGCGAAGCGGAGGAACGATCGCTCGGCCTGGAAGTGCCTGCGGTACACGTCGATGGTGTAGCTCATCGACACGAAGGTGTAGAAGCTGATCCCGACCGGAAGGAGCACGTCCAGGTGCGGGAGGGTGACGTCGACGCCGAGGGCGGACCCGAGGCCGTGCATGCTCCCCGAGAAGAAGTTGTAATACTTGAAGAAGCCGAGCACGGCGAGGTTGGCGACCACGCTGGTCCAAAGGAACGCGCGTCGCCGACGCTCCGGGTCTTTGATCCTGAAATAGAACTCGTAGAAGACAGGGGCGAGGATCGCGAACGCGCTGCACGCGCCGATCGATCCCCACACGCCTTTCCACTTGGGGTCCAGCAGCTGTTCCCACGAGAAGGCTTCGGTCTGGTGCTGCACCATCGGCCAGTTGAGGCCGAGCGTCAGGAACGACCCCGCCACCACGATCGCCGCGAGCTTCAGGCGCTGGGCCCAGCTGACCTTGATGCCGTCCATGCCCTGGGCGGCGACGAAGTCGACCTGCGAGGTGACCAGCAGCAGGCTGACAAATCGCACATCCCACCAGGCATAGAAGACATAGCTGAGAATGCCCATGAAGACGTGCTGGTGGCGGGCGTGCCTGAGTAGCGCGATGCCCGCGAGGCTCGTCAGGAAAAGGACCAGGAATTCCGGGGTCTGGAAGAGCACGGATCAACGACCTTTGCTGGGGGCGGATTCCGCCGGGGGGAGGTGCTTCCCGATGAACTCGCTGAGCTTGGCGCGTCCAGACGTTCCCGGATGTTGCCCGTCGGCGAAGTCTTCGGCGTCGAGGATCGTGGAGGCGTCGAGGAACAGGCCGTTGGTCGACGCCGCCAGTTTGGTCGCCATGTCCCTGAACTGTGCCGCGTCGGAATCGAACCATCCTCGCTCGCGGATTCGTGGGTGCATGGGGGCCAGCACGATGACGGGTCTGGTGCCCGCGTCGGCCAGAAGGCGGATGATCTTGGCGAACTCCTCGGGGTTTGGGCCGCCCGCCAGTCGCTCGTCGTGCTCGCGCTTGATCGCCTCCAGGTGCTGTTCAAGGCGAGCACCGGAGATCGGGGTGATCATCTGGTATGGGGTGCTCCACTCGTCGGCGACACTTCTCCGGACCGCCCCACGGCGCAGGTAGGTTCGGAGCCGCTGGTGGCTCGCGTTGAGCAGCCATGTGTGGAAATGGGCCCGGGCCGAGAGCTTCGACCCCTCGAGCGCCTCCATCAACTC
>JAEUJA010000150.1 GCA_016793195.1 Phycisphaerae bacterium
GGGCCGCGAACCCTGTGGGCGTGGGGACAGTACAACCGCGGCGGGCGCGGCGTGGGCGTGTGGCCCTCGCGCCGGCCGCACATCGGAGACTTCAAGATGCACACGGGATCATGCCGGATGAACTGGAAGCGCGGCGCGTACGTCACGCTCGCGGCCCTGGCGACCTCCGCCGCGATCGGGCTCGGCAGCGCCGTCGTGGGGGGCGCCGTGATCGGCGACAACGCCGCGGCGCAGGCCGGCACCGCCGCGGGAGCCAAGGCCGCAAGCTTCGCCATCGATCTTTCGCACTCCTCGATCGTCTACAAGACCACGCACATGGGCGTGTCGAACCACTGGGGACGCTTCAACGACTTCAGCGGCACATACTCGTTCGATCCCAAGAACCCCGCGGGCGCGAGCTTCGACGTGACGATCAAGGCCGAGAGCATTGACTCGGGCGACAAGAAACGCGACGGCCACCTGCGCACCCCCGACTTCTTCAACGCCAAGGAGCAGGCGACCATCACGTTCAAGGGCGCCGGCGCGACCGCCGGCTCCGCCGGCGCGTTCGAGCTCAAGGGCGACCTCACGCTCCTCGGCAAGACCAAGCCGATCACCGCCAAGCTCGTGCACATCGGCGAGAAGGACCTGGGCAAAATGGGCTATCGCTCGGGCGTCGAGGCGACGTTCACCATCAAGCGCAGCGACTTCGGCATGAACTACATGGTCGAGAACGGCGGCATCGGCGACGAGGTGCACATCACCGTGTCGCTCGAAGGCGTCCGCCAGTAATCCCGCGATCCACTCCCCGCGCCCGGACACGGACGCGCGGAGCTTTCGTCCATTCACGCGCCCAGCACGCCCGACTTGGCGAGCGTCTCGAGCCATTCCTCGCCCGGCGTGCTCTCGGCCACGATGCCCGCGCCGACCGGGAACACCACGCGGTCGTCCTCGATGATCGCGGTGCGGATCGCCACCGAGAGCGACAGATCGCCCGTATCGCTCGCCACCCCGATCGAGCCGCAGTAGAACCCGCGGGTGAAATCCTCAAGCTCGTCGATGATCTGCATGGCGCGCACCTTGGGAGCGCCCGTCACCGAGCCCGAGGGGAACGCGGCCCGGACAATATCGATCGGCCCCAGCCCCTCGCGCAGCGTGGCGCCGATGGTGGCGACGCCCTGCCACACCGCCCGGGCCGGGTCGCGCCCGCCGTGGTGCTCGATGACGCGCTCGCCCTCGACACGAACGCTCCCAAATTCCGCCACCCGCCCAAGGTCGTTACGCACCAGATCAACGATCATCGCCAGTTCGGCGTGGTCCTTGGGCGAGCGGGCGAGCTCCCCGGGGTCCAGCGCGCCCGGACGCGTGCCCTTCATGGGACGCATCACGGCCCGCCTCGACCCGTGGCGATAGTCCACAAATAGCTCGGGCGAGAGCGACAGGATCGCGCGCCGATCATCGAGCTCCATGTACGAGCCGTGCCAGGCGCCGGAACGCTCCAGCAGCGCCGCGGCGAGTTCCCGCCGTGAGCCCGAAATCTTGCCGCAAAGCGCGTGCGCGAGGTTGACCTGGAAGACATCGCCGGCCCGGATGTACTCGATGGCGCGCGCGACGCTCGACCGGTAGCGATCGCCCGCGTCGTCGTCGGGCGCGCCGAGCCGAACCCGCGCCGGCTCACGCTCGCACCGGTGGCCCTGCGCATCGTCCATGACGCGCTCGCCGGCGCCCGCGTCGAATCTCGGGAGGTGGTCGCCGTAATTCCCCGCGACGGACCAGCGACCGGTCGCGTGATCAAACACGAGCCCGCCCTCGAAGCGCTGCAACGCCGCGAGGGGGCGATCGCCGACGCGCCCCGTGCCGCCGACGCTCGGCTCGATCCACCGCCCGAGGTCATACGAAAGCGCCGTGAGCCACCCGCTCCCGAGCGCGTCGCCGGCGCCCGCGGATGGCCCTGACTGGTCCGCCACGCGTCCGCGCCGCGTCGACGCCCAGACGCGCTCCACCTCATCAAGCGGCGAGGCCGCGAGCCCATCGCCCTCACGCGGCGCGAAAACGAATCGCGCCTCCGTCGGACTGACCAACACCGTTCGACGCGAGACCGCGTGGTCGCCGGCGCGATAGAGCACACCCAGCCGCCGGTCCGCGGGCCAGCCTCGCATGACCTCGCCGGGGGTGGTCGATGGCGCGGGCGGAGCGTCCGAACCGGCGCCCAGGCGAGAATCGGCGTCGCCGAAACCCGGGCCGTCGTGGATGGGTCGAAGGGTCGTCAAGGTCGCTGGATATTAGAAACCCCCGGGAATCGAGCGAGGAACGGGGCCGGACTCGTCAACGGGTCCCGACCTCCATAGGATTCTCCACTCGCGCCGGGACGGAGCCTCCCGGCGTGAAAGTCGGCGCCACCGCAAAGCTCTTCGGTACGGCCTGCGAACGGCGAAAGTACGGAAGCAGTACGGTGGGTTTGCCGTCAAAGGTCGCCGGGCAATCCGGCGAGTGCTCCCGCTGGTCTACGCGCCGCCCCACGGCGACGCTCTGAGAGGTATCGCCATGTCGAGCAAAGGAAGCACCGCCGTCGCCAAGCGTCCCGCCGCCAAGCCCCGGGCCGGCGCTGGGAGCACCATCGTCGAAGCGGGTTCGCTCAAGAAAAACGGCGGCCCCAAGCCCAAGCCCGGCAAAATGGTCTACTACTTCGGCGCCTCCCGCGCCGAGGGTGACAGCTCCATGAAGCCCCTCCTGGGCGGCAAGGGCGCCAACCTCGCCGAGATGACCTCCATCGGACTCCCCGTCCCCCCGGGCTTCACCATCACCACCGACGCCTGCGCCGCCTATTACAAAAACGGCCAGCAGCTCCCCTACGGCCTGATGAACGAAGTCAACAAGAACATCGCCGTCCTCGAAAGCGAGCTGGGCAAAAAATTCGGCAGCAACGACAACCCCCTCCTCGTCTCCGTCCGCTCGGGCGCCGCCGTGTCCATGCCCGGCATGATGAACACCATCCTCAACCTCGGCCTCACCGACGCCTCCGTCGCCGGGCTGGCCGCCGCCACCAAGAACGCCCGCTTTGCCTACGACGCCTACCGCCGCCTCATCAACATGTTCGGCGACGTCGTGATGGGCTTGGACCACCACTACTTCGAAGAAGCGTTCAAAAAGATCAAGACCAAGTACAACGCCAAGGACGACACCGACGTCCCCGAGAAGGGCATCATCGAACTCTGCGAGGCCTACAAGAGCGTCTACCAGAAGCACGTCGGCGAGGTCTTCCCACAGAACCCCTTCAAGCAGCTCGAACTCGCCATCGAGGCCGTCTTCAAGAGCTGGAACAGCGACAAGGCCGTCTCCTACCGGCGCATCGAGGGCATCCGCGGGCTCAACGGCACCGCCGTCAACGTCCAGTCCATGGTCTACGGCAATATGGGCGACGACTCCGGCACCGGCGTCGCCTTCACCCGCAACAACGCCACCGGCGAAAACGCCTTCTACGGCGAGTTCCTCATCAACGCCCAGGGCGAAGACGTCGTCGCCGGCATCCGCACCCCCAAGCACGTCGACGAGATGCCCAAGTGGAACAAGGACGTCTACAACCAGCTCCTCAAAATCAAGGCCAAGCTCGAAAAGCACTACAAGGACATGCAGGACATCGAGTTCACCATCGAGCGCGGCAAGCTCTACATGCTCCAGACCCGAACCGGCAAACGCTCCGGCATCGCCTCGGTCCGAATCGCCTGCGACATGCTGCGCGAAAAGCTCATCGACGAGAAGGCCGCGCTCCTCCGCATCCCCGCCGGCGATCTCACCCAGCTCCTCCTCCCCAGCTTTGACCCCGCGAGCAAGAAAAAAGCCACCCTCCTCACCCGCGGCATCCCCGCCTCGCCCGGCGCCGCCACCGGCAAGCTCGCGTTCACCGCCCACGAGGCCGTCGAACGCGCCCGCGCCGGCGAGAAAGTCCTCCTCGTCCGCTCCGAAACCAGCCCCGAGGACGTCGAGGGCATGCACTCGGCCGTCGGCATCCTCACCTCCACCGGCGGTCGCACCAGCCACGCCGCCGTCGTCGCCTGCGGCTGGGGCAAGTGCTGCGTCGTCGGCGCCGGCGAACTCAACATCGACGAGAAGAAAGGCCAGATGAAGGTCGCCGGCCAGACCCTCGGACGCGATGACGTCGTCTCCATCGACGGCTCAACCGGCGAGGTCTTGCTCGGCGCCATCTCCAGCATCGAGCCCAAGCTCTCCGGCGACTTCACCCTGGTGATGAAGCTCTCCGACAAGTACCGCACCCTCGGCATCCGCACCAACGCCGACACCCCCGAGGACGCGCAGCGCGGCCGCGAGTTCGGCGCCGAAGGCATCGGCCTCACCCGCACCGAGCACATGTTCTTCGAGGGCGAACGCATCCGCGCCATGCGCGAGATGATCCTGGCCGAAAACCGCCCCGACCGCGAGAAGGCCCTCGCCAAGCTCCTGCCCTTCCAGCGCGACGACTTCATCGGCATCTTCAAGGCCATGAAGGGCCTGCCCGTCACCATCCGCCTCCTCGACCCCCCGCTCCACGAGTTCCTCCCCCAGGAGCCCGAGAGCCAGGCCGAGATGGCCCAGATGCTCAAGATCAGCGCCGAGAAAGTCCGCCGCCGCGTGGCCCAGCTCCACGAGATGAACCCCATGCTCGGCCACCGCGGCTGCCGCCTGGCCGTGACCTACCCCGAAATCCTCGTCATGCAGGTCCGCGCCATCGTCGAGGCCACCATCGAGTGCCTCCGCAGCAACATCAAGGCCATGCCCGAGATCATGGTCCCCCTCATCGGCACCAAACGCGAATTGGCCGCCCTCCGCGCCGAGATCGAGGCGACCATCGCCGAGGTCAAGGCCGAGCAGGACTACAAGCCGCGACTCGACATCAAAATCGGCACCATGATCGAGATCCCACGCGCCGCCCTCACCGCCGACGAGATCGCCGAGGTCGCCGAGTTCTTCTCCTTCGGCACCAACGACCTCACCCAGATGACCTTCGGCTACTCACGCGACGACATCGGAACCTTCCTCCCCGACTACCTCAAACGCGAACTCCTCGACCACGACCCCTTCCAGTCCCTCGACCAGGACGGCGTCGGCCTCCTCGTCAAAATGGGCGTCGACAAGGGACGCTCACGCAAGCCCGAACTCAAGGTCGGCATCTGCGGCGAGCACGGCGGCGACCCCAAGAGCGTCCACTTCTGCCACCGCGCCGGCCTCGATTACGTCTCCTGCTCGCCCTTCCGTGTCCCCATCGCCCGCCTGGCCGCGGCCCAGGCCGCCATCATGGGCCAGAACGCGATCGAGAAGGACTGAACCCGCACCGCCGGGACCGCACTGCTGGGACCACACGCGCGAAGCGTCGAACGCCCCCGCCATTCGCTCAGAGTGGTGGGGGCGTTTTCATACGAATTCTCGGTCATCCGCACGCGGTTCCCACGCCGACGATGAGCGAAGTCCTCGAAGCGAATCGTCGCGCTGACACCCGAATTTGCTCGAGAATGCGTCCCGCATGAATCTTGCTTGAAATCCGGGCGCCCGAAATGATCCCGCTCCTACCCGTTCCACCTCGTCGCGGCCCGACCGAGCCGGTCCATGATCGCGTCCCAGATCGCCGGCTCGCCCACCGCCGCGTCCGGCTCAACCACCACAATCGTCGCCGCACCCCGATCATCCGCCCGCCGAAGCGTCGCGTACAACGCCGCCGCGCATCCCTCCGCGTCCGGCGGCAGCGGCTCGACCATGTTCGGGCCCTGCGCGCTCAGCGCCCCGGACGTCACCACCACCACCGGCCCCGGAAGCGACGCCAGCGCCGCCTCGACCTGATGCTCCCGGACCAAATACGTCGGCGTGCGCGGCGCATAGTGCTGTCTCAAAAGACCCGGTGACTCCAGCGGCCCGCCCGTCGCCCCCGCGTCGCTCGCGCCCAACCGCAACACCGGCGCCCCGATCACACGCTCGATCGCCGCCGCCCCGATCACGCCCGGCCTCAAAATCCTCGGCGCCGGAACCAGCTGCACCACCGTCGACTCGATCCCGCGACGGCACACCCCCCCGTCCAGCACCAGCACATCCCCCCCCGAAAAACTGGCCCGCACATGCCCCGCGCTCGTCGGCGACGTCCGCCCCGACGGGTTCGCGCTCGGGCCCACCAGCGGCACGCCCAGCGTCTCGATCAACGCCAGCGTCAGCGGATGCTCCGGGCAGCGAACCCCGACGTTCGGCCCACCGCCCGTCACGATCGACGGCACCCGCGCGCTCTTCGGAAGCACCATCGACAGCGGCCCGGGCCAGAACGCCTCGGCCAGCGCCTCCGCCTCGCGCGGCCAATCCGCCACCACCTCGCGCGCCATCGCCGCTCCCGAAACATGCACGATCAAGGGGTTGTTGGCCGGCCGACCCTTCAGCTCAAAGACCCGCGCCACCGCCTTGGCATCAAACGCGTCGGCGCCCAGGCCATAGACCGTCTCGGTCGGGAACGCCACCACCCCGCCCGACTTCAAGCGCGCGATCGCCGCCGCGATCTCCTCCGGGCCCGCGCTCACCGCGCCGATTCCTTGGGCGCGTCCTCGGGCGCGGGCTCACCCGGCGGCGAATCAGGAACCGGCTCGGCAACCGGCTCGGCAACCGGCCGGTCCTCCGCCGTCTCCGGCCGCGCATCGCTCGCGCCGGGCGGAACCAGCGAGTCACCGGGCTCGACAATCAGCGAGTCCTCGGACGGCGTGCCCTCCATCTCGCCGGGCCTGACCTCGACAGGTGCCGGGACAATGGGCCGTCGCATCGACTCGATCGCGCGACGCTGCGACGCCGTGGGCGCATCAAAGATGATGGAATTGCGCTCCAGCGTCCGCCCCGTCGCCGAGTAGTAATCCGCCAGCGCGTTGTGGTAATCGGTCAGCGCGATCACTTCCTCGCGCTCGGCCTGCGCCAGCCGCTCCTGGTGAGACAGCTCCAGGTCAAGCCGCTCCACCGTGTACGCCGCCTTCGTGTCCTTCTCGACCAGGAACGCCCTCAGCACCTCCGACGCCGCCACCCGGCTCGCCCGCGTCTGCTCGATCAGCTGATACTGCGTCGTCAGCGACTGCAGCGACGACTTCACCTCCAGCATCACCTGCTGCACCGTGTTCTTGTACGACAGCACCGCCTGCTGGCGCTCCAGCGATCGCCGCCGAAAGTCCGCCTCGGCCCGTCGATTCCCGATCGGCTGCTCAAACGCCAGACCCACGACATAGTTCACAAAGTCGCCGCCGAACGTGTCCTCCACCGCCGAGTCCGCGCCCGCGTCCAGGGCCGTCCACTTGCTCTGCAACCGCAGGTCGAGCTTGGGCAGCCGCGCGTTGTCCGCGACCACCTTGCGGATCGCCGTGTCGTCGATCGACAGGATCGCCTGGTCGAGCTCCGGGCGGTTCTCGATCGCGCTCTGGATCGATTCCAGCAGGCTGAACTGGAACGGCGCGTCAACGGGATCGTCGGCCGCGACCAGCAGCACCTCCGACCCCACCGGCACCTCCGGGTCGTTGATGAGGCCCTTGAACCGGTCGCTCGTCTGGCGCAGCGCCGTCCGCGCGCGGATCACGTCCGCCCGCCGCTGTTCAACCCGCGCCGTCGCGTCCGCGATCTGCGCCGGCGTCGCGTCCAGCTGCGCCCGCTCTCGCACCTGCCTCTGCACTTCCATGCCGCGCTCAAGGTGCTTCTGAAGAATGCGCAGGTCCCGCTCCGCACGCACCAGCGACCAGTACGTCTTCTCCACGTCTGTCAGCGTCCGGATCATGTCGCGCTTCAGGGCCGCGACCTTCTCTCGCTCCGCGTTCTGCGCCAGCCGCACCTCCGCCAGCGCCACCTCCGACCCCGCGCCCCGCAAGAGCGGCTGATCAAGCTGCAGCGTCACGCCGCTCTGATACCCGCGATCGGGCACCGCCGACTGCCCCGGCGAGTCGTCGTCGCGATAGATCAGCTCCTGCTGCACCTGAAGCTGCGCCCCGCTCGCCAGCTGCTTGCGCAGCCCGTTGTTCCACGTCGTCGTCTGCTCCTGCGTCGCGTTCGCGCTCCGGTTCAGGCTCGACGCCACCCGCGGCTCATCCTGATCATTCCACGTCAGCCCCGACGTGTACGTCCAGTCAAACGCCGCCTGCGCCGCCACAACCTCCGACTCGCCGATCGCCGGCGACAGCCGCGAAAACTGCAGCGCCAGATTGTTCTCCGCCGCCGTGCGCAGGGCCCGCTGAAGATTCACGCGAAGCACCCGCGTCTTCTCACCCATCAGGTTCTCGTCGATCGGGATCTCCTGCCCCTGGTACGCACCCGGCCCGGCCATCCGCTCCAGCTCCGGCATGAACGACGGATTGATCCCCAGCCGATCCACCCCCGGCGATCGCGTGGTCTGGCGGACCTCCGGAAGCCGCGACGCGTCCGCCGCCTCGCGCGGCGCCGCGTCACTCACCGCCCGACGCAGCTCGTCCTCCGACAGCGGGTCCGTCGCGCACCCCGCCAGCGCGGCCAGCAGCCCCGTCGCGGCGACAAGGCGTGCCGAATCGAAGATGGTCGAGAGACGTCGAACGTTCGTGGGTGTCGGCACGCGTGGCTTCCGGTTGGGCTGGGGCGTCATGCCCCGCGCGGGGTCCTCCCGCCCGCCAACCATCCCCGCCAGGATTCGGTCGGCGTTCAGGCTACACCCGCCCACAGTATACGACCCCGCCTCGCCCCCCTGTTCCCGGCACATCCACCGCCCAGCGCGCGTAGCATTGGCCGACCCGCCTCGATCGTCACGATGCACCCCGGGCCGCACACGGAAGTACGGCCTTTTCAGGAGCGCGACATGAACGGATATCGCTCGATCTTCGCCCGCCGCACCAGCGCCGCCATCGCCGCACTCATCGCCGGCTTCGCCGGGCTTTCGCTGCCGTTGGCCAACACCGCGTCGGCCCAGACCAGCGGCTTCAAGGCCGCCGACTCCCACGCGGTCATCCTCACCGCCGAAAAGGCCTCCCTCCGCTGCGGCGCCTCCGACTTCCACTACAAAATCGGCGAGGCCGCCAAGGGCACCATCCTTAAATCCGACGGCGAAGACGGCCCGTGGACACGCGTCTCGCTGCCGTCGAACATCCACGCCTTCGTCAAGGCCGAACAGGCAAACCTCGCCGGTGATTCCGTCGAACTCAAAGACGCCAGCAAGCTCTGGGCCCCCAACGCCACCGCCGGCCTGAAAGCAAGCTGGAAGCCGCTCCTCGCCGACGCCCTCGCCTCCGGCACCAAGCTCAAGCTCGTCGAATCCGTCAAAGACGGCGAAGCCCTCATCGGCTACCTCGTCGCCGCCCCCGACACCGCCCGCGGCTACATCGCCACCAAAGACATCCGCAAGGCCACCCCCGAAGAATCAGGCATCAAACCCGAGCCCAAACC
>JAEUJA010000176.1 GCA_016793195.1 Phycisphaerae bacterium
GTCGGGGGCATCTCGTTGAGACACCAGCGCCAGGCGCCGCCATCGATAGACAGACCAACGCTCGTCGCCGGCCCCGTCTCCGCCTGCTCCGGCACGGTACAGTGAATCCATGAACGAGATCGATACTCGCCTGGCGGGCTGGTGCGACAAGAACAACTACGACGGCGTGGTCATCCGGCGCCGCTCCAACGCCTCGTGGATCACCGGCGGCGCGGACCTCGGCATCGTCGACCACAGCGACCTGGCCTTCGCCACGCTTGTGTGGACCCCGACCCGCAAAGCCATCTACACCACCAACATCGAGGCCCCCCGCTTCCGCGGCGAAGAGCCGATCGACGGCTGGGAGGTCCTGCAATCCGACTGGTGGGGGCCGGCCTTGAAACTCCCCGACGGGCGATTCGCCACCGATTTCCCCGATGATCCGCTGGCCGATCTCCGCGCTTCGTTGACTCCCTCGGAGGTGGCGCGGGCCCGCGAACTCTCGCGCGACACGGCCGAGGCGCTGGAGGAGGTCATGCGGCGCGAGTTGTCGCCGGGCATGAGCGAGCATCGCCTGGCCGGGCTGATCTCGTCGCGCCTGCGCGACCGCGGCATCGGCGCGCCGGTCATCCTCATCGCCTCCGACGATCGCATCAGGAAGTACCGGCACCCGATCGCGACGAACAAGAAGATCGAACGCCTCGCCATGGGCGTGACATGCGCGCGCCGCCATGGCCTGATCGCGTGCGTGACTCGCCTGGTCAGTTTCGGACCGCTCGACGCGGATCTGAAGCGCCGGCACGAGGGCGTGTGCAAGGTCGAGCACGCGTACCACGGCGCGACCAGGCCGGGCGTGCGCTGGTGCGACGCGCTGGCGACGGCCATCGAGGCGTATCGAGACACGGGCTTCGCCGACGAGTGGCGATTGCACCACCAGGGCGGGCCGATGGGCTATGAATGCCGCGATTTCGTCGCGACGCCGACCGAGATGCGCAGCGTCCAGCCGCACCAGCTCGTCGGCTGGAATCCGACGATCACGGGGACGAAGCTGGAGGACACGATCATGACCGGCGCGGGCTCGGCGGACGCGCCCGAGAATCTGACGGCGACGAGGCTCTGGCCCCGCACGGACGGGCACGCGGACATACTTGTTCGGTGAGGCGGCCCGTGGGTGGTGCGTCTATCGCATCAACGCTCGAGTCGCGCGATCTGCTCTCCGCGTCATCGCGATGACTTCACCATCTCGGCGAGGCGATCCAGCCCCGCCGTCAGATTCGGCACCGGCGGCCCGAACGAGAATCGCACGAACGTGGAGAGCGGCGACTTCCCGCCGCGCTTCTTGTGCGGGTTCACGTCAAAGAACTCGCCCGGCACTGTGAGCGCGCGATGCTGGAACCCGCGGCGCATGAACCCCTCGCCCGTGTTGATCGGCGCCGGCAACCCGGACACATCGCCCCACGCATAGAACGTTCCCTCCGGCTCGGCCGGGAATTTCACGCCCATCGCTTTGAGCTTCGCGAGGGTCATGTCGCGCTTGGCGCGGAAGTGCTTCCGCACCGCGGCGAGTTCCTTGTCGGCCCGATCGGGCTTCAACACCTCGATCGCGGCGCGTTGCATGGGGCGGCTGGGCCCGCCGTCCATGAACGAACCCGCGGCCGTCAGCGTGCGGATCACGCCCTTGGGCGCCAGCACCCATCCCGAGCGCCAGCCCGGATAGCGGAAGCACTTGGTCAGGCCGTCGACGATCACGATGTGATCGGCGTCGACGTCCTCGACAAACTCCGCCGCCGACACGCCGCAGTCAGTACCGGGCGTGTAGTGGTAGTGGGAATAGAACTCGTCGAAGAGGAGCGTGGTGCCGCGACGGCGCGACATCTCCAACCACGCCGCCAGTTCCTTCCCGCGGATCGCAACGCCCGTGGGATTGCAGGGATTGGAGACGAGCAGCGCGCCGAGCTTGTCCTTCTCGACGCGCGCCTCCAGCTCGCTGGGTTCGATGCGGAACCCGCGGCTGGCCGCGAGTTCGATCCACACCGGCTCGACGCGCGAGAATGTGGTGAGCATGTCCTCATAGGCCGTGTAGTCGGGCGTGAAATAGCCGAGTCGCCCGACGCCCAGCGCCGCGCCGACGCGGGCCAGGGCCGCCCGCCCGCCCGGCGCGATCATGACGTTTTCGAGCGTGTACTGCGACCTCTTGCCCTTGCGGTATAGGCGGTTGTAGTGGTCGGCGACGGCCTGGCGATACTCGGGGATTCCCTCCACCGGGCCGTAGGCGTGGTCCGATGGGTCGATCTTCAATTCGCTGAATCGCGCGGGCGCGTCGGGGATATCGCCCACCTCCGGCTGTCCCTGGCCGAGGTTCGACCAGTTGGGATCGCCCATGATCCATCCGGCCTTCATGGCCTCGTTGTTGACGTGGATCACGCCCATGAACGGGAGCGGGCGGAAGGTCTGGCCGGTGGTCATCGCATATCTCCAACTAGGACTCCGCGAGAAGACTCCGAGGCGGACTTGATCGGGCCGGGCGTCATAAAAAGTCCCGCGAGCGTAGCACGCCGGGCCTTCCGGCGCGTTACGCTGTCGCGATGAACAAGCTCCTTCCCGTCGCGCTCTGCGGGGCGCTCGCGCTGCTTCTTTCCGTCGGCTGCGCGGGCATGTCCGCCAAGCCCGTCGCCACCGGCCCCACCACCGACGAGCTGAACGCCGGGCGGCACCACACCGTGTTCCGCGGGAGCGACGGGACGGTCGCAAGCTGGGAAGAGATGGTCAGCGCCGCCGCCGGCGCCGCCGCCGTCCTGGTTGGCGAGAACCACGGGCACCCGCGCGGGCTTCCCTCGGCCGCGGCACTGTTCGAGGACCTGGTGGCCAAAGCGCCGAACGCCACGCTGGCGATGGAGTTTTTCGAGCGCCACGAGCAGGCCGATCTTGACGATTACCTCGCCGACCTCACCAAGGAGGACGCGTTCCGCGTCGCCGCCAGCCGCACCGACGGCAACTACCCGCGCGGGCATCGCCACATGGTCGAGACCGCCAAGGCCAATCACCGCCCCGTGGTCGCCGCCAACGCCCCGCGCCGCTACGTCCGCGTCGCGCGGGCCGACGGCTATGACAAGCTGCGCACGCTCACGCCCGAGCAGCAGCGCCTGTGGCGCATCCCCGATGAACTCCCCACCGGCAAGTATCGCGAGAACTTTGAGAAGGTCATGAGCGCCGGGGCCGCGGCCCACGGGCAGAAGGAAGACGAGGCCGCCCAGAAGAAGCGCATCGACGACACCTTCCGCTCGCAGTCGCTGTGGGATTGGACGATGGCCGATTCGGTCGCCCGCGCGATCCAGGCGGGGCGCACGCCGACGCTGCTGGTCGTCGGGTGCTTCCACATCAACCACGAGGGCGGCACGGTGCTGGCGCTGCGCAGGCTCGCGCCGGGGGCCAAGATCGTAACGGTCTCTTATGTCAGCGCCGAGTCGAGCTCGCTCCGCGACGAAGACAAGTCCATCGCGGACTACGTCATCTACGTCGGCGAGGATGAGACGCAGAAGGAGTAGCTTGCACCGGCGCCTATGACCTCAGCGTGCGGGATCAGCAGCCTCCGTCAAACCGCTGCGCGAACTCGTCGTAGTCGTCCCCGTTGACGAATCCGTCGCCGTTGAAGTCGGCGAACACGACCGCCTCCTCATACCACCCGGCGAAGAGGTCGAAGTCATCGCCGTTGACAAAGCCGTCGCTGTTCACGTCGGCGACGCACACCGTGAGGCTCGCGTGCCGGCTCTCGTCCGTGCCGCAGCCGTTGGAAACGACGCACCAGTAGAGCCCCTTGTCCTGCCCTCGGCAACCCAGCAGCGTGAGCCACGCGTCATGGCTCCCGCAGACCACCGAGCCGTGCGCCGTCGGCCCGTCCGACAGCGCCTCGCCGTCCTTGTACCACTGGTACGCGACCGCGTGCCCCGCGGCGGCCACGCCGGCGAACGTCGCGGACATCCCCGGAAAGACCGTCTGATCGTCGGGTTGCCACGCGGTCCACGGCGCGCCCGTCGGGGCGCAGCGCGAGAAGTTAGCACAACCTTCCGTGTCAAGGTCGTAGCCGCCGCAAACGACCTCTGAACATTGGCCTTCGACCGCCCAAGCCCATGTAAACGACTGGGGCTGGCCCAGATGCACCCACTCGGTCCCTGACCAACGCGCCACGGGTCCCATCCATTCGTCAATGGAATACCCGTAGTTGGCGACATGAAGCACCCCATCAATCGCACACACGTCTTCGATATCGATGACGAAGTCATGCGAGTGAAGATAGATTCCTCCTCCGAACGGCCTCCACGTCTGGCCATCCCAGGACGCGATCGAGTTGGCGTACACCGACCCGATCCGATTGAAATCGCCCGCGACGACGAGACGCCCCTCGTGGATGATCATCGACGTCACGCCGCTCGAATAGCTGTAGTATTCCATCTGGACCCACGGCACGCTGATCCCATTCTCGAGCACATAGAGAGACGGGAGCCCGTTCCCGTTAGGACCTGCAAACCCCACGATCACCTTGCCCTGATACTCCGCGAGGCAGACGCGCCATTCATCGAAAACATCTGCCGGACCGAGCCCCACCAGCGTCCACGCCACGCCGTCGTACCGGTACACCTTGGTGGGCGTTTCCGCGAACGAAAGCGCGAGCACGCCGCCATCCTCCGCCGGCGCCAACGCAAGAATGTACGGCGGCGCTTCTCCGAGCGGCCGCCAGTTCACGCCGTCCCACGCCGCTACGCCGCTCGCCTGCTCCGATGTGCCGATCACGCTGTCGCAGCCCGCCAGCACCATCCCCTGCCACTCCATCAGGCAGAACGTCCAGCTTGTCGGCCCGTCAATGCCGTTGGGACCCGTGGGCAGCAACTCCCAGTTCAACCCGTTCCAGCGTTGGACGGACGCGGGGGGCCATCGATCGTAACCAAATGTCCCGGCCGCGTAGACATCGCCATCATGCGAGCACAGATCGAGGAGGTGCCCTTGCAACTCAGGCTCGGTCGGGGGAAGCCAAAGCGTGTCACACTGCGCAGCCGCACACGGCGAAAAGCAACTCGCCGCCGCGACTGAAATGCACACGCACCAGCACGAAGCGCCACGGATCATGTTCGATCCTCCGGGATGACTCGCGAGCGCTGGCAAACGCCGCGCCCAGAGACAGTATCCCGTGTTCTCGCGCCGACTTCAACACCATGCTCGCTCGGGCATCACGCGTGCCGCACAATTCGACATGAGCGCACTCGACGCCATGAGATTCTCAGGTCTGTTCGTGCCCCGTTCGCAGCACTTGGTGAGCATGCGCGCGTCAGCATGGAGCGCGTCGAAAGCGCTTCGTGAATTCACCGGGCCGCCGAGTCCCAGAATCCAGTCTGTTGCCTGATCCGAGATGCCCTCGTTCAGCACCCCCGGTCAAAGTGCTCGGCGAAGAAGTCGTAGTCATTGCCGTTGACGAAGCCGTCGCCCGTCAGGTCCGCGCTCGCGTCGCCGACATCAAAGGCATCGGCGAACAGGTCGTAATCGTTCCCGTTCACAAAGCCGTCGGCGTTGAAGTCGGCGTCGCACGCGGGCGCCTCGACGCCCGTCAGTTTGAAGTTGACACCGATCGGATCGCCCTGGTTGTCGAGCTGGTCGGTCACGGGATCGAGCACGCCCTGGGGCAGGTTCCATCCGCCGCCCGGGTTATATTGATACGCGTTATTGGGATCGCCGAAGCCCACGGCGTAGTTCCCGCCCTTCACGAACATCACCGGCGGCGGGCTGCCCGCCCCGCCGTCGTCCGTGCACCACATGATCTTGTAGCTCCCCTTGCGGAGGCGCTGCATCCCGAACGTCGCCTCGTGCCGTCCCCAGGGCATGGCGTTCACATACTTGCCCGTGCCGGGCGTGCTCTCCATGACGACCGAGCCGATCGTCGGCCAATCGGTGAGGATCACGACATGCACGTCCCTCGTCGCCGCCACGCTCCCCGCGCCGGTGCTGCTGAACCTGTCGATCAGCCAGTCGCGATCGGTGCGGAAGTCCTCGACGACCCAGATGTCCTTGGCGTCGTCGGCGGCGGGATAATCGCGCGCCAGCGGCCCGGCGGACAGCCCGCTGGTCCACGGCAGGGAGACAATCGTCACGCTCTGCGCCGAGGCCAGGCCGCACGTCGCCCCAAGGATCGTGCTGATCGACAATGCCGCAAACCGGGGTGACCTGGCCATGGTGAACTCCTATCGCTCGGATGCCCGCCGCGTGCGGGTTCTGCGATAGACGCACGGCACAACACCTGGTTCCCGACTATTTCACGACCATGCGCCAGCAGCGATGAATCCGCTCATTCCTGAAGTCCTCGGGCACGGTCCGCTGGCTGATCTCCCGAATCTCAAAGACCTCCGCGAGGGCCGCCTCGTCGAGCTTGAATCGCCGCGAGTTGTTCGAAAAGAACACCACGCCGCCGGCCGGCATCAGTCCGCCGACGCGCGTGAGCAGTTCAACGTGCGCCTTCTGCACGTCCCAGTCCTGCTCGGTGCTCTTGCTGTTGCTGAACGTCGGTGGGTCGACGATCGCAAGGTCGTAATGCTCGCCCGCGCGGTGCCCGCGCAGAAACTCCATCACATCCGAACGCACGAATCGATGCCCCGCCCCCCCGAGCCCGTTGAGCCGCATGTTCCGCTCGGCCCAATCGAGATAGGTGTTCGAGAGGTCGACGCTCGTCGTGCCCTTCGCGCCGCCCGCCGCGGCGTACACCGTGAACGATCCCGTGTAACAGAACAGATTCAGCACGCGCTTGCCATGCGACGCTTCGCGCACCATCCCGCGCGTGATCCGATGATCGAGGAACAAGCCCGTGTCGGCGTAGTCCGTAAGGTTGATCTCGAACTTCAGGCCCCCCTCGTGCGCGACGAGCGTTGTGCCTTGCTCATCGAGCCTCTCGTGCTGCGTGAGGCCCTTCTGGCGCGGGCGCGATTTGGCGTGGACATTCGCCTCGTCGATCCCCAGCACCTTGGCGGTTCGGCGCGCGATGTCGTCGATCCACTCGATGTGCTGCGCCAGCGTGCGCCCGTGCTCGCGCTCATACTCAAAGATGTGCGCGTGATCCTCATACCGATCGATCGTTACCGGCACGTCCGGGCAGTCGCGCTCATAGACGCGGTAGCACGAGATGCCCTTGTCGGGCCAGCGACGCAGATGCCGCACGCGCTTGGCCAGCCGCCCCTCGAACTCGTCGAGTTCGCGCCGGTCGCGTTCGCGCAGCCCGCCGAACGCGGGCATCGCGGGGACGTGCTGCTTCGTCGGCCCGTCCGAGTACTCGCGTTCGCTCGCGTCGTCGCCCGGCGATTGCCCAGGCGAACCCTCACCCGTGACGTCATCCCAGGCTTCGACCGTTTCGTTGGCCGCTGTTTCCCTCACTTCGGGCTCGCGCAAACCCTCCGTCGGCGCGCTCGGCTCCGTTCCCTCGCCGCGCACGGCACCCGCAGACTCACCGTCATGCGCTCCGCGACGCTTCTCCCGCCGCTCCGGCCTGGGCCCAAGAAACTGATAATATGTGCACTCGATCTGCGCGTTGAACAGCTTCCGCCGCCGCGTCGCTTCCTGGCCGACGAGTTGCTCCAGGTCCAGCCGCGCCGTCAGGATGTGATGCGACCACGTCGGCAAGCGCCGCAGCACCTCTGGGAACGACCGGTACAGCCGCTCGATCGCCTCGTCCTGGCCCATCCGCTCTCCATAGGGCGGATTCGTGACGATGCACCCATATTCGGCCTTGCTCTGCAGGTCGGCGAATGCCCTCTTCTGAAAATGGACATGCCGCGCCACGCCCGCGCGCTCCGCGTGACGCCGCGCCAGCGCCAGCGCCGTCTCGCTCACGTCCGAGCCATGGATCGCGTACGCGAGTTTCTCGCGCGTGGGCACATTTCCCGCGGCCCGCTCTTCATCGAACACGTC
>JAEUJA010000177.1 GCA_016793195.1 Phycisphaerae bacterium
CCCTTGGCATTCCGGTTGCACTTCTCCATGGAGTAGGTTCATCCATCGAAGGAAGTCATCATGTCCAAGATCATCGGAATCGACCTGGGCACCACCAACTCCTGCGTCGCCATCATGGAAGGCGGCACGCCGAAGGTGCTCATCAATTCGTCCGGCAACCGCATCACGCCGTCCGTCGTCGGATTCACCGACAAGGGCGAGCGACTGATCGGCCAGCCCGCCAAGCACCAGCAGGTCACCAACCCCAAGAACACCGTGTTCTCGATCAAGCGGTTCATGGGGCGTCGGCGCGCGGAGGTGTCGTCGGCGGGTGATTCGGGCTACGGCAAGTCGGGCAACGAAGAGGCGAAGGTGCCGTACACGATTACGGGCGGCGCGGATGAGTTCGTGCACGTGCGCGTGAACCAGGGCGAGTTCACGCCGCAGCAGGTCAGCGCGTTCATCCTGCAGGACCTGAAGAAGACGGCCGAGGACTATCTGGGCGAGAAGGTCGAGCGGGCGGTCATTACGGTGCCCGCGTATTTCAACGACGCGCAGCGCCAGGCGACCAAAGACGCGGGCGAGATCGCGGGCCTGAAGGTCGAGCGCATCATCAACGAGCCGACGGCGGCGGCGCTGGCGTACGGGCTTGATAAGAAGGCCAAGAACCAGAAGATCGCGGTGTTCGACCTGGGCGGCGGCACGTTCGACGTGTCGATCCTTGACATCGGCGACGGGGTGTTCGAGGTGCTCAGCACCAACGGCGACACGCACCTGGGCGGCGACGACTGGGACCAGGCGCTGATCGACCACATCGCCGAGGAGTTCCGCAAGCAGCACGGGATCGACCTGCGCAAGGACGCGATGGCGCTCCAGCGGCTGAAGGAGGCCGCGGAAAAGGCCAAGATCGAGCTGTCGACGATGAACGAGACGACGGTGAACCTGCCGTTCATCACGGCGGACGCCGGCGGTCCCAAGCACCTGCAGATGTCGATCACGCGTGCGAAGTTCGAGGCGCTGTGCGCGCCCTTGTTCGAGCGCTTGAAGGCCCCGTGCCAGCAGGCGATCCGCGACGCGAAGGTCGACACCTCGAAGATCGACGAGGTCGTGCTGGTGGGCGGCTCGACGCGCATGCCCAGGGCGGCCCAGATCGCCAAGGAGATCTTCGGCAAGGAGCCGAACCGCTCGGTGAACCCCGACGAGGTGGTGGCGATCGGCGCGGCGATCCAGGGCGGCGTGCTCAAGGGCGAGGTGAAGGACGTGCTCTTGCTCGACGTCACGCCGCTCTCCTTGGGCGTTGAGACGCTCGGGGGCGTGATGACGAAGCTGATCGACAAGAACACGACGATCCCGACGAGCAAGAAGGAAGTCTTCTCGACGGCGAGCGACAATCAGCCGAGCGTGCAGATCGTGGTGCTGCAGGGCGAGCGCGAGTTTGCGCGGGACAACCGCGAGCTTGGCAAGTTCGACCTGTCGGGCATCGCGCCGGCGCCGCGGGGCATGCCGCAGATCGAGGTTGAGTTCGCGCTGGACGCCAACGGCATCCTGACGGTGACGGCGGCGGACAAGGCGACGGGCAAGAAGGCCGACATCAAGATCACCAACAGCGGCGGGCTTGACAAGAGCGAGATCGAGCGGATGAAGCGTGACGCCGAGGCGCACGCGGCCGAGGACAAGGCGCGGCGCGAGGTGATCGACCTCAAGAACAAGGGCGACGCGATGGTGATCCAGACGCGGAAGCACCTGGAGGAGCACGGCGGGAAGGTGTCGAGCGAGGTGCGCGGGCGGATCGAGTCGGCGATCTCGAACGTCGAGGGGAAGATCAAGGAAGACGACAAGGCGGCGCT
>JAEUJA010000186.1 GCA_016793195.1 Phycisphaerae bacterium
CCCGGCGCGGACGCGCGCGGCGAGGATACCCGCTCGCTCAGGATTTGCACCACGCGCCGCAGGATCGCCTCGGGCTCGCTCATCCGGCCCTTTCCCACGTTGCGGCACGCCTGCCAGCCGTCCTCCGGGCCGATGAACGAGAACCCATCGCCGGCGAGCTGGCCCACGTTCCGCTGGGTCGCCGGCTGCTCCCACATCACGGTGTTCATCGCGGGCGCCAAGAGCACCGGGGTCTTCCGCCGGTCGATGGCGGCCAGGATCAGCGTCACCACGTCGTCGCAGCGCCCCGTCGCCAGCCGCGACAGGCCGTCGGCGGTGCAGGGCGCGACGACGGCGAGGTCGGTCCTGGTCGCCAGCGCGATGTGCTGCGGGTCCTGGGACTCGATGTGCTCCCACGGGCTGGTGTATACCGGCCTGGCCGAGAGCGACTGAAACGTGAGCGCCGTGACGAACTGGGTCGCGCCGGGAGTCATGGCGACCGTGACTTCCGCGCCGGCCTGGGCCAGCGTGCTGACGAGCGTGGCGGTCTTGTACGCCGCGATCCCGCCCATCACGCCGACAAAGACCCGCGCGCCTTTCAGAACGGCGTCCGAGGGGTTTGGGTTCGAGGTGGTCATGGTCAGGCGCCCGAGAACCACGGGCCGCCAGCGGCGTTGGCGGCGGGGGGCTTACTCGCCAGAATCCGACGGCTTGCGATACAGGACCGATGGGTCGAAATCCAGGGCGATCTTGTCTTCGAGGATCTCGTCGATGACGACCTCGAGATCGGTGCGGCCATCGCGGTCCACCAGCGGGCGGGCCCCCTCCATCAATTGCACGAGGCGGCGCTGGATCAGGGCGCACAGCTTGAACTTGCCGCCGACCTTGTTGACGATGTCATCGCTCTTGAGGGCTTCGATCATGTCGTTTCCCGGTTGCCGCGGACGGTGGACGCGCCGAAAAACGCGCCCGCCCGGCGGGACACAGACTATAGGCCCGGATGAAGCGGCGAGAACCGAAAAGTGCGCGGTCAACGACAACTCACGGTTCTGGCTTGGGCCTGAGCGCTCCCGTAGATTTCGGGAGTTTCCTCGTGTCACTTGCAAGCCGGCGCTCGACCTTCTTCAGGTCTTCTGCCGGCGGAAGGTTCTCAGGAGCGATCCCTCTTGATTGCAGAATACCTCGCACGTCCTCGTTGCTCTTGACGTGAGACTGGGTGATTTGCCCCTCTGTTCGGAGGTCTTCTTTCTTGATCGTCGCGTTGGTGACTTCGTTGGCAAAGTCTTTCGCCTTGATCGTGATTGTGGGCAAGAAATCAGCCAGCGCTCGACTGTCTGGGACAGCCAATTTCTTCTTCATCTCAGCTGTCGACACCCCTCCAAACAGCGCGGCATCTCCCTTGCTTCGAATTCTGGCAAATGAAGCCCCATCTCCACCAAGTCTCTCGAAAATGACTCCGGACAGTTCCTTTTCCGACTCCGTTAGCTTTTCGCGGGCGCCCAATCTCTCAACTTCCGCGATCCGCTGGGCAACCAGTTCCTGCCGCCGCGTTTGTACCGCGAAATAGGTCTGCGCGAACGCCACCTGTACCTTCTGGGGGTCCGCGTTTTGGGCCACCAAATAGCACGCATACCTTGTGAGCGCTACGTCCTCGATTTGGCGTTTCGCCCCTGATCCGAGATCAACCATTTTTCCGACCTCGGCAAAATGGTCATCCACTGGATGTCCAGAATTTTGGCACGATGTCTTCGCTTTTTCGACGACATTTCCAAAGTTCTTCCAATCGGAATAGCCGAGCAGCTCTTGTAAATCACGAGCGTACATGAATTCAGGCCCATCCTCAGCCAAGCACAACCGAGCGTCGAATTGTTCGTGCAGCGAGGTAATCACTTCCGGTTTCATGGAGATCCAGCATACGATTCTCGGACCAAAAATGCAAGTGGACGGACTGGACGGCACGAGTGAATCTGGTACACTCGAACTGATTTGGGAGATGCTTGGATGCCGAAATTCATACCGGTTGAAGTACTAACTGGACGAATCGAGCGAATAAGAGCCAAGATTTCGGATGTGGCCGAGCAACTCGACGAACTGAAGCGCGAGGAGCGAATTCTCAACTCCTTGCTCCAGCAAGCGATCGAATCAGATCAACCCGGCAAGTCTGCAAGTCAGGATTCGGCCCGCGAACCCACGCATTCCAGGGCTCGAGGTGTGGTAGACGCGATCGTGGAGTTTGTCACCGAAAACCCGGGACATTCCAAATCCGACCTTGTTGCAGCCCTGCAGGGTCTAAACCTCAATCCCTTTAATCCTGCGGCGGCACGCCGAGCCATTCTCAACAATCTGGGAAATCTGGTTCGGACGGGTCGCATCCAGGTAGGCGCTCACGGCGGGCTGACCGTCAATGAGGCATAGCCGCCCAGTTTCTTGATCACCGTCGTATGAGAATCCGCGTCATCGCAACGCCCCCGGGCGACCCGGCGTATTGTTTCCTGCTGGCGGCCGATGGATGGGGCTCGGGAGCCCCGCCCGTGCCGCCCCACGCTTGCCGGGTGTCTCCGCGCCGGGCTGGTCATTGCGACCGGCTCGGCGTTGTATGGGTCTGGCCACGATGGCCCTTCCCGCACCCGCCCGCCGAGGATCGGAATGACCATGTCCGCCAATGTTCGTGCGTTCGCGCTCGGCGATCGGGTGCGCCATGCCGCCCGTCCTGAATGGGGCGTCGGCGAGATCACCGCCGCCGAGTCGCTGGTGCAGGACGGCAAGCCCACCCAGCGCCTGGTCATCCGCTTCGAGCGCGGCGGATTCAAGACGCTTTCGTCCGCGTTTGCGGACCTGCGCCCCGCGTCGGAGCTTCCGCCGGTGGCGAGCGAGAAGTCGATCGATCCCCTGGCCGCCCCCGATGAGTCCGCGGAGGAGCGCCTGCTCGCCATCCCCGACACCGCGACCGACCCCTTCATCCCGCTGAAGAAGCGGATGATCGCCACGCTGGGCCTGTATCGCTTCACCGGCAACGGCGGCTCGCTCATCGACTGGGCCTGCATGCAGACCGGCCTGAAGGACCCCATGGTCCGTTTCAACCGGCACGAGCTGGAGGAGTTCTTCAAGAGATTCCGCTTTGCCCTCGACCAGCACCTGGCTCGCCTTGGCAAGGACGCCAGGCGCCAGGAGCCGGGCCTGCTCGACGAACTGGCCCCCACGATCGGTGCCGACGCGCGCCAGGTGTTGCGTCGCGCCGACGTGATGCGTTGACGAAACTCCACAGGCGTTACAGACGGAACTGAATCCAAGCGGCGGATCGATGCCGCGCCCGGCGCGACCGCCCGTGCCGCGGTCCCGTGCCATGTTTTATCGGACGATGGTGGTTGGCACGCGATCCCCCGCGGATCGGCGTGTGGGTTGTTGTCTTCTCTCTTGTCGCCTGCTTTCGGCGACGCCGCCGGTGGTGCGGGATTTCCAGATTCGGGACCAACAACGCAAGACAGGGGAGAAGAGAACCATGAACGAGAGCGATTTCCAGGCGAAGCTCGGCGACCTCATCAGCCAGATCGGGCAGCTCCCCGAGTCGGAACGGGGCCCGATCGAGCAGCTCGCGCTCGAGACCCAGAACCGCCACGACAAGATGAAGAAGACGATCGCGGACCTCCAGGAGTCGCTCGACTACCTGCGGCTCTCGATCAAGTACCTCGTCTTCGATCTGGAAGCCACCCGGCGCGAGAACCAGTACCTGCGCAAGCTCCTCGAAGCCCAGAACAAGGGCGGCGAAGAACCCACGTCCGAGGAATAGCCCTTCCGACCGGCCGAGAGAGAAACCGCGGTCGGGATCGTGAACAGGATCACAACCGCGAGCGCGACGGGGACCCCCGGAGGGTGGTCCCCGCACGCGTTTTTGGATCACGACCCGTCGAGATCGAGCGGCCAGTCGCGGAGCGCGACCCGCTTCTCCGACGAATCAGACCTTCGGCAGCGGCACCTTGCCTTGCGAACGGGCTTTGTTGGGGTGCCTCGTGAAGAATTCTGAAACCAGGTTGGCATTCGCGGAATCCTGAGGCACATTTGGATGGTCTGTGCCGACGGCATGGTTTATGCCGACGGCGCGGACGGCTGGAGTACGAACCATGAAGGTCTCGAACTGGCTGCGTTGGTCTGTGCTCGCGATCCTGATGCCGTTCCAGAACGCCGAAGCTGACCTCGCCGAGCTCGATCTGGACGAGTGATCGATACCCGACATGCAACTCTTCTCGTGCGGGCCATCCCGGGGGGTGGCCCGCGTTGCTTTTTGACGGGAACGGGTGAGTTGTCCGTGCTCGCGCCGGGGGCTCATCAACACGGGTTGATTGAGCGCACCTGACCACTCGACCACTCGACCACTCGACCACTCGACCACTCGACCACCTGACCGCCCGACCACCCGTCCTCTAGTTCCCCGCCGCTACGCTCCGCCATGCCCCGTCCCGGGTCGATCTCGGTCGCGCTCACGCACGCGGCGTTCGCACGCGATGACGGCGCGTGCGCGCTGGTGATCGACCAGCTCCGCGCCGGCACCACCATCACCATCGCCCTGGCGAGCGGCGCCCGACGCGTCATCCCCGTGCCGACGGTCGATGAGGCGCTGGCCCGGCGCGACGCGCTGCGGCACGAGCATCCATCGCGGCGCGTGCTCCTGGGGGGCGAACGCGGCGGCGTGCTCATCCCGGGCTTTGACCTGGGCAACTCCCCGCGCGAGTACACGCGAGATCGCGTCGAGAACGCGGACATCGTCTTCACCACCACCAACGGCACCGCCGCGATCCACGCCGCCCGAGATTGCCCGCTTGTGCTCGTCGCGTGCCTGGCGAATCTCTCCGCGGCCGCGGCGCTGGCCGATCGTCACGCGCGATCTATCTCCATCATCTGCGCCGGAACACATGGCCAGGTCGGCCTCGACGATGCGCTGGTGGCGGGCGCGCTGGTGCGAAAGCTCGGCGACCGTCCCCTCTCCGACGACGACGCTCCGAGGCTGTGCCGTGCGTGGTGGGACCAGAGCGCGCCAAACATCCGCGACGCGCTCGCCGCGTCGCTGGGCGGGCGGGGGCTCATCGCGCTCAATCAGCACGACGACCTGGATTTCTGCGCGCAGGTGGACATCACCGCCCTCGTGCCGCGGCTCATGCCCGACGGCTCGCTGACGGGCGGCTGACGCGCGCCCCGAGCGACGCCGGCGCGCCCCGAATCCTGGGCCTGGGATCGAAATCGCCGACTTTGGTGCGAAGGGTGCGAATCGCCCGGCGCTTGAGTCCCGTGGTACCATGACGCGGCACACACAAGGAGGCCGCCATGATTGAGCCGACCCGCCGGGATTTTCTGAAGCGTTCCGCCGCCGCCACCGTGCTTGCTTCGGGCGCCCTGAGCGCCGCGGCGTCGGCCATGCCGATTGCGCCGCAGCCGGCCAAGCCGGCCCAGCCCACGCCGACCCCCGCCAAGATCGACGTCGAGCGCCGCCAATTCGGCAAGACCGACATGAAGGTCGCGATCCTTGGCTTCGGCTCGGCCGAGATCGGCTTTGAGCGCACGGAGCAGTCGGTCGTCGACAAGATCCTGAACGCCGCCCTCGACCAGGGCCTCAACGTCGTCGACACCGCCGAGTGCTATGTCGACTCCGAGGAGCAGATCGGGCGCGCCATCGCCGGGCGTCGCAAGGAATATTTCCTGTTCAGCAAGTGCGGGCACTTTGTGAAGGAGGGAGGCCGCGGCGACGCCTGGGACAAGGACGCCGTCCTTCACTCCATCGAGCGCTCCCTCACGCGCTGCAAGACCGACGTGCTCGACCTCATCCAGCTCCACTCCTGCTCGCTCGAGACCTTGCAGAAGGGCGAGTGCATCGAGGCGCTCGAAGCCGCCCGCAAGCAGGGCAAGGTGCGC
>JAEUJA010000209.1 GCA_016793195.1 Phycisphaerae bacterium
CCGTCGCGCTCGCCAGGCACAACGCCAGGGCCGAGGAGTCCGCGCCCGCGGAGCAGGCCACGAGCGTGCGGCGTTCGTGATCGCGCACCCTGGCGCCGCCGGAGAGCGCACGCCAGCAGCGGATGACCACGCCCGCCGCCCCTGTGCTTGCCGGCAGAATCGGCGGACGGAGATTGAGCCGCGGGGCGTTCACAAGCCGATGGTAGGGATATGGCGGGCGTCGCCCCAAGGGTGGCGGTTCGTCGTGTGGAGACCGTCATGCAGCAGGACAACAACGCGACCGCGGTTCGACTTCAATCCCCGGAAGCCGCCGCCGCAAAGGAGCCCAGCCCGTCCACGACGCCACCGCCGGACGGCGCCGGCGTTTCGGGGCCGAATCAGAGCACGACCGACGGCGCCGCGCTGCAGGTGCAGGCGCCGTCGGGCCCAAAGTCAACGATGGACATGCTCAAAGGCATGACGACGCCAGACCTCATCGCCGGGTTCGCGCTGGTCGTGGGCCTGATCCTGGTGCTGAAGCACTTCGGGCGGCGCAAGAGTGGTCGCACCGCCGACGAAAACCTCGCGCACCTCGAGCAGGCGCGCCTGCTCGCCCAGGCCGCCCGCTATCAGGCGGCGAGCGAGGCCATCGGCGAACGCCGTCCAAGCCCCGGGCCTTTGATCGAAGCCCGCGCCCTCGACGCCCGCGCGGGCGAGCCACGCGCCGGCGATGATCGCCTCTCGCGCCGCATCGACGAGAGGATCGATCGCCTCGAACGACTCATCACCGAGGCGGATCGCCGCATCCGCAGGCTCGAAGAGCTCGAAGACGACGCGCGCGGCCCGCGCATGGCCGTCGGACCGACCGGCGCGGCGTCGATCGCGCCCAAGACCGCCCCCAGACTCAGCGACATCCCGAGCCGCCCGGCTCCCGCGCCCGCAAGCTCGCCCGCTAAGGCGGAGACCCGCATGATCGAGCCCAGGGCCGACGCGACGCCCGACGACTGGCAGTCGCGCACGCGCCAGCTCGCGGCCGCCGGGCTCTCGCCACGCGAGATCGCCTTCAAGCTCGGCAAGCCCATCGGCCACGTCGAACTCGTGCTGGCGCTTCAACGCGGCCAGATCGCGGGTTGAGCATCAACATTCCTGGCGGAGTCTTTGCCTTCCAACGCCGGACCTGCACGAGTCTGCAAGTGAAGGTCCGGGTCGACTCGCCATCGTGCCACCGAAGTCTGGCTTTGCAGACTTCGGTGCCGAACATCCGTCGGTTCACGACCCCGCGTTTCGCTCCGCGGCACACCCTTCCCCGCCGCCGACCATTGCTTCCCGGAGGGCTGTCGGGTTGCTGCCAGGGGTACCGAACATTTTCGACCGCAACCCCGGATCATCTCACCGCGTCGCGGCATCCAGCGCGATGATCTCAAACATCACGTGCGCCGCCAGCAGCGCCGTGATCCCCGCGTGATCGCGGTCCGGCAGCACCTCAACCACATCCGCCCCCGCGATGTTCACGCCGCGCAGCGACCGCAGCAGCGCCAAGAGTTCCGCGCTCGAGATTCCGCCCACGCTCGGCGTGCCCGTGCCCGGCGCAAACGCGGGATCAACCACGTCGATATCGACCGTGACATACGTCTCGGCGTTCGCCAACGATTTGACAAACGACACAATCGCCGTCACGCCGCCGGATGCGCAGCCGCTTGTCCCGCCCGACGACAACTCCTCTCGCGTCACGATCGTCACGCCGTGCTTTTTTGCAAACTCGAGATCGCTCGCCGCATTCAGCGGGCCCTTCACGCCGATCGACAGCATCCGCCGGGGATTGATCAGCCCGTCTTCGATCGCACGGATAAACGGCGAGGCGTGCCCCCACTTCTCGCCCCACACCGCGTCGACCGTGTCGAGGTGGCTGTCAAAGTGAATCATCGCAAGCCCGCCCGACGGCCGGCCGCGCCGCTCCCACGTCGCGCGGATGTTCGCATACGCGATCGAATGATCGCCGCCGACGGCAAAGAGTTTGCTCGATGGGTCCGCCAGCGACGCCGCAAACGCCGCGACGCTGTCCGCGTTCTCCTTCGGCGAGTACGGCTTGACCGGCGCGTCGCCCGCGTCGGCGAGGCTCAGCTTTTCGCACACGTTGACGTTGTGCCCGATGTGAAACGGCTTGACATACTGCGATTCATCGCGGATCACTCGCGGCGCGAAGCGCGCCCCGGGGCGGTACGTCACGCCGCCGTCGTACGGCACGCCGTAGATCGCCCAGTCAACCGGGCGATTTTCCGGCAGCACGTCGGCGAGCCTCGGATATCGGCAGAACGTCGCGACGCCGGCAAAGCGGGGCGAGACACGGGCGTCGGGAAGAATGGTTCGGCGGTTAGGCATGGAAATCCTCGGCGCGAGGTTAGGCGGCGTTGGAAGGCGGCGTCGCGGGGAGGTCCAGGCCGTGAGAGATGCGCGTACCGAGCGGACCCGCGACGATGTAGATCAGAATGGCGACGACAGCAATTCCGGCGCGAAGACCGAGATTGGCCATGAGCGTGGTAAAGAACTGCTCCGTCGCTTCGGGAAACTCGGCGATCAACTGCCGTGGAGCCGCTTGATATCCAACCATGTCCTGCGCCGCCCCGATGATCACCTGCACCACGAGCAGATACACGGCGAGCATGCGGAGGAGCGACACACAGAAGCCGCGCGATGTCATGTCGAGACCTTTCTCAGTTTGGAGACGAGGCTACGGGTTGGGATCGCTTCGCTGGGGATGATCGGGCGGCGTCGCGGGAAGCTCCAGGCCGCGCGAAAGCCGCGCCGCGATCGCGACCGAGTTGAGGTACAACACCACGGAGATGACGAGATACGCGCCGCAGTACCCAAGGTTCTGAAGGACACCCATCGTCTGCAGCAGGCTCAGCGACCAGTCCGACGTCGGAATGTTGCGGATCTCCATGGCGAAATGGATGACGTAGTAGACCGCGCCGAGCAGGAAGTTGACGACGAAGATGTACAGCGCGAGCAAGCGGATGGCGATGACGGCAAGCGTGAACGGAGTCATGGGAATCTCCGGGAGGGACTACAACCAGTCATCTATTCCGACGCAGATGTTGACGACGCCGGCGGATTCGGGACAGCGTGAAACGCGCGAGCGCACTCGGGGCAGCGCTCCGGGCGATTGGGCCCCGGGTCATATCCGCAGTGCTGGCAGCAATGGGCCGCATACCTGCCCCGCATGATAATCGAAATGACGTGGCGCGTGCCGAAGAAGAACCACAGGCCCGCGGCGAGTTCGATGGACGGCGCGACAACCGTGCTGGCCCACCACGACGATGAAATCGGGCTCTGCCTCGCCACATCGAAAGCAGAACTCAAGAAGAGAATGAGCGAAACAAGTACTCTCGCACCACCGAAGATCATCCATAGCCCTAAGAGCCGTATCAGGGGGTGAAGCCAAGTCGGAACACTCAAGATTGCCTCCCTTGCAGGAGTCACACCGCCATCGCGCATCGACGCCCGCTCAGGAAGAGCACCATGGACGCCGCAACGCCGACTGAAATCAAGACACGAAGTGAGAGCACGACATTTGTCGCGTTCTCGGCCAACCAACTTGGATCGCTCCCTGCGTACATCAGCGCCAGCATTGCCGCCGAGTACGTCATCCCGCCACTAAAGCCTTGGGTCATCTGCGTGTGAACGCTCTCAACGAGCAAGATCGCATCTTGAGCAATCAGTAACAGCGATGTGACCAGCGCCGCGAGAGTGAATAACCGCAGCACCAATCGTTGCTCTGGCGACCGCTCACTGTCAGCAAAGCCACCGGGTTGCTGCATGTCCCCAGTCTACCGCGCCGACAGCCACGCGTCGTCAAGCATCATCCCCGTGGGCAGCGGCGCCTCCGTCCCCGTCTCGGTCATCGCCGCGACCGGGTACGCGCAGTAATCAAGGCTGAACGCGCCCGCCGGGCGATGGTTGCCAGACAAGCCCACGCCGCCGAACGGCAGTTTGCTCGAAGCACCCGCCGTCCCCGTGTTCACATTGATGCACCCGGCCCGGCATTCGTGCAGGAACCGCTGCGCCGCCGCCTGATTCTTCGTGAAGATGGCCGCCGCCAATCCATACCTCGTCGCGTTGGCCTGCTCGATCGCCTCATCCAGCGACCTCACCACACTCACGCGCACCAGCGGCCCGAAGACCTCCAGATCACAGCCCGCATCGTGGGCCGCGTCATGCTCCGTCGGCGCAAACCGGTCCACGCGAACCACGCCCGGCGAGAGATACCACCCGCGCGACGCCGTCTCGATCGCGCTCGACGACACCAGCACCTCGCCTCCGGCACGCGCGAGCGACGCCTGAAACTCCAGCACCGCGTTCCGCGCCTCGCCCGTGATGATCGGGCCCATGAACACCGGATAGCTCGCGGAGGGATCGCCCACGATCAGGTTCGACGCCGCCTTGCACAGCGCCGCGATGAACCGCGGCGCGATCGCCTCGTGCACGATAATCCGGCGCGTGCACGTGCAGCGCTGCCCGGTCGTGATGAACGCGCAGCGCACGCACTCCACCACCGCCTGGCGCAGATCGCAATCGTCCATCACAACCGTCGGGTTGTTCCCGCCCATCTCGAGCGCCACAAGACGGCTCGGGCGATCGAGATTCGCCTCCATGATCCGCCGCCCCACCGCCCACGAGCCCGTGAAGAGAACGCCGTCGATCCCCGAATGCGACACCAGCGATGACGCGACATCCGCCGCGCCCTGCACGAGATTGAGCACGCCCGCGGGCGCGCCCTCACTCCGCAGCGCCTCGTCGAACAACTCCGCGAGAAGCTGCCCGCACGCCGGTGTCTTGTCGCTCGGCTTGAACACGATCGTGTTGCCCATGAGCAGCGCCGGCACGATGTGCCCGTTGGCCAGGTGCATCGGGAAGTTGTAAGGCCCCACCACCGCCATCACGCCGTGCGGCTTGAACCACGCCCTCCCCGTCCGCGTCGCCGACACCGGCACCTCAAACGCCGCGACCCGCCGCATCGCGCCCGTCGCCGAATCGTCCAGGGTGATATCGACCTTCGCGCCAAGCAGCCCCGCCTCGCCCGCGGCGTCCCACTGCACCTTGCCCGTCTCGTCGCGGATCAGCGTCGTGATCGCCGCCAGCCTCGCCTTGCAATTCGCCTGGAATCTCCGCAGAACCGCGGCCCGCTTCTCGATCGGGAGCGCCGCCCACGCGGGGAGCGCCCGCCGCGCCGCGTCGATCGCCTGCGCCACATGCCCGACGCTCGACGCGCCGCTCCACACCGCCTCGTCCGGGCGCGCCGGATTCCGCGACACAAGCGTGCCGGACGGATGCGCGATCCACTCGCCACCGATCAGGTCGGCGGGATCGCGCGAAAGCGAAGCGTGTCGCGCCCTGGCCTGCGTGGTCCCCGTCGTCGGTGTCGTCGGCCCAGTCATGGCTCAGCCCTTCTTGGCCCGGGGCTTCCTGGGCTTGGGCGCCGAGTAATCCTCGAGCGGCGTGACGCCCGCGATCATGCCGCGCTTGGCCATGAGCAAGTCCATCGCCTTCGCCGTCGTGCGCACCTTCGCGTCCGTGATCGCCACATCCGTGTCCAGCGCGCGGAACTCGCCGTCCTTGTGGAACACGCTGACCATCGCCCGGTGCGTCGCCCTCGACGATTCGATCGGCGAGCCCAGCGGCTTGCGCACCGTCGCCTTCACCAGCGTGATCTCGCCGGTCTCGGCCTCGATGTGCGGCCCGCCGTCGAACGGGTCCACAAAGTTGTTGTAGCGGAACCCAAGCCGCTCCAGCAATCGCTTCGCCGGGATCGTGTCCGGCCCGGCCTGCCCGACCTGGTTGAGCACCTCCAGCGGGAGCAGCGTCAGGTAGATGTCGTCCTGAGGGAAAAGCTCTTCGATGAACTGGCGGTTGTGCTGGCAGAAGCGATCGGCCTCCGAGTATTTCACGGGGATGAACTTCCGCCCCACATGGTCCCAGAAGAGGTTGTCCCCGCCGCTGGTCGTCTCGGGCGCCATCTCCGCGATCACGCGCTCCGCGAACGTGTCGCGATAGAGCGCCATGAAATGAAAGCGCGAGAAGCTCAGGAACCGCCCCGGGCGATCGCGGTGCCCGCGGAACGCCGGCTGAAGGATCAGGCCACCCACCTCCGTCGGGCTCGTCTCATCCTTGAACAGCCGACCCACGAGGTGCGTCGTGCCGAATCCGAGCGACTTGCTCTTGAACTCGCGCGGCGTGACCTTGAACGAGTAGTTCGGGTTCCCCGGGCCGCCCATGTGCGCCTTGATCTGCGCCGTGCCCACGATCCCGCCCGTCGACGTGTCCTCGATCACGAACATGAACAGGTCCGACTCGTCCGCCGTGTAGCCCGCGATGACGTCCGCGGGAACCGGCTGCGTCTCGGCCGTGCCCCCCGACGCCACTCGCAAAAAACAATCGCGGCTGTGCTGAACCTTGCCCGCCAGCAGGCGCTCGTCGGGCGGCAGGCTGATGAAATACACCATTCGCGCCAGCTGAAGCAGCGTGCTCACGTCTTCGGCTCTGGCCTGGCGGATCAGAAACACGGGTGACCTCGATTCGGTTGGGTAATGATAGGTTTGCGGTCAGGTTCGGTGCGGGTTCGCACCTCATCCGGCCTGTCATCATCGGACCGCGTCGATGGTAGCCCTGAGCCCTTCGAGGCCGATCAGCGCCAGCCGCGCGTCGGGTTATCGGGCGGCCTGCCATCCGCGCCACCGGCCGACACCGCGTCGCCTCCCCGCGTCAACCCGCCGCCGCCGCCAACCCCTGCTCGATGCACGCGAACACCCGCGCCCAATCTTCCAGCTTCATCGCCGGCAGCGCCGGCAACATCCGCACGTGATACGGCCCGTGCCCGCACGAGAACAGCACCACCCCGTGCTCAAAGCACGCCTTGCACGCCGCGTTGACCCGGTCCTTCTTGCCCGCAAAGGGCGTGAACTTCATCATGCCGCCCACGCCGCCATAGTGCGGGTGCTCATTCCCAGCGCGATCCACCACCTTCGGGAACCACTCGGGGTGCTTGGTGACCATCGCCTGCATGTGCCGCCGGAACTCCGCGTGATGACGCGAAAACAGCCCCGCGTCGCCCCGCTCGTTGTCGTAATAGTCGCCGTCGCGCAATCGCTCGATGACCCGCTTGCCCATGCGGAACGAAACGCCCTCGCCCGTGAACGTGCCCGAGAGCAAGCCCGCCTTGGGGTTGTACTCCTCCGTGAACAACGTCGCGCACGCCTGCGTCATCTTGCCCACGCAGAAGACGTCGACGTACTCGCCCAGGTTGAACGCCTCGTACGAGAACATGCGGTTCGTTCGCCCGAACGTCTGGATCTCGTCGTCCCACACCGCCACGCGCCGCGCCCTGCACAGCTCCATCAGCGCCTTGAAATACTCACGATCGCCCGGGTTGAACCCGCCCTCGCCCTGCACCAGCTCGAAGATGAAGCACGCGTGCTGCCCCGGATACCGATCCAGCAGCATCTCCAGCTGCTGCAACGCCGTGTCGATGTACCGCGCCTTGCCCATCCGCTCGGCCGCCGCCCCGTCCCAGAACGGCATGTAATCCACCAGCGTCGAGAGCGGCACGCCCTGGCGATAGTCCGCCGTGTCGCCGATCTGACACATCGTGATCGAGCGCCCCATGAAGCAGTCGCGGAACGCGATCACGCGCGACGCCGGCGCGTGCTTCTGATAGCACACCTTCAGCGCGTTCTCATTGGCCATCGCCCCAGACGTCGACAGATACGCGAACTTCAGCCGGCTGTTCTTCTTCGCCTCCGCCAGCAGCGTTTCGCCAAACTCGATCGCCTCGAAGTTCGTCTGCAAATTGCCGTGCTTCAGCGTGTCGTCCAGACCGCTGGCGACGCCCAGGGCGGCCAGGTCAGGATCGGAGTGCCCGAAGAAATGCACGCCGATCCCGTTGATCATGTCCCACTTCACGCTCCCGTCCGCCAATTCAACCAGCGCCCCGTTGCCCAGGCCCGAGCCGATGTACGGATACAGCAGCCCGCGCCCGCGCACGTCCGCCGCTCGCTTCAGCATCGCCTCATACGACACCCTGAGCGCCGGATTCGCCGCGCGAACATCCGTGATGCACGCCGACGCCGCGCGAAGCTCCCCCACCATCGCGTCGATGGCGGCGCGAACCGCCGGGCTCTGGCGGAGACGTTCGCCCTGCGTGGCGGCAACAGGAACGGACGGCAATGCGGCGGGCGCGGTCGTCATCATGACCCCTTTCATCGACCAATCAACACAACATCATTCGTCGATCAGCCGTTCGAGTGAAGCGCCGGGCTTCCGATCGCGGCGGAACGAGCAATGGCGGCCCCGGAAACTCGGACCCGCGTCGACTCCCCGCGAGCCTCGCCGAAAGGACGTCGTTCGCTTGCTCACTCGATGTCCAAACATCCGGGCCGCCTTGTTTGCCTATTGCCCATTCCCCATTGCCCACCGCCGATTGCCCATTCCCCATTCCCCCGGGCGCCCGCGCCACTCCCGCGCTCAACTCATCCCCGCCTCCAACCCCCATCCCCCGACAGCCGCGCGACCAGAATCGCCAGCAACTGGCAGCGCTCCACCAGGCTCGCCAGCTCAATCCACTCCCGCGGCGTGTGCAACCCCCCGCCCCGCACCCCCAGCGTGTCGATCGTCGCCAGCCCCGCGTCCTGCAGAATGTTCCCGTCGCACACCCCGCCCGTCTTGCCGAACGGAAGCTTCTGACCCAGCGACTCCGCGACACTCCGCGCCGCCAGCGCCAATCGCTCCGTCCCGGGCGTGAGCGGCTTGGCGGGCCGATTGAAACTGACCTCCACCCTCACGCTCGGAATCGCCCCCGCCGACGTCTCCAGTGCGCGAAGATCGCGCTCGATCGCCGCCGCGATCTCCGGCGTGCCGAACCGCGCGTTCCCCCACGCCCGCGCCGAATCCGGCACCACGTTCGTCGCACGCCCGCCCTCGATCGGCCCGATGTTCACGATCCGCGACGCCGCCGGATCGCTCATCCCCCCCGTCGCCACGATGCACCGCGCCAGCGCCAGCACCGCCGACTTCCCCTCCGCAAAGTCGCGCCCGACGTGCGCCGATTTCCCGCCACACTCGATCACGAACTGCCCGCTCCCCGGGCGCTCGACCACCAGCGCGCCATCCGGGAGCGCGGGCTCGAGCACCAGCCCCACATCCGCCTCACGCGCGATCGCTCGCAGCGCCGCCTCCGAGTGATACGAGCCGGTTTCCTCGTCGCTGTTGAGCACAACCATCCACGCGCACTCGATCCCGAGCGCATGGAGCGATTCCAGCGCGTGGATCGCGATCACCAGCCCGCCCTTCATGTCCACACATCCCGGGCCTGTCGCCGTCGTTCCATCCTCGCCGATCGTCAGCGCGCGGAACGGGCCATCAGGATCGTGGACCGTGTCGAGGTGCCCGGAGATCAGCACCCGCGTCGCGCCCGCGCGCCCGGGCCGCCGCGCGACCAGCACCGGCGGAATGTCCCCCGCTCCCGCCGCGCCATACAACCAGCTCGGCCGCGCCTCCCCCGCCACCAGTTCGATCGACGCCCCCAGCGCCCGCAGCCTCTTCGCAATGTGCTCGCGCGTTCGATCCAGCCCCGGCGTAAACCCGCCGCCCGTCGCCGTCTCCACCTGCAGCTTCAGATCGCTCAGGAGCGCCCCGCGCCGCCCCGCAATGTGCTCGCGGAGTTCCGCCTCGCGCGGGTGCGGCCGCGAGAGTGAGCCAGTGCCCGAACGATGAGCTGAATCCTGCCCCATGCGTCGATCGTTGGTGCTCTTTCGCCCCCGGGCGAGCCCCCGCATCCGTCTCTCGACTCGATGCCTTCACGGCCATCAGCCCCTCTCCGCTGCTCTCTCTTGATCTCCTCCAGGTTGCGTCCCTCTGAGTACCTCTGCTCCCCTCTGATTCCTCCGCGTTCGGTCTTTCACTTCCCCGACCGCCGAATCCCGAATGCCGAATGCCGCGCCCCCCGGTTAGCACCCACTTACCACCGCGCCGCAGCGCACCAAAGCGTCCGTCTTTTTTCCCTCTTTCCAGATTCCCGAAAAAAATCTCCGCGCGCCTTCGCCCCTCGCGCAACCCCCTCCACGGCGTTGTTTTCTGTCTTTCCCGAATGCCCAGTGCCGGGTGCCTAGTGCCTGCTTACCACCGCGCCAGAGCGCACCAAAGTGTCCGTCCGCCCCCGGGGTGGAGGACCCGCCATGATCGCCCGCGACCTATCGCACCAGCTCGGAGAACCACCGCAGCGCCACGTGGTCGAGCGCCACCGCCGCGACCGACAGCCCCAGCAACACCAGCGACCCCACACGGACCCACAGGCACGCGCGATCGATCGGAAGCCCCTTGACGGGCATGCCCACCACCGCGCGGAGACGCATCTGCCTGGTGTGGATCGAGCCGTGCCGCCACGAACGACGCCGGCGCGGGATGCCGTTCAGGTCGGCGACCGCGTCCAGCGCCCCGATCATCGCCCCCGCCGCCTCCGGGCTGATCGCCGGCGATTCCACCGAGAGCCCCGAGCGCGAGAGCGTCTGCGCCGCGAACGCGTCGGCCTGCCACTCAAACCGGCGGCTCACAAACCCGAACACCCACAGCCCAAGCACGATCGCCAGCCCGCCGCCCGCCATCTCGCTCATCGTCTGAAAACTCGGCGCCAGCGCCCGCGTCCAGCGATCCAGCCACGTCAGCGCGATGCTCAGCGAAAAGACGCACGCGATCATGCACGCGCCCAGCCACGGCAGGTGACGCCGGCGGAGGTGCCCGAACTCATGGGCCGCCACCGCCCGCACCTGATCGAGCGTGAGATTGTCCAGCAGCCCGTCGGTCAGCAGCACGAACCGCAGGCCGGGAAGTATCCCGACCGCGGCCCCGTTGATCATCGTCCCGCCCGTGCGCCAGACCAGCAGGCGCCGAACCCCGACGCGCGCCTCCTCGGCGACCTTCACCAGCGCGCTCCGCAGCTCCCCCTCGCCGATCGGCACGGCGTCCCACACAAACCGAAGCACCAGCGGCGCGACCAGGAACACGCACGCGACGCCCACCAGCTGAACGACGCCCAGCAGCGCCTGCCCGTCCTCGGTCGAGAGGTCGTGCCCGAATCGCACCAGCGCGACCTCGATGCCCTCGGTCGCCGAGATGACCATGAAGATGGGGACGAGAACAACGAGGATCGTCGAGCGGAAGTGGCTCCACACCGTCGCGCCCCGCGACAGGATCGGGTAGATGGGGCGCCCCTCGTCCAGCCGCCTCATCAGCACCGCCTCGCGCAGGCGGCGCTCGATCGGCTCGTGCACCCACATCAGCGCCAGCCACGCCAGCACCACCGGCGACAGCGCGATCACCTCGTCGACCAGCACCAGCTCGCCCACGCGCGACGCGACGCTCGCGGGCCAGCCCAGCAGCACGCACGAAACGCCGTGGAGCGCGGTCGACGCGACGCGGGCCCAGCGCGCGATCCGGTCGCCCAGGAACGCCGCGCGGAGCGAGCCCTTCCTGTCCATCGTCCGCCCGCACACCGACATCGCCAGCCACACCACGAGCACCAGCGCGACCTGGGGCAGCACGGCCGCCATCGCCGCGGCGCCCAGCCCCACGCCCGGCTCGCGCCCGCCAAAGAGGCCGGGGAGCGACGGGGCGCTCAGACAAAGAAAAGCGACGATGACCAGAAACTGCGACATTCGTGGAGTTCACGCCCCTCCCGGCGTGCGGGCGACCAGGCCGCCCGAAAACGCACCCTACTTCATCGACCGAAAGGCGTCGGCCATCGCAGCCGCCCGCGCCGGATCGACCGGATTCTCCCACGAGCCGTCGCGCTTGATCCACGAGCCGACGATCACGCCGTCGGCGTGCGCGAAGAGCGCCGGGAGCTGCTCGGGCGTCGCGCCCGAACCAACCAACAGCGGCAGTGTGACGGCACGGCGCACCGCGGCCAGGTCCGACGGATCGGTCGGCCTGCCCGTCGCCGTTCCCGTCACGATCACGCCGTCGGCCAGGAAGAACGCGGCGGCCTCGGCGGCGTCGGCGATCGAAATGTCCGCCGTGATCGCGTGCGACGCGTGCTTCTTCTTGATGTCCGCGAACACCGCGATCGAATCCGCGCCGATCGTGCGGCGGTACCGCAGCAGGTGCCCCGCCTCGGCCCTTGGGAGAAGCCCCTCATCCGCGACGTGCGAGAAGACGAAGTTCTCGCACCGGATGAACGTGCCGCCGATCGCCAGCGCGATCGCCAGCGCCTCGCGGTTGCCGCCCGAGAGCACCTGCACGCCCCGCGGCGTGGAGCGGGCCGCGTCACGGATCGCCAGCCCCACGCGCGTCATGATCGCGGTGGTCTCAGGGCCATGCTCGCCGTGGATGTACGGGCGATCGTGCATGTTCTCGATGATGATCGCGTCAAAGCCCACGCCCGCGAGCGCCTTGGCGTCGGCGACGGCGTCGGAAATGAGTTGATCCAGCGACTCGCACGCACGCGGCGTGCCGGGGATCGCGCCCACATGCACCATGCCGATCAGCACACGCGGCCTGCCCAAGATGTCTGTCATCGAACGCACGAGAACTCCTCGATTCGTTTAGAAAAATGGGCGAAACCCAAGCCCGCGCTGAGACTACGCCTTGACGACCCTGGCCTTGACCTTTCCGGCCCGGGCCATCGCGTTGCGGGTATCAACGATGAGATTGGCGTGCTCGCCCAGCATCGCCCAGTCGATCACGCGGTGGTCGGTGATGATGAGCACGCAATCGGCGCGGGCGACGCGCGCGGGCGTGAGCGCCTCGCTCTTCATGTCGAACGAATGGCGGCGCATGCGCGGGAACGCGGCCACATGCGGGTCGTGGTACGAGACTTTGGCGCCGCGTTCGTTGAGAAGGTCGATCACCTCGGCCGCGGGGGTCTCGCGGACGTCGTCGACGTCGGGCTTATACGCCAGGCCGATCACCAGCAGGTCGGCGCCGCGGAGCGATTTGCCGTCGTCGCTCACCGCCTCGGCGACGCGTTCGACGACCTGGCGCGGCATGCGGCTGTTGATCTCGCCGGCCAGCTCGATGAAGCGCGTCGACATCCCGACCTCGCGGGCTTTCCATGTGAGATAGAAGGGATCGATCGGGATGCAGTGCCCGCCCCAGCCCGGCCCGGGATAGAAGGGCTGGAAGCCGTAGGGTTTGGTGGAGGCGGCCTCGATCACGCGCCACACGTCGATGCCCATCGCCGACAGCACGGGCTTGAGTTCGTTGACCAGCGCGATGTTGACGGCGCGGTAGATGTTTTCGAGCAGTTTGGCGGCCTCGGCGACCTCGGCGCTCTCGACCTCGAAGACCTGATCGACCACGCTGCGGTAGAACGCCACGCCCAGGGCGCTGCTGGCGGCGTCGATGCCGCCGACCAGGCGCGGGATGGTTCGGGTGCTGACGCCCTGACGCCCCGGGTCTTCGCGCTCGGGGCTGAAGGCGAGAAAACAGTCGTGGCCGATGCGGCGTCCCGCGGCCTCGAGGATGGGCTTGCAGACCTCGCGGGTGGTGCCGGGATAGCTGGTCGATTCGAGCGAGACGAGCGCGCCGGGCCTGAGCACGCGGGCGATCTGGCGGGTGGAGTTCTCGACGAAGGAGAGGTCGGGCTCGTGGTGCTGGCCCAGCGGCGTGGGGACGCAGAGCACGATGATGTCGGCGTTGCCGAGCTGGCTGGGGTCGCTGGTGGGCTCGAAGCGATCAGAGGCGGCGAGCTGTCGGGCGAGATCGTCGCCGAGGTGTTTGAGGTAGGCCTGGCCGCGCCGGAGCTGGTCGACTTTGGTTTGGTCGACGTCAAAGCCGATGACGCGATATCCGGCGTCGTGAACGGCGCGGACCATGGGGAGGCCGACGTAGCCCAGGCCGACAACGCCGACGACGGCCCGGCGCGAGGCGATCAGGTCGGCGAGGCGGCCCGCGTGGGGGGCCGCGAGGGGGGAGGCGGCGGGCTTGGGGGTCGGACCGACGGACATGCAGTGAGTATAAGGCGGCCTCGCACGAGCCCCGGCGGGGCTGTATGCTGTACGGTTCAGACTCTGCAAGGAGCCCGCATG
>JAEUJA010000230.1 GCA_016793195.1 Phycisphaerae bacterium
CAGCCCGCCAGGCGAGTATCGATCTCGTTCATGGATTCACTGTACCGTGCCGGAGCAGGCGGAGACGGGGCCGGCGACGAGCGTTGGTCTGTCTATCGATGGCGGCGCCTGGCGCTGGTGTCTCAACGAGATGCCCCCGACCGAAGTCGGGGGCTCTGATTCGGGAGAATGACGCCCGCACCGAATTGCGGTTCCCGTCGCTCAGTCAACGCTTCTTCGTTCTGCCACTCCGCGACTCCGTCACTCCGCTCCGCGTCTGTTCCCGATGCCCGATGCCTGATGCCCGATGCCTCTCTTCAGCACCCTTCCTCGAAGTACGACGCGAAGGCGTCGCAGTCATCGCCATTGACGAAGCCGTCGAGGTTGAAGTCGGCGGCCGTCGCGCCGCCCTCGAATGCGCTGGCGAAAAGGTCAAAGTCGTCGCCGTTGACAAAGCCATCGTGGTTGAAGTCGGCGGGGCACGGCCCGGGCATGTTGATCGTGAACCCGCCGCGGATGACGCGCGCCTCGCCCGGCGCGAGCGTGAGCGTCCATTGGAACGCCGCGCCCACGTCGCCGCCCGCTGGCCCGGCGGCGTTGGACAGGTTGGCCGCGCCGCTGTTGAGCTTGTTGCGGAGCGTGGAGCCCGAGCCGACCTCGTACCTCGCCGCGCCCGTGCCCACGATCTCGGAGATCGCGTTGGTGCCGGTGTCGCGCTGTCGCGCCAGCACGCGCCCCGCGTCGGCGATCAGCACCGAGTCGTTGCTCGGGCTCGCCTCGATGTCCATGTCGACCAGATTGAATACCTGGAACGTCTGCGTGGTGTTGCTGTGACTCCTGAATTCCAGCGTGTGCTCCACGCGCACCATGTGCGGCGACGGGCCGTCGAACAGGCGAACCACCAGCGTGGCGTCGAATCGCTCCTGCCCCTCGGGCCCCGGGCCGGCGTTGGTCCACACGAACGTCGCGGTATTCTTGAAATAGTGCTCCGTCGGCGTGTCGAGGCCGCTGAACAGGCGATTGGTGTTGTTGCCCGCGGTGCGGTAATGCCACGAATACTTGTACGCCTCGTCGATGAACGTCGCGTCGGTGAAGAGCGTCGAGTCGCCCGCGGTGATGCTGAAGGGCGGGATGCCCTGGAAGATCAGCACCGCGTCGCCGTCGGCGATCGCGCCCCCGGCGTGAGCACCCGCGGCCAGGCCCGCGAGCGTCAACAAGGCCGCCGTACCGGTGCGGTTGAACTGCTGCGACATGATGTGCTCCCTCCCAAAGAGCGCCGGGCGGTGCACGCCCCGACGGCTTCATCATACCGCGCGGCGAGGGCTCGCAAAGCGAAACTCACGAACTCTTAGCACCCGGACTCGAAGTGGGACGCAAAGAAGTCAAAGTCGTCGCCGTTCACGAATCCGTCGTCGTTCAGGTCGGCCCCCAGCGCCCCGCCCTCGAAATCGAGCGCGAAGGCGTCATAGTCGTCGCCGTTCACGAAGCCGTCGTGGTTGTAGTCCGCGGGGCACATGTGCCCGTTCAGGCAATCGACATTGACGAGCGAAAGGACCGTGCCGTTGCTCACCGCGCCGGGCGTGTTGAAGCTCCATTGCACGGAAGCCAGGAGCTCGTCCTGATAGCCGATGCAGGCGTTGGCGCCGCCCTGCCAGTTGGGGCCCTGGATGTCCTGGTAGATGAACTGGGCGTAGATGCACTCCTCGGGCCCGAGGATGCCGCCGAAGATTTTCAGCTGGAACGTTCCGAAGAACCCCGACGGCTTGGCGGGCTTGGTCCATTGCACGATGACCGTCTGGCCGATCTGCTGCCAGTGGATCGAGCCGACGTGGTTGCCGATGTCGGCCCAGTACGGCAGGAGCGATTTGCCCGCCCCGAACGCCGCCAGCGACGGGAGCGGCGCGGGCACGGGCCCCAGATTCGTCGAGGGCGGCGAAAACCCAATCCCGCCGTTGTTGCCGATGATCACCGACGACCCGAGCGGGAACAGCCCGTTGCTGATCGGGAGCAGAAACGCGAACGCCTCGTCCTCATCGCCAAGGTCGACGAACGTTCCCGTGCCGGAGATGTCCGTGAACGCGCCGGGCAGGTTGTTGACGAACGCGACCTGTGCCACAGCGCCGCCGGCGAGCGCCAGCGCCAAACCAACCCCCAAGCGTTGCGCGATCTTCGCGTTCATCCGTTGTTCCTCGCGGCCGCGATCGCCGCCCGAGCCTGAACCGCGGCCATGCCATGGCAGCGACGAATCGCGGCGCCACTCACGCAGCTCGCACCCCAGGCGTCCGCCCACCGCGTCCTTGCCCAGTCTACCGCCGCGCGCATGTCCATGTCCAGAAAGAACTTGACTCCTCGATCGGATTTCGGACGGGGGTGGCTGGTGCGACAGCCCGCAATTTCACGATAATCAGGGCATGGCAAGCACTTTTCTCGTTACCGGCGCCACCCGCGGCCTGGGCCTCGAGTTCGCCCGCCAGCTCTCCCAACGCGGCGAGGACGTCCTGGCCACCGCACGCGACCCCAAAAACGCCGGCGAATTGACCACCTTTCGCCTGGCGATCGGCGGGCTCGACGTCTCGGACCCGATCAGCATCGAGGGGCTGACCGAGGCGATGGCCGACCGTCCGCTCGATGTCCTCATCAACAACGCGGGCGTGGGCTCGCACACCAAGTCGATCGCCGACTGCACCGCCGACGAACTCCAGCGCGTCTTCATGGTCAACAGCGTCGCGCCGCTGCTCGTGGCCAAGGCGGTGCTCCCCAGCCTGCGCCTGGGCAAACGAAAGCTGATCGTGAGCGTGTCGAGCCAGCTCGCCAGCATCACCAACAACAACGGGGGCTCGTCCTACGCGTACCGCGCCAGCAAGACGGCCCTCAACCAGCTCAACAGGTCACTCGCCAACGAGCTCGGCCCCGAGGGCTTCACCTGCGTCGTCGTTCATCCCGGCTGGGTGCGCACCGACATGGGCGGCCCGGGCGCGCCCATCCTCCCCGCCGACAGCGTCAAAATGCTCCTGAAACTCATCGACGGACTCACACCTTCCGACAACGGCAAGTTCTTCAACAACGACGGCACGATCCTGCCCTGGTAATGTTCGCGCTCTGACCGATCGCCCGGTTCGAGTTTTACTCGACGCTCGCGAGTCTTGATGCAACGCTCGCAAGTATTCGTGCGTCTCTCGTCCACGCCGCCTACTCCGCCTCTTCTCAACGGTGCTCTGGATTCAGGCCGCGTTTCTCCTCCGTGCTTCCCCGTGTCCCTCCGTGGTGAATAGTCTTCCGCAGAATGCAGGCCGCTCCGCCCATGCGTATCCGCGAAGCCAACGCCGCCGACCTTGACGCGATCTTCGCGATCTATGACCGCGAGGTGCTGACGGGCACCGCGACATTTGATACGGAGCCCAAGTCGCCCGCCGAACGCGCCCAGTGGCTCGCGTCGCACGGTTCGCCGCGCACCCCCGCGATCGTCGCGGAGCTGCCGGGCGGCGTGGTCGCGGGCTGGGCGTCGCTCTCGCCCTGGTCGAATCGCTGCGCGTACGCCCGGGCCGCGGAGAACTCGGTGTACGTCCACGCCGACCATCGCGGCCGGGGCGTGGGTGGCGTGCTGCTGGATGACCTGCTCGCGCGGGCACGCCGCGCCGGCCTCGGCGTCATCCTCGCACGTGTCGTCGAGGGTAACCCCGCCAGCGTCGCGCTCCACGAATCCCGCGGCTTTCAGACGATCGGCATCATGCGCCGCGTCGGCGAAAAGTTCGGGCGCATCCTCGACGTCCGCCTCATGGACCGGCACCTTGACTCCCCTATGCCCGGCCCCGCTGCTGGCCGGCGAGCGGGACGCGGAGAATAATCAACCATGATTCACAAGGGCCAGGTTTCCGTGACGCTTCCCGCCGACCTCTTCGAGCAATTGACGAAGGAGGGCGACGTGATGGGCATGGACCTCCCGGCCTATCTCAGGTTCCTGCAGCACGCCCGTGCGCAGTCGATCGATGCTCGCGCTCAGGACGCCGTGCGATACATGTTCACCAAGCACGCGGATTCGCTCAAGAAGCTCGCGCAATGAAACCCGGGCTGACCCAGCCGAGATTCGTCGGCTCGCAGGTTGCGCTGGCGATGCATGATCTCGTCATCGCACAATTCGGCGGTGCGTCGGGTGTGCGCGACATCGGACTCCTCGACGCCGCGCTGGCGCAGGCGTCCTCGGGCGTCGGCGGCGAGTATCTGCACGAGTTCCCCTTCGGCATGGCGGCGGCCTGCGCGTTCCACATCGTCAAGAACCACCCGTTTATCGACGGCAACAAGCGCGCCGCGCTGATGAGCGCAGGCGCGTTTCTTCGCATGAACGGATGGGACCTCTCCAGCGAAGGAACGGCCGCCGCGGACGCGATCCTGGCCGTCGTCGATGGAACGATGAGCAAGGAAGCACTGGCCGAGTGGTTCCGCGCCAACTCCCGAGAGCGCCCGCGCTTCGAGCTGAGGGATTTCTTCGCGGCCTTGGAACTCCGGCTGCTCGACGAATTCTGGTTCGCTTCAACGCTGGGAAAGGACGCGAACGCGCAGTATCAAGCTTCCGCCCGCGATGCCGCCATCGATATGCCGGCAATTCGAGAACTCGCGCGGATGATGGCCGAAGCCGACCAACTCGGCATGGCCAGCGAGCGCGATGGTATCCGCGGCGGAATTACCCTCCTCGTGGCGATGTACCGCATCGCTGAGGAACTCGGCTACGAGTGGTAGCCGGAGGAGAGATGGCTTTCGCGTGAGAGTCCTCATCCTCCACAACCCCTCCAGCGGCACGGGCTCCCGGCGCGCCCTCGTCGATGACTCCGAACAACTTCTCCGCGCCGACGGGCACCAAGTCATTCGCATGGGCCCCATGGACCCCGCCGCCCAAGGCGAGATCGCGCGCGCCGAACTCGTCGTCCTCGCCGGCGGCGACGGCACCGTCCATCACGCGCTCCCCGCCCTCGCGCGCTCCCGGGCCGCCATGTACCACCTCCCGCTGGGCACCGAGAACCTCTTCGCGCGGCACTTCGGCATGGACCGCCACGCCGTCACGCTCCGGCGCGCCGTCGCCAATCCCACCATCGCCGAGATCGACCTGGGCGAGGCGAACAGCCGGCTGTTTGCACTCATGGTGAGCGCCGGCCCCGACGCGGGCGTCGTTCACGACCTCGCCTCCACCCGCCACGGCCCGATCTCCCACCTCACCTACCTCGCGCCCGTCATGCGACAACTCTCCGTTCGCCCCGCGCCCCTCTGGATCGAGGCCGACGGCACGACCATCGTCGAAGACCGCCCCGGCTGGGCCGTCGTCGCCAACCTGCCCGACTACGGCGGACGCGCCAACCCCGCGCCCCGCGCCAGCGCGACCGACGGCTTGCTCGATGTCGTCTTCATGCCCGCCGCCTCAACCTGGCGTGCCCTCCGCTGGTTCCTTGCCGGGCGATGGGGCACCGCCGAGCGCCATCCCGACCGCATCGCCGTCCGCGCCTCGCGCGTTCGCATCGCCACCAGCCAGGGCGCCACCGCCCCGGTGCAGGTCGACGGCGAGCCATTCATCAAGCTCGCCGACGCCCCGCGCGAGGGATGCTCGGACGTGCTCGATGTCGTCTGCCGGCGCAACGCCCTGCGCGTTCTTCTCCCGCGGGCGACCACCCACGCCTGACGCGCACCTATAGTCCGCGCTCAACCTCTCCAGCGAGAAACACCATGCTCCGTCGAACGCACACCTGCGGCGAACTCCGTGACTCACACGTCGGCCAGACCGTCCGCCTCAACGGCTGGGTCAACTCCTATCGCGGGCACGGTACCGGCCTGGTCTTCATCGACCTCCGCGACCGCTTCGGCATCACCCAGGTCGTCTTCGACGGCGAAGACCTCGGCAAAGAGATCCTCGACACCGCCGACCACCTCCGAAACGAGGACGTCATCGCCATCGAGGGCAGCGTCCGCGTCCGCGCCGGCGGCGAGAACCCCAAGCTCATCACCGGCAAGATCGAGATCGTCGTCACCAAGTTCGAGCTCCTCAACAAGACCGCCAACCCGCCCTTCCTCCCCGACGACACCGGCTCGGGCGGCAAGCTCGCCAACGAAGAGCTCCGCCTCACCTATCGCTACGTCGACCTCCGCCGCCCCACGATGCAGAAGGCCCTGGCGACGCGCCACAAACTCTACCAGGTCACGCGCCGATACTTCGATGAGAACGGCTTCCTCGAGATCGAGACGCCCATCCTCTACAAGTCAACGCCCGAGGGAGCACGCGAGTTCCTCGTGCCCAGCCGTCACCTGCCCGGCAACTGGTTCGCGCTCCCGCAGTCGCCGCAGCTCTTCAAGCAGATCCTGATGGTCGCCGGCTGCGATCGCTACATGCAGATCTGCCGCTGCTTCCGCGACGAGGACCCGCGCGCCGACCGCCAGGCCGAGTTCACCCAGATCGACTTGGAGATGTCGTTCGTCCGGCGCGAGCACGTCATCGAGATGATGGAGGGCTTCGTCCGCCGCCTCTGGAAGGACATGTGCGGCTACGACGTGCCGCCGATCCAGAAAATGCCCTACCGCGAGGCGATGGAGCGATTCGGCATCGATCGCCCCGACACGCGCTACGCCCTGGAAATCACCGACATCTCCGAGACCGCCGCCAAGAGCGAGGTCGCATTCTTCAAGGACGCCCTTGCGAACGGCGCCGATCGCCCGCGCTTCAACAGCAAGCGCGGCGTGGTCAAGGCCATCCGCGTCCCCGACGGCGCCGCCAAGCTCACTCGCAAGATGACCGACGGCTACAACGAATTCGTCCGCGGCTTCGGCGCGGGCGGCTGCGCGGTCGTCAAGGTCAATGCCGCCGGCGAGTTCGAAACGGGCATCGCCAAGTTCCTCGCCAGCGTCAAGGACGAGCTCAAGAGCGTGCTCAAGCTCGTGCCCGGCGACACCGTGCTCTTCGTCGCCGATACCTACAGCGTCTGCACCAAGGCGCTGGGCGAACTCCGCCAGGTCGTCGCGCGCGACATGGGTATCGTTCCCAAGCCGGGCTCCGAGGGCGGCCCGTGGAACTTCCTCATCGTCGTCGACTTCCCGATGTTCGAGAAAGACAAGGAAACCGGGCGCTGGGTCGCGATGCACCATCCCTTCACCGCGCCAAACGACGACCAGGCCGAGGCCTTCGTCGCCGCGGATGTCAACGACGAGGTCACCATCGAGGGCATCGTCTCCGCTGGCTACGACATCGTGCTCAACGGCCAGGAAATCGCGGGCGGTTCGGTGCGAATCCATGACCCGCGCGTGCAGTCCAAGGTCTTCACGCTCCTGGGTCTCACGCCGGAACAGGCCAAGGAAAAGTTCAGCTTCCTGCTCGAAGCGCTCCAGTTCGGCGCGCCGCCCCACGCCGGCATCGCGTTCGGCCTCGACCGCCTCGTCATGAACTTCCTGGGCACCAGCAACATCCGCGACGTCATCGCGTTCCCGAAGACCCAGATCGGCCAGGACCTCATGACCGGCGCGCCCGGCCCCGTCACCGACGAACAACTCAAGGACGTCCACGCCACGGCGATCAGGCCGAGGGTGCCCTGACGAGCCGAAGATGGTTCGATGACAGCGTGACTCCCGCGCAATCAGTGCATTGACGCGTGCTACACACGTACGTGAGCCATGATCGTCACCTCGGATCACGTGTCGTGCGCTCGTGGTGCGCCATCGATTCTGGTACCATCGCTCGCGCGGAACGCCAATGCACCGGATCTTTGTGTGCGTATGCAATGAACAAACGCCCATCGCACGAGGAGCGCTCGACATGGACACCGCCACGATCAGTTTCATTTCCGCGCTCACGGCCTTGGCCGCCTCGGTCCTCGGCCCGATCGTCACACTCAGCGTCGCGCGTCGCCAGTTCAACGCCAATGTCCTCTCCGCCAACCGCCAGCGCTGGCTCGAAACGGTGCGCGACACGCTCGCCGAACTCGCGTCGCAGGTCGTCGGCGTCGTCGTGATCAAGACCGGGCGCGCCGGGCGATGGAAAGACGGCTTCCATGCCGCGGCCGAGGACCCCGAAATCCGCGAGCGAATCGAGCGCCTCGTCTTCCTTTTCTGGCGCGTGCGCCTGCTCACGAATCCGAACGAGCATGACCACGTCGAACTCTGCCGCCAGATCGAGTCGATCCTCGAATCGCTCAAGACCCCCGGGCTGGACGAAGCGGCGACGCGCGGCGGCGTGGAGCGCATCACCACCATCTCGCAAGCGATCCTGAAGCGCGAGTGGGAGCGAGTGAAGCGGGGCACATGATCGCTCCCTCGCCCTGAAGAGTCCCACAAACTCCGAGATTTCGTTTGACGCGGGCTTGCGCCCGGTCATCATGCCCAAGCACGCCCGGTCGTGGGATCTGAGATCAATCCGCCATCGCGCGGTCCAGTTTGGCCGCGCCGGGAGGCTCCATGCCCGAACGCCGTCACTCTCGCCTTGTTGTCCTGGCCAATCGTCTTCCCGTTCATCGCGCGGGGGACGGTGAATGGCATACCAGCCCAGGCGGCCTCGTCGGCGCGGTGCTTCCGATCATGAAGGCGAGGGCGGGCGCCTGGGTTGGCTGGCCCGGATCAACGAGCCGCACACCGAGTTCATGGACCCACGAGGGCGTCCGCCTTTCGCCCGTCTCGGTGCCCGATCGGGAGATGGACGAGTACTACGGCGGGATGTCCAACCGCACGCTCTGGCCATTGTTCCACGACGCGATACGCGCCCCCGAGTTCGAGCCGAAGTGGTGGGAGGCATACGAGTCGGTCAACGAGCGATTTGTTCGCCGCGCCCTGCGCGCCGCCGGCAAACGCGCCGAGTGGTGGGTCCACGACTACCACCTGATGCTCGTACCGCGCCTGCTCCGCGCCGCTCGACCGAACGCTCGCATCGGGTTCTTCCTCCACATCCCATTCCCACCCGAAGAACTCTTCGCGTGGCTCCCCTGGAGACGCCAATTGCTCGAAGGACTCCTCGGCGCCGATGTCGTCGGCTTCCAGACCAACGCCGAGGCCCGAAACTTCTCGCGCGCCGCCCGCCGCTGGACCCGCGCCGAGGGCACTGACCGCGAACTGCACATCGACGAACGGCGTGTGCGCGTCGAAGCGTTCCCGATCTCGATCGACGTCAACGAGTTCGAGGCCGCTGCCCGCGATTCCTTGGTCATCGCGCGGGCCCAGCAGATCCGCCGACGCGTCGGCGCACGACGCCGGGTCATTCTCGCCGTCGATCGCATCGACTACACCAAGGGGATCGAGCTGCGTCTCGAGGCTTTCGAGGCGGCTCTGGCCCGCGGGGATCTCTCCGCCGATCGCTGCGTGCTGGTTCAGATCGCCGTCCCGAGCCGCGAGGCTACCCCCGAGTACATGGAAACGCGCGACCGCGTCGAGCGCCTGGTCGGGCGGATCAACGGCCAGTTCAGCACGCCCGGACGCGTCGCGGTTCACTATTTCCGACGACAGCTCCCGCGCGACGAGCTCGTTTCGTACTACCTCGCGGCCGACGTCATGCTCGTCACGCCGCTCCGGGATGGCATGAATCTGGTCGCCAAGGAGTTCATCGCGACCCGACTCGACAACTCGGGCGTGCTGGTCCTCTCGGAGTTCGC
>JAEUJA010000239.1 GCA_016793195.1 Phycisphaerae bacterium
GCCGATCAATTCCGTCGCCTGGTCGCCCATGATGTGCGCGCCCAGGATCTCGCCACGCGGCAGGCCGCGGATGATCTTCACGAACCCGTCGGTGTTCCGCGCCGCGATCGCCTTGCCCGCGGCGCTGAACGGGAACTTGCCCACCTGATAGTCCTTGCCCGCGACCTTGCCCATCGCCTTCAGCTCGCGCTCGGTATAACCCACGCTCGCCACCTGCGGGTGGCAATAGGTGCAGCCCGGAACCGTCGAATAGTCGTTGCCGATCGGCTCGTGGTGCAGCTTCTTCTCGCGCCACGCGATCCGCTCCACGCACAGGATCGCTTCCTCGCTCGCCACGTGCGCCAGCCACGGCGGGCCGATCACGTCGCCGATCGCGTACACCCCCGCCAGGTTCGTCTTGTAGTCGCAGTTCTGCTGCTCCTTCTTCGACGGGTCGTAGTCGGTCTTGATGTGGTCCTTCACCACTTCAAGCCCCAGCGACGCATCGAACAGCCCGTCGAAGCGCCCCTTCACGCCCACCGCCAGCAGCACCTTCTCGGCCTCGATCACTTCCTTCTTGCTCTCGTCGGCTTTGCCCTTGCCGTCGGGACCGACGACCCACGGCGCAACCGTCACCTTCACGCCCGTCGCCGTCTTCTCCACGCTCGTGGTGGTGGTCGACGTCTTGATCTTCATCCCGTGCTTTGCGTACAGCTTCTCGAGCGCCACTGAAATCTCGTCGTCCTCAACCGGCAGAATCCGCGGGAGCATCTCGACGACCGTCACGTCCGTGCCGAACGTCTTGTAGAAGTACGCAAACTCCATCCCGATCGCGCCGGCGCCGATCACCACCAGAGACTTGGGCATCACCTTCGTGTTCATCGCCTCGCGCGCGCCCATGATCCGGTCGCCGTCAAACTTGGCAAAGGGCAGGTCCCGCGCCACCGACCCCGTCGCCACGATGACGTGGTTCGCCGTGATCGTCTCGCGCGCCGACTTGCCCGTGTTCTCGCACGGCGCGTGGGTCAATTCGTCCTGCACCTTGCAGTCGTACACCTCGACCTTGCACGGGGCCGCCCCCTTCCGCGCCGACACGATCTTCGCGTTGCCGACGATGTGCTCGACTTTGTTCTTCTTCATCAGGAAGCCGACGCCCGCGTTCAGCTTCTTGGCCACCTCGCGCGAGCGCCCGATCGTCTTATTCCAATCAACCCCGATCGACCCGTTCACCGTCAGGCCCCAGTCCGCGGCCTGCGTATGTACCTTCTCATACAACTCGGCGTTGGCGAGCAGCGCCTTGGTCGGGATGCACCCCCAGTTGAGGCACACGCCGCCCAGCTTGTCACGCTCGATGATCGCCACCTTGTACCCGAGCTGCGCCGCCCGGATCGCGCCCACATACCCGCCCGGTCCCGACCCGATCACAACGATGTCGAAATGGCGTTCGGCCATTGTTCTACCCTTTCCAATTGGACGCGACTATAGGAGGAAGCAGACACGACGGGCACCCTCCCGGAGATCGCGAACCGCACGCCCGAGAACCACGGCAGGCCGTCGGCGCCAGGCCTGACTGTCTCTTTTTCGCTGGACTTGCCCCGCTCTTCGCTTTCTACTACGAGGTCATCATCCGCTTTCCCACTTCGGGGCGCGACGCGCCCACGCAAGGAGGTTTCATGTCTCGCTCATTCCGCCGTCTGACCCCCGCCGCCCTCGTGCTCGCCCTCGCCGGCGCCGCCAACGCCCAGACCCTCGTCGGCGCCAGCGCCACCAGCGGCGGTCAGTCGACCCTCTTCGTCCTCGACCCCACCACCGGCACCACCACGCCCTTCATGACTGTCGCCGTGCCCGCCAGCCACGAAATCCGAGCGTTGGCGCTCCTGCCCGGATGCCGCCTCGCCGGCCTCGTCTACAACCCAAGTGCCGCGCCCAATGGTGTGTCACAGCTCATTGTCATCGATCCCCTCTCCAGCACCTCGGTCCTCCATAGCTTCGCCGCCCCACTCGACAACTCCTACGCCGAGGGTATGGACTGGTCGCCACGCCACAACTCCCTCATGGTCAGCTACGGCCCCAAGGGCGCCTTCGGCACCACGCGCCTCGCCCTGGTCTCCGACACCGGCGCTGTCACACAGTTCAGTAGCTCGCTCCCCGTCGGCGACATCGACACCATTGCCAGCTCCGCCACGCTCGACCTGCTCTTGGACCTCAACCGCACCACCACGCCCCGCATCTACAACCTCTCCTCCGTCTTCCCCAGCCCCGCTGTCACCGCCTACGCAAGCCCACCCGAAATCGCCGATTGGCAAGACGCCACGATTCATCCCACCACCGGCGATGTCATGCTTATCACCGGCAGCGCGGGGAACCAGCTCTCGAAGATCGTTGGGAATACATACGTCAACGTGGTCGCCGTGCAGGGCTTCAGTGTCCGCGGCCTGACCTGGTGCTCGCTCCCCGTCGTCATCACCAACCAGCCCAGCGACACCATCATCTGCCCCGGCGGCGTCGCCACCATCTCCGTCTCAAACGTCGGCACCGGACCCATCGACTACCAGTGGTACGAGAACGGCTCGCCCATCGATACCAACGACAACCCCTCCGCCGCCACCGCCGACCTCTCCATCACGACCATGCCGTGTGTGACGGACGAAGCTTCGTACTACTGCGTCATCACCGGCCCCTGCGGCAGCGCCACCACCGACACCGCCACGCTCCGCGCCTGCTTCGCCGACTTCAACTGCGACGGCTTCGTCAACGGCGACGACTACGACGCCTTCGCTTCCCTCTTCGAGCCCGGCGACCTCGGCGCCGATCTCAACTGCGACACCTTCGTCAACGGCGACGATTACGACCTCTTCGCCTCCGCCTTCGAGGCCGGCTGCTGATCGCACCACGTTCGTACAAACAAACCTCCCCGCGCCGCAATCCCTGAAAATCAGGGACCCGCCGTGATTTCGCTTATTGCGGATATCGCGGGGTGCTATACTCCTCTCGACGGCACGCGCTCGCAACAGCGCGCCCGACGAAGCCACCGCCCGACGCGACCACGGACATGCCGATCGACGTCGCGGCGCTCAGAAAGGAGTTGTCTGATGAACGCGCGGATTCATGCGTTGTGCGTAACCGCGGCCGCCCTCACCGCCACCGCGATCGGACACGCCCAGACCGAGGTCATCACCCTCACCCCCGTCGACGACGCCTACCTCAGCAACAGCGGCGCGGAAATCGACATGAACTGGAACACCCCCGTCCTCGAACAGTTCGGCTACTACGCCACCATCAAAAGACCGCTCCTCAAGTTCGACCTCAGCCAAATCCCCGCCGGCGCGACCGTCCTCTCGGCACGCCTCACCCTCCAGCTCGCCGGTATCTACGGCGGGCAAGGCCACGACAGCTCCGTCTGGCGAACCCCAAACGACGCCTGGACCGAAGAATCCGTGACCTGGAACTCCTACGACCAATCCGGCGCCGTCTTCGTCGCCGTCCTCGGCGGCGCCCACGACTACGGCCCGCGCGATTGGCTCATCAACCTCTCAGACTGGGACTACGCCCAGGACCTGCTCGACCACGCCGTCACCTTCATGGTCCGCTGGCACGACTCCGCCGCCGGCTATGAAACCGACGGCGTCTACAAATGGAACACCCACAGCAGCAAGGAAGGACCCGTCCCGCCCACGCTCACCATCGAGTTCGAGGGCGGCTGCACCGCCGACTTCAACCACGACTCCTTCGTCAACGGCGACGACTACGACTACTTCGCCTCACTCTTCGAGGCCGGCGACCTCGGCGCCGATATCAACCACGATTCCTTCGTCAACGCCGACGACTACGACCTCTTCGCCTCCGCCTTCGAAGCCGGCTGCTAAGTCGCTCACCGCCCCACCGCCCGACATCCCGACCAACGTCCCTCGCATTCGCCGCCCGGCGCTTTGGACATCGGGATCGTGACGCCGCGCTCCGTCCGATATCCGGGAGAACCGCCTTTCCAAAACCGCTTGCTGCCCGCGGGCGGGCGGTGTATCTTCTGACCAATCGAGCTACAGCGGCCATGAGTGAGGACCGCACCCGATCCCAAACCCGTGTCGTAAGAGGAAGCAGGACATGCCTGTGAAGTCGTTTGTCTGCCTGGCCACGCCGTTCGCCGTGCTTTCTCTGGCCGCCAACGCCGCCGCGCAGTGGACCGTGACCAACCTGCACCCGGCCGGGGCCGTTCAGTCGGGCGCATGGACCGTCAACGCCGGGCAACAGGGCGGGTGGGCCGTGGTGGACGGCGTGGTCGTTGCCTGCCTTTGGAGCGGTTCGGCCGCATCATGGACCAGCCTGCATCCGTCAGACATGTCGGCGTCGCAGATCAAATGCCTCATCGCCGCACAGCAGGCCGGGTACGTTGATGTGGGGTTTGGTGAACCACACGCCGCCCTCTGGAGCGGTACCTCGTCCTGGATTGATCTGAACCCCGCCTTCGCGAGTGCCTCGGAAATCGTCGCCATCGCCGGCGGCCAGCAGGTCGGCACAACACAGCTTTTCGGAAACTCGCACGCCAGTCTGTGGACCGGCTCCGCGGCCTCGTGGATTGATCTCAAACCCGCCGGGATCGCGTACTCCGGAGCAAACGCCACCAACGGCAGCCAGCAAGGCGGGTGGGTACTTCTGTCCGGCACCTCGCTCGCCAGCATGTGGAGCGGTTCCGCTGAATCGTGGGTCAGCCTCCACCCCAGCGGAGCCACAGGCTCAACCATCATGGCCATGAGCGACACGAAACAGGCGGGGTCGGTCGAATGGGGCGGGCCCTCCCACGCGTGCATCTGGAGCGGCACGCCCGAGTCATGCGTCGACCTGCACCCGCCCGTCGCGGCCGAGTCTTCCGCCCGCGCGATCAGCGGCGATACCCAGGCGGGCTACACCGTCGTCGACGACGTCATCCGCGCCGCCGCATGGATCGGCACGCCCGAATCGTGGATCGACCTGCACGCCCTGCTCCCGGCGGATTTCTCGTCCAGCCAAGCCACCGGTGCCTGGACGGGCCCCGCCGGCATCTCCATCTGCGGCTGGGGGTTCAACCAATCCACCGGCCACCAGGAGGCGCTCCTCTGGACTCTGCCAAACTGCACCGCCGACTTCAACCACGACGGCTTCGTCAACGGCGATGACTACGACGCCTTCGCCTCACTCTTCGAATCCGCAGACCTCGGCGCCGACATCAACCACGACTCCTTCGTCAACGGCGACGACTACGACGCCTTCGCCTCCGCCTTCGAAGCCGGCTGCTGATTCATCCGACGCGCGATCGCACGCTCCGCCATCGCCAGCGCCCACCCCGCGCTCTTCCCGTGCACACCACCCGACCGCTCGGTCTTTGGTTGGGCCATGTGGGTGGCGCTGTGTAATCGGACCCTCAAATCATGCAGGCCGAACCATCAAGAAAGGCTCGGCGCGGGAACCCCCCGCGCGGTAGATTCGGACGGGTAGGATGCCGAAAGGGTGTGGGCCCGCGGGTGCGGGCGTGCCCCACGGCGTGTCGGTCCAAGCGGAGTGCATATGAAAAAGTCGCGGATTGCGATTGCGGCCTTGTTGTCGGCGGCGGCGTTCACGGCTTCGGCCGGCGACGGGATCGGCTCAAGCCGAACCCTCCGCTTCAAGGCCGGCGACGTCGACACCTCCAAGGTTCCCTCGCTCCTCACCCCCCGCGCCAGGTTCGACGCCGCGCAACGCTACGTCATCCAGCTCGACGCCCCGATGACCCCCGCCAAGCAGGCCGCCCTCGCCGCCGCCGGCGTCATCACCTCCGACTACCTCCCCGACTCGGCCTTCATCGCCGACCTCTCGCGCGCCGACGCCGCCAAGCTCTCCGCCCTCAACTTCGTCCTCTGGGTCGGCGCGTTCGACAACGCCTGGAAGCTCGACCCCGCGTGGGGCACCCGCCAGCTCGTCAACGACGACCGCGTCGCCGCCCTCGACAACGCCGAACGTCTCGCCTCCATCATCTGCTTCGCCGACGCCGACCCCCAGCCCGTCGTCAACGCCGTCACCGCCCTGGGCGGACGCGTCAACGACCTCGAGCTCGTCGGCGACGCCGTCTTCATCGACGCCTGGCTCCCCGCCGCCCGCGCCGCCCAGCTCGCCGCCAACCCCAACGTCCAATGGATCGAGGAAGCCCCCGAAGCCCAGATGCGCAACGACTCCAACCGCTGGATCCTCCAGAGCAACACCAGCGGACAGACCCCCATCTGGAACCAGGGCATCCGCGGCGAAGGACAGATCGGCGGCCTGATCGACGGCGGCGTCCGCGAATCACACTGCATGTTCGATGATTCCGTCGCCGTCGGTCCCACCCACCGAAAAATCATCGCCTTCCGCGGAAGCACCGCCGCCGACAGCCACGGCACCCACACCGCCGGAACCTTCGTCGGCGACCAAACCCCCTTCGGAAGCTACACCACCAGCGACGGCATGGCCCTCGCCGCCAAGCTCTCCTTCACCAACCTCGGCTCCATCACCAGCGCCAACCTCTACACCAACCTCATCAACGCACACAACGACGGCGCCCGCGTCCACAGCAACAGCTGGGG
>JAEUJA010000261.1 GCA_016793195.1 Phycisphaerae bacterium
AGGTTGCCGGTGATGAAGAGGTCGTAGATGTAGGCGGAGCGTTCGTCGAGTGGGTCCTGTCCGGCGATGGAGCCGCCGCCGCCGCCCATGGCGGCCGTCTCGATGGAGAAGTTGTAGGTGGCGCCGGGCTGGAACTGCTCGGAGCGTTCGATGCAGAAGGTTTCGACGCCGTTGCCGGTGAGGCTGGTGGGCGTGAAGGCGGCGCCGGTGAGGTACGACTGGAACTCGCCGCCCGAGCCGGAGCTGAAGGCGGTCTGATAGATCTCGACGGTGCCGGCGTTGGCGGCGACGGCGGCGGCCATCGCGCCGATGGCGAAGAACGAACGATTCATGCTGTACTCCCTCCGTAATTCCCACGCGCCGGTCAAGATGCCGGCGCGTTTGCGGCGCGCGAGGAACGGCGGAAACCGTCGGAAACCCCCGCTCGCCGCGTAGTGATACCCGTCGGCGACCACGCGTCGCCGATGGTTTGCGATGGGCCGACGCGGATGCGAAAGACCACCGCCCGAGCCGCGAGATGGCCCGGTTGAAACACCGCGGAACCCCACAATCCGGCCGCGGTGCGTCAGGTCGAGTTGTTCAGAGACCCTCCCAAGTCTCCCGAGGCATCAGGAAAACGCCTCAGCGCAAAACATACTCGGATCGACGGCTTGGATCAAGGGAAAGTGGCGTCGCGCCCGAGTGAAAATCGCGCTCAGACAACGACTTAGGGGAGGACTCCGTCCTGATAACCGGGCTCTGGGAGGCGCTGGAAACATGGGCAAACCGGGCGGCGACGGGTTGTGCGGTCGACCGACGCCGTCGCGTGATTACACTGACGATGGCGCGAGCCAAGGAGACACCGATGTCCACCAAGGAAGACGTGCAGATCAAGCTCTACGACGGGGGGGCGGAGGACCTCATGGATTCGGACCTGGCGCCGGATCGTGTATCGCTGCTGCCGGGGGCGACGGGCAAGATCGTGCCGGGCGAGCGAGTGCGCATCATGTGGGGGCAGGACATGCTCCGCGACGTGCTGGACGGGCGGTATCGCGCGGTGATCTGCGGCGTGAACGACACCGACAACTCGCACGGCATCATCTCGCAGATCTGCGATCTGGTGCCCACCAGCCAGTGGACGGCGCGGAGCGTCACCAGCTTTGCGAAGATGTTCCACGGGAGCGTGTCGATCCACGCGGCGTCGGACAAGGAGCCGTATGTGCTCAAGTTCGACCTCGACAGCGTGCTGATCCTGGCGCTGCTGCGTCCGGCGGGGCGCGACCACTTTACGCTGGAGGACCTTGGGCGCGGCTTCCAGACGATCACGAAGATGCTGCACGATCGGCGCGAGCGGCTGCCGGTGGCGTCGGTGTCGTTCCTGCACGCGCGGGCGAACAGGCTCCGGGGCGCGGACGGGCAGGAGCCGTCGTTCGAGGGCGTGCTTCGCACGATGTACGGCGCGGGGTACCGGGGTGATGTGTTTGTCTCGCCGGCGTTGTGGCGATTCGGGCATGTGGGCGTTTTTCCGAGCTATCCGTTCCCGGCGGGGCTGGAGCGCATGCGCGCGGGGAGTTCATGAGCACGATCGACATCGGCGCGATCATCGGGCGGTTGGAGCGAGGGGCGGCGGCGGTCCGGGCGCTGGCGGTGGTCGCGTCGCCGCAGCGTGCCAGGTGGAAGCCCGCGCCGGAGCACTGGTCGATCCTGGAAATCTGCTGGCACCTGCTGGATGAGGAGCGCGAGGATTTTCGCGTTCGACTGCGGAGCACGCTGGAGGACCCCACGCGGGCCTGGCCGGCGCTCGACCTGGTGGGCGTGGCGGAGAAGCGGAAGTACAACGAGCGCGACCTGACGGCGGCGGTGGAGGAGTTCGAGCGCGAACGCCGCGCGTCGATCGCGTGGCTGCGTTCGCTCCCGGAATCGACGGATTTTCGCGCGGCGTATCAGCACCCGAAGTTCGGCCCGATCCCGGCGGGGGACTTGCTGGCGAGCTGGGCCGCCCACGATGCGCTGCACATCCGCCAGATCGCCAAGCGTCTGCACGCGATGGCGGCGGACGACGCGCCGGGGTTTGCGATCGCGTACGCGGGGGAGTGGTGAAGGAAATCGCTAAATCGCCACATAGCAAAATCGCCAAATGAAGAGACGAAGAGACGAAGAGACGAAGAGACGGAGAGACGGAGAGGCGGAGAGGCGGAGTGACGGAGAGACGGAGAGACGGAGAGACGGAGGCGCCTCGCGGCGTGGGCGATGATTGCATTTCGTCGAGCGGGCGTGGTGGGGAAATTGAGCGGTGGGGGAGGGGTTTGTGATGAGACTTACGAAGATGTTCGGCGTGCTTGCCGCGTGGTCGATCGCGTCGCTCGCCGGCGCGTTTCAGACGTCGGCCGGCGCGGAGGCCAGCGTGGTTCAGCCGCCCGCGCAGGGCGTGGGGCCGACCGACGCGGAGCCGCCCGAGCGCAAGACGCGGAACGTGATTCTGTGCATCGTGGACGGCCTGCGTTGGCAGGAGCTTTTCGCCGGCGCGGATGAAGCGCTGTTCACCGAGGCCGCCGGGGGCGTGAAGAACGACACCGCGGTGCGCGAGAAGTTCTGGCGTTCCACGCCCGAGGAGCGGCGCGGGGCGCTGATGCCGTTCTTCTGGTCGGTGGTCGCCACGCGGGGGATCGTGTACGGCGATCGGAACCGAGGCGCGCCCGGGCGCGTGGTGAATGAGTACGCGGTGTCGTACCCCGGGTATCTCGAGACGTTCTGCGGCTTTCCCGAGGCGGCGATCAAGGACAACAAGCGGATCATGAACCCGCACGTCACCGTCTTTGAATGGCTCAACGGCATGAAGGAATACAACGGGCGCGTGGCGGCGTTCACGACGTGGGACCTTTTCCCGTGGATTCTGAATGTCGAGCGGAGCAAGCTGCCGGTCGACGACGGGATCAAGCCCTGCACGTTCGGGCGGACCACGCCGCGAATCGAGTTCATCAACCGCCTGCGGGGCGAGACGCCGCGTCGCTGGGGCGGCTCGCACTTTGATTCGATGACGTTTCATGTGATGATGGAGTGGGTCGAGGTCAACAGGCCGCGCGTGATGTTCTTCGGCCTGGGCGAGACCGACGAATGGGCCCACGAGACCGACTACGAGAAGTACCTCGACGCCGCGCGGCGCACCGATCAATATTGGAAAGAACTGTGGGAGATGTTGCAGAAGGACCCGCAGTACAAGGACCAGACCACGATTCTTTTCACGTGCGACCACGGACGCGGCGACAACAGCAAGTCGCCCGACGACTGGAGCAACCACGGCGCGAAGCACCCCGGCTCGGACCAGTGGTGGGTCGCTGTCATGGGACCTGACACGCCGCCCGTGGGCGTGGTGAGCGATCACGAGATGGTGACGCAATCACAGGTGGCGGCGACGATTGCGTGGGCGCTGGGGCTGGACTGGTGCGAGAAAGAGCCGCGGGCGGGGAGGCCGCTCCAGGGCGCCGTCGTCGAGGCAAAGTAGCAGCTCCGAGGGTCTCTGGGCGAGCGAGCGAGATGCCCGGGGGGGCTACCGCATGTGCTCTGTCGCCAGGATCGGGACGTTGACGAACTCGAAGGGCAGGCGGGCTTCTCGCGTGGTGGTGATGATCTGCGCGCGGAAGCGTTGTGCTCCCTGCACGGGCGCGAGATTCACGATCGTGCCGAGCTCGGACTTGTCGGCGCTGGGGCTGAGGGTGCCGATCTGCAGCGGCCGCCAACGGCTGTCGCGCCACTCCTCGACGGCGTTGACATAGGGCAGGACCGGCGCGCCGGTCGAGTCAACGGGCAAGGGCGCGTCACGCCGTACTCGGATCGAGAGCTGCGTGCGTTGCGTCCGCCCCTGCGGCTGGGTCGGCATTTCCAGCGTCAGGCCTGGCACAACCTCGTTGGCTTGGCCGGCCTCGAGCGAGACCTCTCGCCACGCGATCTCTTCGACGACATCGACGACGAGCTCACCCGCGAGCGAGCGGAGCACACATGGCAGGCCGGCGGTGCGCACGAAGAAATCGATGCTGTGGTGCCAATCACGCTGATCGTGCAGCACGCCCCCCGACGCGTCGCCGCTGGCCTTGAACGCCATTTCAAACACACGCGCCGGGTTGAGTCCGGCGGGCACCGGCGCGGGGAGATAGTCGCGTCCATCGTCGCCGAGCATGCGGGTCAGGCGGACGTACCCGCGTGGCCTGAACAGCACGCCCGCGCTGGGCTCGCCGATCGACAAAGTCGATTGAAGCGACCACCCCTCGGGGTGGTTGGGGGACGCGGCGAACGAGATGGAGCGCCGGACCTCGACGCGCTGCATCGCGATCGAGAACCCGCCCGATCGCACGGGGGCCAGCGTCCACGCCGTCGTGGTGGAGGCGTGGGCGACGGACGATGGGGTGCTTCCCGCCTGGCCGGGGGTGGTCGACTCGGATCGCGGTTCCGGCGCGGCCTCACGCGATGCGCATCCCGCGCCGGCGAGGGCGATGCAGAGCGGGATCAACCGACACACGCGGCGGGTTTCGGAGCTCATGACAACAGCCTAGCGAGACGCCGCCCTTATGGGCACCAGCGCCGCGCGCTTGTTACAGAGCGATGACCGAATCGCAACACGCCCCGGTCGATCTCCGCGGCGACGGTTTCATGTGCGGCGTGGGTGTGCGTCAGGCCTTGCTCACCGTCCGCTGCTCGATCCGCTTGACCGACACGGTCTTGACGACGCGGTCGATGTAGCTCCCCGGCGTGTGGACCTGGTCGGGATCGAGCTGCCCGGCCTCCACGATCTCTTCGACCTCGGCGATGACGAACCTTGCTGCTGTCGCCATCATGGGGTTGAAATTGCGGGCCGTGCGCCGGTAGATGAGGTTGCCAAAGGTGTCGGCCTTCCACGCCTTGACGAGCGCCAGGTCGGCGAAGAGCCCGGTCTCCATGACGTATTCGCGC
>JAEUJA010000297.1 GCA_016793195.1 Phycisphaerae bacterium
GCGGGAAGAGGTCCATGAGGCGTTGCTCGATCTGGGCGACCGTAGCGTTTGCGGGCGCGAGTGCGAAGCGGCGTGCGAGGCGCTGGACGTGGGTGTCGACGACAACGCCGTCGTTGATGTTGAAGCAGTTGCCCAGGACGACGTTGGCGGTTTTGCGGGCGACGCCGCGGAGGGTGAGGAGTTCGGGCATGGTGCGCGGGACCTGGCCGCCGAAGCGGTCGCGGAGCGCGGTCATGGATTCGTGGATGGCTCGGGCCTTGTTGCGGAAGAGGCCGATGGACTTGATATAGGGCTCGATTTCTTCGGGCGAGGAAGCGGCGAAAGCGGCGGGGGTTTGGAAACGGGCGAAGAGCGCGGGCGTGACCTTGTTCACGCTGACATCGGTCGCTTGGGCGGAGAGGATCGTCGCGACGAGAAGCTCGTGCGGATTTGAGTACACCAGTTCGCAGTGGGCATCGGGATACTCGGCACGGAGCGCGGCGAGCAGGCGGAGCGCGCGGAGCTTTTCGATGGGGGAGATGACGGCGGGCGGAGCTGCCGCGGACGGAGTTGTTCGTGAGGTAGCGCGGCGGGAGGCGGCGGGGGATTTCGCGGCGGGGCGGGATGATGCGGCGCGGCGGGGTTTGCGGGACGATTTGGAGGTGGTTGCCTTCTTCCGGCTCATCTGAGAACTCCGGGGTAGAGATGTCCCTTGCAGTCTCCTCGCCACGAGCAGCCTTTCAGGCTGTGTATTGATTGATTGCGACGCCGGGGGTGTCGCTCGTCGAGGACTCCTCGCTCCACTCCCCGGCTACTGACGCCCAGGCCTTCGGCCTGAATAGCCCGTGAATCGCGGTAGGCCGAATTCGAGTTGCTCGGCGCCGGGCGTTCATCGCGCGGGCTCCGAGGGCGCGGCGGCGGGGGAGTTGATCTTCGGGGCCGTGATGAGGGAGGAGAGCAGCGCCAGGAGAATCGTGATCGCGATGGCGCTGAGGGTGCGCGAGGAGGAGGGATGCAGCGCGTCGAAGTCGGATTGGAACTTGCGGGCCTGGTCGTGGTTGCCGGCGTCGAGCGAGGTCCAGAAGGAATCGAGAGCGTGCTCCATCGGAAAGCGGATCGTGGCCGCGTACCACAGGAACATCGTGATGGCGGCGGCGACGAGGAAGAGGCGGGCGATGGCGGCCCAGCGCGGCGAGCACTCGCGCGGGCGGACGAGGAGGAGGCACGCGGCGGCGATGAGGGCCATGGCGGTCTGTACGAAGTCGGAGGCGGTGAAGACGGCCCAGCCGATCTTGCCGCCGGCGATCTTCCAGTGCTCGGCGTCGAAGGATTCGTAGGCGGGGATGCGGACGTTGAGCTTCTTCATGGCGGGAAAGGTGACGGCGGCGGCGAAGCCTGAGGCGACGACGCTGGAGAGCCAGATCGCCAGGGCCGCGGTGATGAGGGTGTGAAGGCGGATGAGCTTCATGGGGGATGGTAGGGGGAGGAAAGAAATCGCCAAATTTCCAAGGCGCCAAATGGCCAAATGAAGAAGAGAGGATCGGGCGCGAAGCGCCATCGGTGGCACGATGCCTCGACGAAATCAAGCGCAGCGTGCGTCATGCGCCCATCGCGGCAACAATGAGGCGATGGTCACGCTGCGGAACGAGCGGTTGTCGGTGGCGATGGCGGGGCTCGCGGGCTTCGAGGACCTGCGCGATTGTTCGGCGCGGGGCGTGATCGAGTGGATCGCGTCGCGCGGCGTGCGGCATGTGCAGCTCGACGCGGCGATGGCGGGGATTCGCCCGCGCGAACTCGGGCGCTCGGCACGGCGGGACCTGGCGTCGCTGGTCAAGCGAGTGGGATTGTCGCTGTCGGGGCTCGATCTGTGGGTGCCGCCGGCGCACTTTGTCGACGCGGCGAGCCAGCAGCGGGCGATCGACGCGGCGATCGGCGCGTGCGAATTGGCGGCGGAATTGCGGGCGATTCTCGGCGAAGGGACCGCGGGCGGCGCGGGCTTCGGCGTGTCGCTGGCGCTGCACGAAGAAACGCCGGCGGCGGTGCTGGACGCGATCGGGGCGGCGGGGTCGCGCGCGGGCGTGGTCGTCATCGATCATGCCTGGCCGGCGCGGGCGGTCGCGAGCGACGGGGCGATCCGCGTGGGCATCGATCCGGCGGTGGTGATCGGCGCGGGCGCGTCGGTCGGCAAGTCGGTGCTGGGGATGTCGCCGGCGCCCGCGGCGGTTCGATTGAGCGATTTCTCGGCGAGCGGGCGGGTTGCGGCGGGCGATGGCTCGCTCGACCTTGCAAACTACGACATCGCGCTGACGACGCTGAAGTGGGCGGGAGTGGTCACGCTCGATTTGCGGGGCGTGCGCGGGGCGGGTGGGGCCGGCGTGGCGCTGGATCGCGTGGCTCAGCGGCTGAGCGAGTCGGCCTCGTCGTCGGGGATCGTGAAATTCGAGTAGACGTGTTGCACGTCGTCGAGGTCTTCGAGGGCGTCGACGAGATCGAGGAGGTTTTTCGCCGCCTCGCCGCGAACTTCGACGGTGTTCTGGGGGATCATGGCGATGCGGGCCTCGGCGATGGTCATGCCCGCGTGTTCGAGCGCGTCTTTCACGCGTTGAAAGCCGTCGACGGGCGTGAGGACGACGAAGACGGCGTCGTCGTCCGTGGGGTTGTCGGGCGATTCGACATCGGCGGCGCCGGCGTCGATGGCGACCTCAAAGACGCGGTCTTCGGTGAGGCCGGCGGCCTTGACGACGATCTGGCCGCGTGAGTCGAACATGTAGGCGACGCAGCCGGTGTTGCCGAGGTTGCCCTCGTGGTTGGTGAAGACGAGGCGCACGTCGCCGACGGTGCGGGTGCGGTTGTCGGTGAGTGCGTCGACGATGACGGCGACGCCGCCGGGCGCGTAGCCCTCGTAGCGGGTGGTTTCGTAGTTTTCGCCGGCACCTGCGCCGGTGCCTTTTTTGATGGCGCGTTCGATGGTGTCGCGGGGCATGTTGGCGTAGCGGGCCTCGTCGATGGCGTAGCGGAGGGAGAGGTTGCTGGCGGGGTCGGGGCCGCCGTTCTTGGCGGCGACGATGATCGCCTTGGCGACTTTGGTCCAGACCTTGCCGCGGCGTTTATCGACGACGGCCTTGCGGTGCTTGATTTTGCTCCACTTGTTGTGGCCTGCCACGGGGGACTCCGGGGAGCGCGGCGTGGGGCCGCGGGTGTGATCGGTGGGTGGGCTATTGATTCGCGGGCTTGATGGGCGGCGCGACCGCTGGTTCCTGGCCGGCGTCGGCGGCCTGGAGCTTGGCGAGGATCGAATCGAATTCCTTCTGAAGGCGTTCGCGGGCGGCGGCGCTGGCGTTCTGGGAGAGCTCGCGGATGTCGACGCGCGAGAACTCGAGGGCCTTCTTCCACACGTCGCGGGCCTGGTCCTTGTTTCCGGCGCGCCAGAGGGCGTCGCCGAGGTGGTCGTGGAGCGTGGGGTTTTCCTTGCCGCCCTCGAGCGAGACGGCGCGGCGGAGGAGCGTGACGGCGCCGGCGCGGGTGACCCGACCGTCGGGGGCAACCTCGTCGGCGATGATGTTCTCGTGGTAGCGGAGCCAGGCGAGGGAATCGACGACGCTGGCCTCGTCGGGGAGGAGCTGGGCGGCGCGCGCGAGCAGCTTCTCGGATTCGGCGAAGTCGCCGCCGCGTTCGAGGATGGCGTAGCCGAGGTTGTTCATGGACCAGGCGTGGTCGGGGTCGAACGAAAGCGCGGCGCGATAGCAATATCGCGACATCTCCTCGCGCCCTTGCGACGTGCAGAGGTTGCCAAGGAGGTACGCGAGCTCGGCCTGGGCCTTGGGGGCGGCTTCGGGGATCTTGGGGTCCTTGATCGCGGTGGCGGCGAGCTTGGTGATGCTGGCGCTGGTGTTGAACTGGGCGAGCAGGGCGTCGATGTCGGGCGCCTGGCCGTGCACGACGGTCATGCGGAGGAGCTCGAAGAGGAGGTCGTCGGCGACGGCGGGGTAGTCGGCGGCGGCGCGGAGGAAGGGGAGCGAATCACGTGGGGCCGAGGCCGCCACGCCGATGGCGGCGCGGGCGTTGAAGACGTGGGCGCCGCTGGGGAAGTCCTTTGCGGCGCGCTCGACGGCGGCGCGGACCGCGGCGAGGTCGACGGGCTCGGTGGTGGCGATGATCTGCACGCGGCGCTCGTGCAACTGCGGCGGGAGCGACGGGCAGAGGCGAGCGGCGGCCTCGATGACGCGGGAGACATCGGGGCGTCCCACCTGCTGGGGCGGCGCGTCGGAGAGAGCGCCGATGGTGGCGGAGGCCAGGGCGGCGGAGGCGTTGGCGTTGAGCGTCAGCCACGCGGGCCAGGGCGCGGAGAGGGCGTCGGCCGCCCCGGACCAGTCCGCGCGGCGGAGCGACGAGATCGCCGATTCGATCGCGCCCGAGAGCGTGCCGGCGTCGCGGGCGAGGCGGTCTTTCTCGACGGCGTCGGCTTCGGCGGGGTTCTTCAGCACTTCGCGGAGGAGGCGCTCGCGCGCGATGCTGTAGTCGCGGAGCGGGCGTGCGTTCCAGCGCGAAGTCAGGAAGTCCGCGGCGTCCTGGGCTTTTTCCCGCAGGACCAGCAGGCGGGCGAGCACCAGCGCGGGCCACGGCTCTTCGGGCGAGCGATCGATGAGGGCGCGGAGCCAGGACTCGTTTTCGGCGAGCGACTTGGGGTCGGCGCGGGCGCGGTCCCACACGCTGCCGAGCAACAGGCCGACGGCGTCGTTCTCGGGGTGTTCGTCGGCGATCTGCTTGAGCAAGCGCGCGGCCTCGTTGAGGGCGCCGCCGCCGGTGAGTTCCTGGGCGGCGAGGAAACGCAGGAGCGACGAGCCGGGCGAGGCGGTCCGCAAGGCGCGGGCGACTTCGGTGAGTTTTTCCTGGTTGGCCAGGGCAGCGCCGGGGGCGTAGAGAGAGATGAGGCCCTCGTAGACGCGAGGCTCGCCCGGGTCGAGGTCGAAGGCGCGGCGGAGGTGGGCCTCGGCGGCCTTGGCATCGCCGCGTGACATCGCCAGGGCCGCGGCGTCGAGGCGGGTCTGGGGCGATTCGCTCTCGGCGGCGGCGAGTTCGATGAGTTCGGCGGCCTCGGCGCGCCGGCCGCAGAGATCGAAGGCGCGGGCGCGGATGGCGGCGGGCGCGTCGGAGAGGAAGGCGAGGCTGGACTCGACGAGGTCAAAGCGTCCGCGTGCCATGGCGGCCTCGATGCGGGCCAGGGCGGTCGCGTGATCGGCGGTCGGGGTGGCATTGGGTTCGTTCGTGAGCGCGTCGAGTGCTTCGGCGGGGCGCTCGATCAGGATGAGGATTCGGGCGCGGAGGAGGGCCGCGCCGGGCGTGCGATCGGCGGCGAGCGTGGCAAGGGTGGCGAGCCACGGATCGAACGACGGGACGCGGGCGCGGAGCGCGTGGGCGAGGGTGCCGGCGCTGAGCGGGCTTTGTCCCACGGCGCGGGCGAGGATGGTGACGGCGTCGGGCGAGCGCAGGGCAGCGGCGGTCAGGTCGCGCGCGGCGGGGGCGTCGGAGGGGCGGAGCACAAGGTGGCGCGAGAGGATGTCGGCGGCGTCGGCGGGCGGGGCGATCGCGGCGCGGGCCCGCGCGATGTTGGAGATCGCGGTGGGGGCGGAAGAGGCGGGCGCCAGGGCGCGTCCGACCAGGGGCGCGTGGCCCGAGGCGTCGGCGATGTAGCGGAGCAGCGCCAGGTCCGACGGCTCGAGCACGCCCTTGGCGTTGGCGGCGATGGCGACGGCGAGGGAGGCGGCCTCGGCGCCGCGCCCGGCGCGGAGCAGCGCGTAGGTCTTGCGTTTCCAGAGCGACACGGGGTCGGGCGAGCCGTGGAGGGCCGAGGCTTCGTAGGCGCGGACGGCCCGGTCGAATTCGCCCAGGCGGCAGAGCAGGTCGCCGGCCTGGCGGGTGAGTTCGGCGCGGCGGCGGAGGAGCTCGCCCAGCTCGGCGCGGAGGCGTGTGGACGTGCCGAACTGCGGCGGGAGGTCGACGGCCTTTGCGATCGCGTCGACGGCGGCGCGGTGCGAGCCGCGCCGGACCAGCGCGTCGGCCAGGTCCATCCACACGACGAACGGCATCGCGGGATCGGCCTTTTCCGGGCGTGAGTTCAGGGAGGAGATGAAGAGGTTGATTGCCTCGTCGGTGTTGCCCGCGCGGTCGGCGTCCTGGCCCAATTGCCAGTAGACGCGCGGGTCGCGGAGGCCCAGGGCGACGGCGCGGCGGAAGGCGTCGGTGGCGGAGAGTCGTCGCCCGGCGGCGACGCGGGCCTCGCCCAGCGCGCGGAAGGGTTCGGGCGAGGCGGGGTCGAGCTTGGTGGCGCCCTCGAGGTCGAGCACGGCGCCCTCGGCGTCGCCGGCGAGCAATTTGGCGCGCCCCTGCGAATAGAGGCGGAGCGCTTCGAGGCGCGATTCGTCCGAGGGCTGGGTGGGCGCGGGCTCGATGGGAACCGGCGCGGGCGCTGATGCGAGGATGTCGTCGAGCGTGCGGCGTGATTCGGGCGAGTCGGGCGAGGGAGCGAACTCGGCGGCGTCCAGGCCGGGCGGGAGGGGGATGTCGGGCTGGGGCGGCGCGGGGCTCTGAGCCAAGGCTTCAAGCTGGCGGCGCGCGGCGCGGGCGTCGTCGGAGATGCCCGGGGCGTCGGCGAGCGAGGGCGGAGCCTCGGGCGCGTTGGGCGCGTGGTCGACGTCGCGTGAATCGGTGGCCGGAGGTTGGGAGGTGGATGCGCCCGATCGGGGCGCGGCGCAGGCGGCGAGGGAGAGGGAGAGGCCGGCGGCGGCGAAGAGGCGTGCCGCGGAGGGCAACCACGCGCCGAGCGTCGAAGATGATGGTCGGGGACGCGATGATTGCACGGACCCGAGGACGGGTCGGCGGCACGGGCCGGGGAGCGAATTCACCGCTTCGTGCATGAACGTCGGTTCCTTCGGGGTGGTCAGGTCGGCGTGGTCAAAGGGCGAAGACGAGAGGCGAGGTCGGGCGGCGTGGACGTCTCAGCCTTTGCCGGCCTTCTTGCGGGGCGCGGCGCGTGCGGGCTTCTCGCCCGAGTTTCGCGGCTCCTTGGCGCCTTTGGCGGGTTTGCGGGCGGGCTCGTCGGCGGCGGCCTGCAGGGCGCTGTAGGCGTTGGCGGCGTCGCCGGCCTTCAACTGTCGCTCGAGCCAGGACGAAACCGCCTCGGGCTCGTCGGTGGGGGCCACGACGCCCTCCTCGGCCAGGAGGTTTCGGATGCGTTCGTCGACCGGGGCGGCGTGCCCGGCGCAGAGCACCAGGAAGGTCCGGGCGGCGGCGAAGGGGGGCACGCCGTCGAGGGTTTCGAGGTACTGGCGGGCGTCGCGTTTTCCGGCGGTGAGGACGGCCTGGAGGGTGACGCGGTGCTCGCGTTTGTAGAGATCGTTGAGGGCGGCGCGGAGACGGGCGGCGCGTTCGGCGCCGCGCGGGTAGCGCTCGCCGAGCATGGCGCGGATTTCCTCGGGGAAACAGACGCGGAGTTCGTTGTAATCGACGACGCCGGCGCGGATGCGATGGATCGCTTCGCGGGCCTGGGGCGTGCGGGCCTCCCACACGAGCATGGAGAAGACGAGTTCTTCCACCGCGGGGTCGAGCCACGAGGGCGCGTGCTCGGGGAGCGGTTCGGGGAGCGGGGTAACTCCCTTGAGCTTCTTCAGCAGCGTCGCGAGCTTTTTGGCGGCGTCGGGGGTCGTCACGGTGTGCGGCCTCCCTCGGGCTGGTCGGGCGGGGTTGGCGGGGTTGGCGCGTCGGAGGGAGGAAGGCCGCGGGCCTCGCGCTCGAGCGCGACCTGGGCCAGGGCGCGGTTGACCTCGGCCTCGCGTTTGAGGGTTTCGTCGAGCTTGAAGATGATTTGTGGGATCTGGCGGTGTCGGATGAGGTCTGAGAGCTGATGTCGGATGTGGCGCGACGCGGCGCGCAGGCCGTGGTAGGTGAGGTCCTGCTTTTCCTCGGGGAGGACGGAGACTTTGACGTGGGCTTCCTTGGCGTCGGGGGTGACGCGGACGCCGGTGATGGTGATGAGGCCGGCGATGCGGGGGTCGTTGAGCCCGCGGAGGATGATTTCCTGGATCAGTTCGCGGAGCTCGGCGGCGAACTGTTCGGCGCGGTGGTTGGTTTTTTCGCGGTCGCGGCTCATGGGCGGCCCTCCGCGGGCGGCACGTCGCGCTGCAACGCGGTCAGGCCTTGGTTGAGAAGGTCGCGGTCAAGGTCGTCGTCGCTGGTGTCCACCGCGGGATCGTCGCCGGGCCGGGCGGATAGCCCGCCGGCGCGCCCGTGGAGGAGTTCGCGGGTGGTGTCGCCGAGTTCGGCGTCGGGGAGTTTGCGGAGCTTGGCGGTGATCTGGTCGAGCACTTCGCCGACGTGGCGGCCGTCGGAACCGACGAGGGCCAGGCCGAGGGTGGCGAGGTTGAGCGAGTCCTGGGTGGCGACCTCGGCGATGGAGACTTGATGTTCGCGGTGGAGGCGGTCTTTGACGGAGCGGACGACGCGGCGCTTGTCCTTGAGGGACTCTGAGCCGTGGATGAGGAGCTCGAACTGGAGGATTCCGATGATCATGGGAGGGAAGAGACGAAGAGACGAAGGGAAAGAGAGACGAAGTGAAGAGAAGAAGTGGTCAAGTGGTCAAGTGGTCGGGTGGTCGAGTGAAACCGAGACATGGAGAACTGGGCGTGATCTCATCCTCATTTGGTGAATTGGCCATTTGGTGATTTGGCCATTTGGGTCTCAGAGCGTTCTCTTGATCTCGACCTGCTTGTAGCACTCGAGGATGTCGCCTTCCTTGATGTCGTCGTAGCCGTCGATCTTCATGCCGCATTCCATGCCGGCGCGGACATCCTTGGCGTCGTCCTTGAAGCGTTTGAGCTGGGCGAGTCGGCGGTTGTTCTCGATGACGATGCCGTTGCGGGTGACGCGGATGAGGGCGTCGCGCTGGACCGTGCCGTCGGTGATGTAGCAGCCGGCGATGGCGCCGACCTTGCTGATCTTGAAGACCTGTCGGACTTCGGCGTGGCCCAGGACTTCCTGGCGGAGTTCGGGGGCGAGCAGGCCTTCGGCGGCCTTCTTGAGGTCGTCGGTGATGTGGTAGATGACTTCGTAGGTTCGGATCTCGACGCCCTTCTGCTCGGCGAGCGAGCGGGCCTTGCCCGAGGGGATGACGTTGAAGCCGATGATGATGGCCTTGGAGGCGTCGGCCAGGAGGACGTCGCTCTCGGTGATGCCGCCGACGGCGGCGTGGAGCACGCGGACCTTGACCTCGCTGGTTCCGACTTTCTGGCACTCGTGGCGGAGCACGTCGACGGTGCCCTGCTCGGCGGCCTTGAGCACGACGAGGATTTCCTTGACGTCCTTTTCCGACATCTGCGAGAAGAGGTTGTCGAGGGTGACCTTGGGCTGGGCGAGCTGGGCCTCGCGTTCGCGGTGGCGGCGCTGCTCGGCGGCTTCCTGTGCTTTCTTGAGGGAGTCGACGACGTAGAAGCGATCGCCGGCGTCGGAGACGACGTCGAGGCCGGAGATCTGGACGGGGGCGGGGGGCTGGGCTTCGCGGACGCGCTGGCCGCGGTCGTCGGTGATGTCGCGGACGCGGCCGAAGGCGCGCCCGGCGACGACGAAATCGCCGACCTTGAGGGTTCCCTGCTGGACGAGGAGGCTGGCGACCGAGCCGCGACCTTCTTCGGTTTTGGCTTCGATGACGGTGCCGCGGGCGTCGCCGCCGAAGTCGCCCTTGAGTTCGAGGAGCTGGGCCTGGTAGTCGAGGGCTTCGAGGAGTTCCTTGATGCCCTGGCCGGTGACGGCGCTGACGCGGACGATTTCGGTGTCGCCGCCCCATTCGGTTGGGGAGAGGCCGGCGTCGGCGAGCTGGCGGAGGGTCTTCTGGACCTGGGGCTCGGTGGCGTCGGCGCGGTCGATTTTGTTGAGGGCGACGACGAGGGGGACGTTGGCGGCCTTGGCGTGGGCGATCGACTCGATGGTCTGGGGCATCACGCCCTCGGGGGCGGAGACGACGAGGACGACGACGTCGGTCATCTTGGCGCCGCGTGAGCGCATGGAGGTGAACGCCTCGTGGCCGGGGGTATCGAGGAAGACGATTTCCTTCTGGACGCCTTCGACCTCGATGGGGACACGGAAAGCGCTGGTGCGTTGGGTGATGCCGCCGGCCTCGCCCGCGGCGACGTTGGCGTTGCGGATCTTGTCGAGGAGGGAGGTTTTGCCGTGGTCGACGTGGCCGAGGATGGTGACGACCGGGCCGCGGGGGCGGGAGTCGATGGCTTCTCGTCCCTCGAAGGCCTGGCTGACGACTTCTTCGGCGGTCTTTCGTTCGGTGACATCGAGGTCGATGTCGAAGTCGATCATGATCTCCTGGGCCTTGGCGGGGTCGATGCCGGAGTTGATGGTGGCGGGGATGCCCATGAGGAAGAGCTTCTTGACGATTTCGGCGCCCTTGACGCCGGTGGCCTCGGAGAGGTCCTTGATGGTGAAGGGGGCCTGGATGGCGACGCGACCTTCGGCGGCTTCGTCGTAGGCGGCGCCGGAACCGGCCTGTTTCTTGAGGTCCTGGCGGCGTTTTTTCAGGTAGCCGCCGGAGCGGAGCAGCCGGGCCTCGCGCTCGATGAGGTCCTGCTCGCTGAAGATTCCGGCGGTCTTGCCGACCCATTCCTCGCCGCTGGAGGCGCGGCGTCGTTCGGGGACGCCGGTGCCGGTGGAGCGCTTTCCGGCGGGCCCGGTCTTGCGGCGTGGGGAGCGTCCGCGGTCGTCGTCTTCCGCGCCGCCGGCACCGCCGCCGACGCGGCCGCCGGGGCGTCCGATGGTGACGGGCCCGCCCGGGGCGCCGCCGGGTCCTGGGGTACGGCGCGGCCTGGGGGCCTCGATGACTTCCGGTGCTTCGACGCGGACGACTTTGGGGCCGCTGAGCTTGACCTGGGTGGGCGCGGAGAGCTTGGGCCCGGCGGGGGAAATCACCGTGGGGCGGGTGGGGACGTTCATGGGCGCGGGCGTGACGCTGCGGGTGGGTCGCGTCGAGTGCGGCGTGTGGGGCGTACCCGGGGCGCCCTTGTCGGTCGGGGGTGCGGAGGCGGCTGGGGCGAGGGTCGTGGTGTCTTGGCCGCGTTCGGGCTTGGGTTCGTGCTTGGTGTCGGGCTTTGTGTCGTGTTTGGTGTCGTGCTTGGGCTCGGTGGGGATGACGACCTTTGCGGCTAGGGTCGGCGCGTGGGCGGGCGTGGATGGGGGTGTCGTGGGGACGTGCGTTGGTGCGTGTGGCGTGACGGCGGCGTGGCTGGGCGCGTGCTTGGCTTGGTCGGGGGCCGCGTGCGGGATGGACTGCGTGGTGGTGGTTGTGGGGGAAACGACCGGGCGCGGGCGTGCGGGCTCAATCTTGACGGGCTCGGGCCTCGACGGCGCTTCGGGCGCGGCGACGGCGGTGGCGGACGCGTGGTCGGCGTCGGCGTGGTCGTCGGCGTGCTTCTTGCGGGCCTTGGCCTTGACGGTGGTGGCGTCGACCTTGGCGGAGGTCTCGGTGGCGGCGGTGGCGTGGGTCCCGCCGTCGTTGGAGAACCATTCGCGGATGGTCTGCTCGAGTCCGGCGGTGATGGTG
>JAEUJA010000315.1 GCA_016793195.1 Phycisphaerae bacterium
ACCACGCCGCCCGCGCCGATCGACGTGCCCTGGGTCGCCTGCTCTTCGCCCTTGCCGCCCAGAATTGACTCGACCTCGCCCAGCGTCATCCCAACCGTGATCTGGTCAAAGGTGTTCTGAGTAATCGCGGCGTCGCACGCCCCTAGCACAAGCACCAACGCCAGCACGGGAAACATCGCGATCCGACGCAGCATGGTCATGGCGGGGCTCCTTCTGTGTGCCGCACAGACTACCCACAAAGGCCTTGCCCCACAAGCACGGCACCCCGTCACCGAGCCGTCCTCTCTCCCGTTCCATCGTCCTGCGCCCCGCCCGCCGCCACCACCAGCCCCTCGGTCTTCGGGTGCGTGTGCAGCGTGCGGTACCGGTGCGCGAAGAAGTGGGGGTCCTTCTTGAACTCCGCGCACATCGCCTTGTGATACCTCCGCCCGCACTCCGGGCACACCCCGATCTCCCCCAGCCCCTCCAGCGAATAGCCGCAGTGGATGCAGAAACTGTCCGCGCGCACGCCCACGCCCTTCCGCGCCGCCGCGATCACGATCGTGATGATCACGCCCACCGCCACCGTCCACAGCTTCACGAAGTTCCCCGCCATCGCCGCCGTCTGCGCCCCCGGATGAAGAAACCAGATCAGCGGCACGCCCGCGATAAACGCCGCCAGCGGCCCGATCAACAGCCACTTCCACCCGATCGACCTCGCAATGTGACCCGCGTTCGGCCGCCAGAACGGAACCTCCTCCTTCTCGAACATCGTCACAAAGTCCGGCGTCATCCCCACGCCCTCGACCCGCGGCATCTCCGCCACGCTCGCGTGCACCGTCGGCGGCACCACCGGCACCCGCGTCGTCAACGGATTCCCTTTGTCATCGCCCCCCATGCTCACTCCGAGTTGAACTCCCGATCCTCAGGCGCCCCGCGCCTCTCTTCCGGGCGGCGAGGCCGACGCAGTGGCCACGCGAGCAGCCCCTGGGCCTCCAGACATGATAATCTGCCCCGCGACCACAGGAGCGCTCCATGCCCATCCCCGTCACCACCACCTTCACCATCGCCGGCCACCGCATCAAGGAATACCGCGGCGTCGTCCGTGGCATCATCGTCCGCTCGCCCACCATCTCCCAGGGAATCCTCGGCGGCCTCAAATCCATCATCGGCGGCCGCATCGGCGCCTACACCCAGATGTGCGAGCAGGCCCGACAGCAGGCCTACGAACTCATGATCGACCACGCCCGCGCCGTCGGCGCCAACGCCATCCTCGGCTTCGCCTACGACGCCTCCGAACTCGGCGGCGCCTCCAAGGCCACCGAAGTTCTCTGCTACGGCACCGCCGTCGTCATCGAACCCGACCCCGCCGCCGCCTGACCAACCTACCCGCCTCACATCCCCAGGCGACACCTCGCCCCGGTGCCAATGCTCCGACCGGCCCGCGTCCCCGACGCGGGCCTTTGTATTTCCAAGTGCCCCCTTCTCACCCTCGATGCCCCGTTCCCAATGCCTGCTTCGTCCTTCACTCCGCCACTTCGCCGCTTCGCCGCTCCATCAGTAGCTCGACCGTGAGGGAGGGCGTCTTTGGCTTTCACTTCGTCTCTGCCTTTCACTTTGTCTTTGCCTTTCACTTCGTCTCTTCGTCTCTCCGCCTCTCCGTGACTTCGTGACTTCGTGACTTCGTGACTTCGTGACTTCGTGACTTCCTCCGGCTAGTGCCTACTTACCACCGCGTCCGTGCGCACCAATGTGTCCGTCTTTTTTCCCTCCTTCCATTTTCCTGAAAAAAATCTTCGCGCGCCCTTCCCCCTCGCGCAACCCCCTCCACGGCCTCGGTTTATTTGGCCATTTGGCCATTTGACATTTGGCGATTTCGTCCGCGCATCACCGCGATTCTGCGCACCAACGTGTCCGTCCGTCCCTTGTGTGGAGAGTGCGTGCGTACCCCGCCGCTCTTTGACAAGTGAATACGCCTGCCTTGGGGTGGCCCGTCGGTCCCCGCCGCTCCGTGCCCCGTCTTCATTTGGCCATTTGGCGATTTGGCCATTTGGCGATTTCCTCAGACGTGCCACCGACTGCGCTTCGTGGTCGGTGCTCTTCTCTTCATTTGGCAATTTGGCGATTTGCTTCACCGTGCCCTCGATGTCGCTCCGCGACATCGATGCTCGTCGCGTTCGGTGCTCTTCACATGGCGACACCGTTCTTCAGAGCCGTTTCCCCCCAGCCCCGCCGGCCCTTCGCCTTCTCCGTGCTTCCCCGTGTCGCTCCGTGGTCAACGGATTTCCCGTCTATCCCAGCGACTCTTCATCCTCATCCGCGTCCATCGCCCGCGGCAGGGAATAGCTCTCCGTGAACCAGCGGTTCAGGTCCGCCAGCCGCGCCCGCTCATCCGCGAACGGATATGTTGCCGCCGTCGGAGATACCCAAGCCCGCGTCGTCGGGCACCGCACCGGATCGCGCTCCACAAACGCCGCAAACGCCGCCCGACCCCGCCACGCCTCCGGCACGCTCATCTCGATCGCGCGCGACGTCGGCGAATCGTGGGCGATCGTCACCACCAGGCACCGCTCCGCCGACGGCAGCGCCGCGTCGATCCGGCCCGGCCACTCCACCAGCATGACCACGCGCGGATCACTCGCGTACCGATCCCACCCCAGCGACTCCAGGTCCTCGGGCGAGTGCAATCGATACGCATCGACATGCACCAGCTTGGCCCGCGGCCCGTCGTACTCGTTGATCATCACAAACGTCGGGCTGTTCACCAGCCCTGGGTCGCAGCCCATCGCCGCCGCGATCCCACGCACCAGCGTCGTCTTCCCCGCGCCGAGCTCTCCGACAAGGCGCACCACGTCGCCGGGCTCCAGCACGTCCGCGATCGCCCGGGCGATCGCGTCGGTCGCGCCGGGCTCCGGGCTGTGACGACGGATCGTGGGCACGCCCCCAGTATACCTCGAAAGGTCGCTACGCCGCCCCCGTCCGCAGCGTGCCGACCGTGACCTCGAAGACCTCGTGGGTCCGCCACTCGCCCGCCACCCTCACCTTGGCCGTCACCCCGGGGCGTGGCGAAAACCCCAGCCTGTCCGCGATGCGAAGACTCGCCAGATTCCCCGGATCGATCATCGCAAAGAGCGCGGAGAGCCCAAGGCCCTCCGGCAGATCGGCCAGCGCGAACGCCGCCATCGCCTCGACTCCCTCGGTCGCCAGCCCTCGCCCCCCAAGGTCCGACCGCACCCACCACGCGGCCTCGCCCTCGAACGCGAGCCCCCGCGCGATCGCGTTCACGTTGAACGCGCCCACGATCACGCCGTCGGAACGCACTCCGACCCGGCGCCACGCCTTGCCCGTGCGATCCCCCGCCCGCGCCAGCGCCAGCTGCCGGTCGAACAACTCGTCGTCGCTCTCGCCGGGCTCGTGCAGCGGGTGCGCCCGATCGAGCTCGACGCGCGAGGCCCGCACCGCCTCAAGAAACGCGCCCCGATCGTCGGCCAGGAGCGGGCGGATCACCAGCCGCCGCGTCTTCAGCACGCGCACGGGAACCTCAACGGCCTGGCGGGCGGCCAATTCGCCCAGCGGGCCTCCCGCGACCGGCGGCATCTCCCGCGCGTCGGGCCGCCAGTTCATCGGTTGGGACTCCGATTCGCGCACACGCCACCCCCGCCGCGCCGTCGCGGCCAATCCAACTCCATCGGCCGAGCCGCTCAAATTCCTTGATGGATCACGCCCCCGCCCCGCTCCGCCTCCGCCGCCCCACCAGTATCCTGGGCACCCAACGCGGATCCGCCCGATGAACACCGCAACCCTCCGCCACTTCTCGGGTACAACGATCCAACCGAAAGGAGCGACCCATGCGACTCGAACCGTGGCGGATGAATCCCGCGGCGTATCTGCTGGCCGGCGTGGTGTGCCTCGCGTCGACGGGCCAGACCCTCGCGCAGGAGGTCGATCTCCGCCCCCGATTCGAGGCGGGCCGGGTTGTCCGCTACACGCTCGAACAGAGCAGCACCACCAAGACCAGCGCCGACCGCGACAAAACCAAGAACACCGCGTCGCAGATGGACCAGGCGATCTGGCTCGCCATGCGCACCATGGACGTCGATGAATCCGGCGTCGCGACCGTCGAGGTCACCTACGAGCGAGTCAAGCTCTCGATCGATGCCGATGATTTCAAGGGCTCGTACGACACCGACCAGGCGGCCAAGGATGCCGGCCCCGCCGCGCCGGGCACCAAACCACCGTCCAAGACTCCCGCCACGCCCCCGCGCCCGGCCACACCGCCCTCGCAATCCCCCGAAGAACGCGAGAACGCGGAAATGCTCGCGAGCGTCGTCGCCCCGATGCTCAGCGCCAAGCTGCTGCTGAAAATCGACCCCGCCGGGAACATCCTCTCCGCCACCGGCGGCTCGGAACTTTCGCCCACCTCCATGCTCGGCATCGACGGGCTCAAGTCGTTGCCCTCGAGGTCGAACGCCGGGCTGCTCGGGCCGATCTTCACCGCCAAGAAATCCAGCGGCCGCGCCCGCATCGGCGAATCGTGGACCAGCGACGACACCCTCGACGCCTCCGTGCTCGGCTCGATGAAAATGCGCACGACCCACACGCTCCGCTCGGCCTCGGGCGGCGCGGCCAGCATCGATGTCTCCGGCCTCATCGACAAGTCCAGCGAGGCCAAGTCCGGCCCGCTCCAGATCAAGGACTCGTCCTTCGCCGGACGCTACAGGTGGGACACCGAGCGCGGCCAGCTCGAGTCCATGGACCTCAACCAGTCGATCAACATGGAAATCTCGATCGAGGGGCTGGTGCTCTCGTCCTCGCACAAGGCGCGGACCAAGCTCACGCGCCTGCCGAGCGACGCCGGACGCCCCGAGCCCGCCAAACAGCCGGCGCCTACGCCGGCACCGGCGCCGACAAAGCCTCGGCGATGACCGCCACCGCCCGATCGATCATCGCGGCATTGACGTCAAGATGGCACACCGCCCGGACCCGTTGCGGCCCATTGGGCAGCATCCACACGTCCCGCGCCCGCAGCGACTGGCACACCGCCGCGGCGCTCCCGATCTCCGGGATCACGTCGAAGAACACCATGTTCGTCTGCACGCTCCGCGGATCGAGGCGCACGCCCGGGATCTCCGCCAGACCCGACGCCAGGCGCTTCGCGTTCGCGTGGTCCTCGACGAGCCGCTCGCGGTGATGATCCAGCGCGTGGATCGCCGCCGCCGCCAGCACGCCCGACTGGCGCATCGTCCCGCCGAACATCTTGCGGAAGCGCGCCACCCGCGCGATCGTCGCCCGATCTCCCGCGACCGCCGAGCCCGCCGGCGCTCCCAGCCCCTTGGAGAAGCAGCACGACACCGTGTCAAAGTGCTGCGCGTACTCGCGCGCCGAGAGCCCCGTCGCCGCGCACGCGTTCCACACCCGCGCCCCGTCGAGGTGCCGACGCATCCCGAGCTCCTTGGCCGCCCGCGTCACCCGCTCGATCTGCGCCAGCGGCCAGATCGTCCCGCCGCCACGGTTGTGCGTGTTCTCCACGATGAGCAGGCGCGTCCGCGGCGCGTGGATCGAGTCGGGCCGGTGCAGCCCGCGGACCTGGTCCTCGTCGAACAGCCCGCCCTCGCCGCGCGCCGGGCGCACCATGCACCCGGACAACGCCGCCGGCGCGCCCGTCTCGTAGTGAACGATGTGGCTGTCCTCGTGGCACAGGATCTCGTCGCCGTGCTCGCACTGGGCCCGGATCGACGTCTGGTTGGCCATCGTGCCCGTGGGCACAAAGCACGCCGCCTCCTTGCCCATGATCTCCGCGACCCGCTCCTGCAGGCGGATCACCGTCGGGTCATCGCCCAGCACGTCGTCGCCAACCTCCGCGCGCTCGATGGCCTTCCGCATCTCGGGCGTCGGACGGGTGACCGTGTCGCTCCGCAGGTCAATGACGCCGTGCTCGCGTGTGCTCATGCCTGAAACGTAGCTCGGAAAAAGTCCGCAAACCACGCATTCGCAGGGCGTTCGCACCCGGCGCGAGCGCCGGGCCGCCGGCCCGTCTGCCGTATTGACACCGCGGACAGCCGATCGCACCTCTTTGGCGTGCCCTGACCCCGCGCCGCGGCCCGCAAACGCTGGCACGCCCCTTGCCATCTCTTCTCTCGTCGCGACACCCGCGGCACAAACGCGTCACAAACCCGCCGCCAAACCGCGGCCGGTCAGCAAAGGAGTCTGAACATGAACTGCATGATCCGTCGTCAGCCCGTGGGCCTCGGCAGCTTCGATCGCCTGATGGGCCAGCTGCTCGAAGACCCGTTCTTCGCCGAGATGCGCCCCGCCGTCGCCGCCATCGAGGAGGGAACCCTCCCCATCGATCTCTCCGAGGACGAGAAGAGCGTCTTTGTCCGCGCCTCGCTCCCGGGCTTCCAGAAGGACGAGATTGAGGCCGAGGTCCACGACGGCGTGGTCTCGATCAAGGCCGCCAAAGTCGAAGAGAAGGAAACCACCGACGAGAAGTTCTACCGGCGCGAGCGCCGTTTCGGCTCGGTCAGCCGGCGCGTCGCGCTCCCGACCGTGGTCGATGAGCAGAAGGTCGGGGCGGAACTGAAGGACGGCGTGCTCACCCTCACGCTCCCCAAGGCCAAGCCCGATTCGCCCCGCAAGATCAGCATCAACTGAACTCTCTCTCCCTCCCGGTCGGCGTTGCCGTAACCGGCCCGCCGGCCGTATCGAAATCCGAATGCTCCTTGTGCGTCGGGTGTTCCGACGTCTCCACGCCCCGGGCCGACGCTCCCGGGGTGTGGCTTTTTCGGCGCGAAGGCGAGTGGGCCTGCTTGACGAGCCCGAAGCGCCAGCAAGGGTTCTTTGCCTTGGGCTGCTGCCTCCCGTCGATGAGTCCAGGTGGCGTCGGTGCAACTTCACGGGTGCGTCGCGCGCACCCCCGCGCCGCGCGGCCATTCGAGCCCGGTCGCCCCGCCGTTCCGCCGTTCGGTGAATTGGGCTTACCGCGCCATCGCCTGGCGCATCCGCGCGTAGAGCGTCGCGTCCATGCCGGCGTTCTTGGCCGCCTCCAGCATGGTGATGGCCTGCTCGTGCTTGCCGCGCGACTGCATCAGGATCGCCGCGGTCATCCACGCGTCCCGCGAGCGCCCCTGTCGGGCCCGGGAGACCACCCGCCCCGTCAGCTCGCGCAGCACGTCGTCGCGCACGCCCAATTCCTCGCCCGTGAGGGCCACGTCGGACAGCACCGGATCGGTGTGGTACGCCCGGGCCACCTGCGCAAACCCGTCGTCCCACTTCCGCGAGAGCAGCTGCGCGATCCCCAGCCGACGCATCGCCGCCGGGTCGGTCGGGTTGTCCTTCAGGTGCACCCGCAGCGCCTCCGCGCCGTCGGCGTAGCGCCCCTCGCCCATCGCCATCCTCGCCAGTTCGTCCGGCGTTGGCGGCGGCATCGGCGCCACGCTGGGCGCTGGCGCCTGCGACGGCTGGTAGTTCACGTCCAGCGCCGGGTCCGGCCCGTAATAGTTGTACGTCGACCCGACCCTGACGTTGCCCCACGACGGGTCGTACCCCCAGTACCGATCGAATCCCCACGGGTAGAACCCGCCGCCCCCGCACGATCCCCAGCCCCAGCTCGAGCCCCAATTGTGCCCGATGCTCAGGCCCCATCGCCCGCCATTGTAATACACACTGGAATATGGGCGATAATACGATCGATTGTCGGCCCCGACCCAGTTGCGGTACGCCGCGTTGGCGATCGCCGACGACACGCTCGCGCTCAGCCTGAAGCGATCGTCCGAATAGCTCCCGCTCACCGACACCCCGCCCATGTCGCGCGTGCCGCTCAAGTCGCGCCGCGCCAGCGGGTTCGTCGCGTACACGTTGCCGTTGTTGATGAACACCGGCCCGGGCGTCACGACGACCGGCGGCCTGGGGTTCGGATCAACCGGCCGCGCCGGGCGCGCCGGCTCCGGGCCCACGCTGATCTTCGGCACACGCCGCCAGATGTCCTTTCCGTCCCGCCCGGGCATCCCAGCGCCCGTCCGCGGCATCATCGTCGACCGACCCGGCCCGGGCGTCCATCGCACCGGCGGCGGCGCGGGCGGCAGCACAGGCGGCGTCACCATCACCGGCGCCTGCTTGTCGTCGGTCGCTTGGGCCCGCGCGCTGGGCAACGCCACTCCGAACGCCGCACCAAACGCCAGTCCGACCAGCGCGATCAACGCCCCGTGATGCCCATTCGATTTCACCACGTTGCCTCCGGCGACATGCGCCCTTCACATTCTGGTCTGACACGCCGCCCCGCGTCCAGTTCCATCCCACCGGAATCCAAATCATCGCGGCGATGATCGTATTGTGTTCGGGCCGGCTCATCACGGGCCCGTCCCGGGTATCGTGCAGCACCACGGAAGGGCGCATCATGCTGAGTCGCTGGGGGCTGAGTCGCTGGGGGTTGGTCTTGCTTGTCTTCGCTCTGGCCGCCTTGGGCGGGTGCGGGTCGCTCGCGGGGGTGCGTCTGACGAGCGTGGCCCGCGACGGCGGCACGCTCGACATGCGCCCGCGCACCCTCGCCTACAGCACCGCCGATCGAAACACCGCCGACGTCTATCTCACGGACCTCCCCGCCGAGGTCCTCGATCCGGGCGCGGACCTGAAGGGCGTCAGCGGGCAATTGGTGCACATCCACCTCTTCATCACGCCCGAGGCCGGCGCGACGCCCATCGACTCCACCGCCTGTTCCGCGTCAGTCCGGCACGTCGTCATCGCCGACGGCCGCGTCGGGGTCTATGGCGGTGGCGGCTTCCTGGCGCCCAGCACCTCGCCCGGCGATCGCGTGCTGGCGGGCAAGCTGCGCGACGCCACGCTCCGGCTCACGTCGGCGGGCCCGGAGTTTTCCGATCGCCTCGGCGCCAGCAAGCTCAACGCGGCGTTCCGCGCGCCGCTGGACCCGCGCCTCGCCAACGCGCTGGCCGCACGCCTGGACACGATCCTCGCCAACGCGACGCCGAGGTAGGGATCACCAACCCCCGTGCTCGTCCCACCACCCGCCAACAACCCGCTCGGCGTTGGCGAACATGATCTTGTCGAGCACGCCTTCGGGCAGCGTCACGCCGCGGAGCATCGGCGCGTCGTCCGGCGTGAACCGCGCGGGATCAACCATCGCAAGATCGCTGTCGGCGATGGGCGAAGGACCCGCGTATCCGCCGCCGATCACGCTCCGCAGCGCCCAGAACCGGCTCGCGTACAGATCAAACGCGCTCTCGGGGCTATTGGCCTGGTCGGCCTTGGGGTGCGCCGGGTTGTCCTTGGCCGGCTTCAGGTGATCGTCGCTGGTCACGATGTCGGTGCCGAAGAGAATCCGGTCCTGCCAGCGCGTGAAGAACTCGACCACGCGCGGCGCCGGGTGCTTTGACAGTTCGCGCACCACCCACTTGGTCGCCGACGTATCGATGTGCAGGTTGGGGTGGCGTGCGAGCAATCCGTCGAGAAAGTCCAGGTCTTCCGACGACCCGCCCATGTGGGCCGCGATCCACGGGCAGGTGAACCTGTCGAGCATGCGCTCCAGCCCGATGTATTGCTCGCGCTTGGTGCGATAGACCTTCGCGTCGCTGTACTTGGTCGCAAACCACGTGTCGGGGTCGGCGACATGGACCATGATCATCATCCCAAGCGCCTCGGCGGCCTGGGCCATCTTCACCCGCCACGGGCTGTCGATCTCGACCAGGTCCGCGCCAGATTCGCCGGGGAAGAGCTCGCGCAGGCGCGGCGCCGACCAGATCTTCATCATCCGCGAGCCGTGCTCGCGCGCCAGCGCTTCCATCGCGTCGAGGTACCCCTGGCGGTGCGCGCGGCTCCGGTCCGGGTCGTTCCAGGTCTGGATCGCGATGAAACGCACGCTCGCGCCCATCTCCTCGCGCACCGGCTTCACGAGCGGGAGCGGCGTCATCGAATAGGTCAACCGCACACCGAACGTCCGCGCCGCGTCGACATACACCCCGGCCGCCTCGCGCCCCATGATGTGCGAGTGGGCGTCGATGATCGGACGTGACACCCGCGGGAAAAGCGCCGCCTCCCTGCGATAATCAAGGGCCGACTTGTTCGACGAACCCGCGTGCCCCGTGCCCGCGGTCGAACCGAGGAGCGGCCTGGCTGATTGAGATGAGACGGAGTTCATCGCGGCGATGGTAGACGGCGGCACCAACCAGAGTCCCTCGCGAGAAACACTCGCGCCCCGCGTACCCCTGCCGGACCGGCCGGTCCGGGTTGAGGGGCACGAGGGCACTCAGGACGGCCCGCGCGCCGACCTGCAACCCCGCGCTCGCCCCGGCGCGCGCATCGCCCTCGCCCACGACTGGCTCTGCGGCTATCGCGGGGGCGAAGCCGTGCTCGAGCGACTGGCCCGCCTGGCTATCGAGCGATTCGCGCCTTTGCCCGGCGACCATCCGCCTGTCTACACGATGTTCGACGATCGCGGGCCGATGACCCAGACCCCGACGCTCGCGGGCCTGGCTCGCATCACGCCGCCGCTGGCTCGCCTCCCCGGCGCGGTGGAGTTCCGGCGCTGGCTCGTGCCGCTCTATCCGCGCTTCATCGAATCGCTCTCTTCGGCGCTGACGCGTGATCACGCGCGCAGGCCGATCGATCTGCTCGTGTCGTCCAGTTCGTGCGCCGTCAAGGGCCTGCGCTCGCCGCCCGGCGTGCCGCACGTCTGCTATTGCCACGCCCCGGCCCGCTACTTCTGGTCGCAGCGCGAGGTCTATGAATCCGCGGGCGGCCTGCGCGCCGCGGGCCTGCGGAAGTTCGGCGAAAAGTTCCGCGCCTGGGATCGCGCCACCGCCGCCAACGTCACAACCTTTGTCGCCAACTCCGCGTTCATCGCCGCCCAGATCAAGCAGTCCTTCGATCGCGACGCGACCGTCGTTCATCCGCCGGTGCGGACCAACTTCTTCACGCCCGACGCCGCCACGCCCCGCGAGAGCTTCTGGCTGGTCGTCAGCGCCCTGGAGCCCTACAAGCGCGTGGACCTGGCGATCAAGGCCGCCAACGCGACCGGGCAGCGCCTGGTGATCGCCGGGAACGGGAGCGAGTGGTCGCGCCTCCGCGCCATGGCCGGCGCCAGCGTCCGCTTTGTCGGGCGCGTGGACGACGAGGCCCTGCGCCGCCTCTACCGGCGCGCCGCGGTCCTCATCCACCCGCAGGTCGAGGACTTCGGCATCGCCGCCGTCGAGGCCCAGGCGTGCGGCCTGCCGGTCGCCGCCTTCCGCGCCGGCGGGGCGCTCGAAACCGTCATCGAAAACAAGTCCGGCGTCTTCTTCGACGAACCCAGCGTCGCCAGCCTTGTCGAAGCCATCGCCAAGGCTCCCAAAGGCGGGCAGGGTCCGGCCGAGGCCGGCGCCGATTGCCGCCGAAGCGCCGAGCGGTTCACCGCCGAGCGGTTCGACGCCGCGATGGAAGCGGTGATGCTCAAAGCACTGACGGAACGCCCGAATTCCTGAACGACGCGCCCGCCGCGGCGCGATACCCTGAGGACGCATGCGTTACGCGATGATCATGGCGGGAGGGGCGGGCACTCGCTTGTGGCCCATGAGCCGCAAACAGCAGCCCAAGCAGCTCTTGAAGTTCATCAAGGGCGACGACGGCCGCTCGATCAGTCTTCTCGAGCTCGCGGCCCAGCGCGTCGAAGGGCTCATCGATCCCTCGCGCAGCTTCATCTGCACGTCGGAGTCCTATCGCGACGTGATCCGGCGCGACGTGCCGCAATTCGCCGGCAAGGACGGCGACTCTCGCATCATGGGCGAGCCGACGGGGCGCGACACCGTCAACGCCGTTGGCTTCGCCGCCGCGGTCTTCCAGAAGCTGGACAAGGACGCGAGCTTCGCGGTGCTCACCGCCGACCACGTCATCGAGCCGCGCGACGCCTTCCGCGCCCGCATGGAGGTCGGCTTCAAGCTCGTCGAGGAAGACCCCCGCCGACTCGTCACGTTCTCCATCACGCCCACCTACCCCGCCACCGGCTTTGGCTATGTCGAGCGCGGCACGCCCATCCGAGACGTCCCCGACGCGATGGTCGGCGGCAAGCCCATCGCCTTCCACGTCGAACGCTTCGTCGAAAAGCCCGACCTCCCGCGCGCGCAGGCCTATGTCCAGTCGGGCCAGTTCGGCTGGAACAGCGGCATGTTCGTTTGGAAGGCCCGCACCTTCCTCGACGCGCTCAAGCAATACAAGCCGGAGAACCACGAGGGCGTGATGAAGATCGCCGAGGCCTGGGGCACCAAGCACCAGCGCGAAACGATCGAGAAGATCTACCCCACGCTCCCCAAGATCAGCGTCGACTACGCCGTCATGGAGCCCGCGTCGAAGGAACGTAGCGGCAAGCTGGCCGTGTGCACCGTGCAGATGGATGTGAAGTGGCTCGATGTCGGCTCCTGGCCAAGCTTCGGCGAGACGCTCTCGCCCGACGCCCAGGGCAACCGCGTCTCCGGCCCGGCCCACCCGCTGATCGTCAAGGGCAAGAACAACCTCGTCGTCTCCAGCACGGGCGACCACACCATCGCGCTCCTGGGCTGCGACGACCTCATCGTCGTCCGCACCCCCGAAGCCACGCTCATCATGCCCCGCGCCCGCGCCGAAGAACTCAAGGACCTCCACGCCCTGGTCGACGAGCGGCTCAAGTGATGCGCTACCTCGCGATCGATCTCGGCGAGAAGCGAACCGGCCTGGCCGCCGGCGACTCACAGACGCGCATCGTCTCGCCACTCACCGTGCTCGACGTGAGCATGAGCGTGGCGAACGGCCAGCTCCTGCTGGAGAGCATCGCCCGTGAGGTCGAGGCCCACCTGGGACCCGCACGGGCCGCCGGAACCGCCGGCGCACGCCTGGATTCCCCGGGCGAACTGGTCATCGGCCTCCCGCTCAACATGGACGGCACGGAAGGCCCGCAAGCCAAACGCATCCGCGCCTTCGCCGAACGCGTCGCGCACCGCACCGGGCGGCTCGTCCACCTGCAGGACGAACGCCTCAGCAGCGCCGACGCCGATTGGTCGATGGCCCGCAGCGGCATGACCCACCAGCAGAAGAAAGAAAAACGCGATGCCCTCGCGGCCGCGGCGATCCTCCGCGAGTTTCTGGGTGGGGCGGGCGAGGCCAGTTCTGCCGATGGGATTTCCTGATCGAGCACGTGACTCAGTACAACGGACGTTCAAGATGCAATGCTCGGCCGCACAGTTTCAAGCATCATGTCGCCGTGCGAGTCTTCTCACTCCGGACGATCCTTGGCATCGTGTGGCCAAAGTCCCGTATCAACGCGAGTTTGAATCGGTCGATGGAAATGGGGTGACGCGGTTCGGATCACGGCGAGGCTGCAATGGTATTGAATGAGCCAGGGCTGTTCTCGCGGACTCTGCTTTTGAGAGCATATCCGTACGAATGGGATATGCGAGTTGATCCCGACGCAGTTCGGCTCGAGTTTCGCCGGCCATTTCGGGCATTGGGTCTTGTCGGAGTATCTATCGGCATAATCATCTTTGGCGTCGCTTTGGCCTGGGTCATGGGGGTACCCGCGAGCACCCCGTTCCCCCTTTCCCATGTCATACTTGGTTCGATGGGGGCTTTCCTCGGCCTGCGCAGGATTCTGGTTCCGCGCCTCATCGTGCTCTCCAAGGCGGAGAGAGTCGTCAAGATGTCGGGCATGGGCCTCTTCGCGACCGGCGGAGGCGTGTACACCTTTGAGCAGGTTTCGCTGGAGCTTCGCCCGGCATTGATCACGAATCGTCGCTTTCTCGGCGCCAACAAGCGCGGGACCATCCTGCTATTGCGAAGTCCGAACGACGTCACTGCGATCTGCATGGCCCCAACAATGTCCGTCGTTCAGGCGTACCTGGACCGGATACTCGCCGTGGTGCCGTTGCGAGTCGAGCACCTCCGGCGTTCTGCGATCACATGGGATGCGTAATGGGGGCTGCATGGCCTGCACGAACTTGCCATGACGAACTCCGAATGCCGTCCGGACGCCGTTCTTCGATATTCTGTGGATGCAATCGAGAGTCCCTCCGCTCGCCTTCGCCTGTTTCCGGCGATTCCCGATCTGTTGGCTTCACGCGCCTCCGAACCCCGCCTCACCCCGCCGCGTCTGACTAGCATGACGCCCGAACCGCTCGCCTCCGGGCCCTTTCAAGGACGACGACCATGACGCTGCTGGTGGCCAAACTGCTGCTCGGCCTCATCTCCGCGATGGGCACGCCGACCCCGGCGCCACTCGAACCGCCCAAGGACGAGCCCGCGCCGCCGCCCCAATCACCGGCGCAAACCCCGGCGGCCCAGCCTCCCGCGAGCCAGCCTCC
>JAEUJA010000055.1 GCA_016793195.1 Phycisphaerae bacterium
GAACCTGGGCTTCGGCCTCACGGGGCTGGAGCCCAACACGACGAGCCCGCCGTTCGAGGCGCACCACCCGATGAAGGGCCCGATGTCGACGCAGACGCTGCAGGACATCATCGGCAAGGAGCCGCACCACTGGCGCGGCGACCGCGCGGGGCTCGAGGCCTTCGCGCCGGCGTTCATCGGCCTGCAGGGCGACGACACGACGCTGACATCCAACGAGATGCAGCAGTTCGAGAACTTCCTGGCGAGCATCCACTTCCCGCCCAACCCGTTCCGCAACTTCGACAACACGCTTCCCACCAGCCTGCCGCTCCCCGGGCACTATCGCACCGGGCGCTTCGGCAACGCGGGCCAGCCCTTGCCCAACGGCAACGCGTCGGCGGGGCTGACGCTCTATCGCTCGGCGACGCGCCGCCTTGACCGCGGCGCGTTCGCGTGCGTCACCTGCCACACGCTCCCGACCGGCGCGGGCCCCGACATGACGCGCATCGCCAACGTCTACCAGCAGATCCCGCCCGGGCCTTTGGGCGAGCATCACCTGGGCGTGGTGTCGGTCGACGGCGTGACCAACGTCACGGTGAAGGTGCCGCAGACCAGGAACATTCACGAGAAGAGCGGCTTCAACATGCTGAAGACCGACAACCTCGCGGGCTTCGGGTTCCTGCACGACGGGTCGATCGATTCGATCGAACGCTTCGTGTCGGAGTCGGCGTTCAACGTGAACAGCGACCAGGAAGTGGCGAACCTCGTGGCGCTCTTACTGTGCTTGTCTGGGTCGGACCTGCCCGCCGGCAATCCGAGCAACCCGCTGGAGCCGCCGGGCCCGCTCAGTCAGGATGCGCCCGCGTCGGTGGGCGCGCAGACCACGCTGGTGTCGCTGGGGAGCGCGAGCGCCGAGCAGATCGCGCTGATGAACAGCATGTTCTCGCTGGCGGGCGCGGGCAAGGTCGGGCTCATCGCCAAGGGCCGGGTGTCGGGCGCGCCCCGCGGCTGGGCCTACACCAGCGGCGGGACGTGGCAGAGCGACGAGGCGGCGGTGACGATCTCGACCGCGTCGCTGCAGGCGCTGGCGGCGGTTGGGAGCGAGATTACGTTTACTGTCGTGCCGCTGGGGAGCCAGACGCGCCTGGGCATCGATCGCGACCTTGACGGCTGCTTCGACCGCGACGAGGCGCTGGGACGATGCGGGTGCCCGTCGGACTTCAACCACGACGGCTTTGTCAACGGCAACGACTACGACCTCTTCGCCGACGCCTTCGACGCCGCGGACCCGGCGGCGGATTTCAACAGCGACGGCTTCGTGAACGCGGACGATTACGACGCGTTCGCGGAGGCGTTTGATGTCGGCTGCTGAGAGAGGCATCGGGCATCGGGCATCAGGCATCAGGCATCAGACAAGAGACGAAGTGGCGGCGCCGCGATGAGGAGCCCGGGCCTGGTGTTTGCATCGTGTTCGTAGATTGATGAAAGATTGGCGGCGTGGGTGGTGCGAGGTTATGATGGCGGCGTCGGGATGGAGGCACATCCATGAAGGCCGCCGTGGTGGCGTGGCGCGGGCTGATCGCGATGGTATTGATGACCGTGCTTGCGCAGGTGCCGCACGCGCGGGGGCAGTGCGGGCCGGCGTGGATTCATCTCTGGCCGCCGACGGACGCGGGCGGCGTGGATTCGATGGTCGAGCATGACGGACGGCTGTACGTCGCCGGCAATTTCGAGTGGATCGGCGATCAGAACATTCCGTATCTGGCGGTGTGGGACGGGGTGGAGTGGAGCGCGCCGGCGCACACGCCGCCGGGACCGGTGCGGGAGGTGCTGGAGTGGCGCGGCGGTCTGGTGCTGCGGGGAGAGTTCACCAAAGACGGCGGATACTGGTACTCGGAATTGGTGAGCGTGACGGAGGACGGTTTCGAGGCGCTGACGGGCGCGTCCGACGTCGTGGAGAAAATTGGATTGTTCAAGGATGAACTGGTGGTGATGATTCAGAACGGAGAGGTGCTCGAGGTTCGTCGGTTTGACGGCGCCTCGTGGAGTTCGATGGGCTCGATTACGACGGGGAGCCTGTGGCTTCCGTGGGTGACTCTTCAGGAGTATGGGGAGAAGTTGTATTGCGGGCTTGGCGCTTGGGAAATGGCGCCGAGCATGGCTTTGCTCAGGTACAAGGGCGATGCCTGGGAGCCGGTTGCATCGGCCGAAACCATGGAGCCCTTGCGGGGCGTGATGGCCATGACGGTTATTGATGATGAGCTTTTGATCGCTGGGGACTTTGATTCCGTGAATGGAACGCCGGCGGATTCCATCGCCGCGTGGAATGGTGAGGAGTGGCACGCGTTCGGGGCGGGGCTTTCGGATCAGGGATGGGATTGGGGGCCTTGCGTTTCTTCGATGGCCGTGTTTGAGGGAGAGCTGTACGCGGCCGGAGCGTTCTGGCTTTCCGACGGCGTTGAGCTGATGAGTGTTGCGCGGTGGGACGGGGGGCGCTGGGTCAACGCTGGAAGCTACTCGTTGCCATACCTCAATCTTTCGCTCGCGACGTTCGGCTCCGAGATGCTCTTTGGCGTGACGAATGGTCGCAGCGGTGACGACGGTGCTCCGCGCTTCGGCCGCTACACCCCCACCAACATCCCGTGGATCGCACGGCAGCCGGAGGACGTGGAGTCGGCGGCGGGGGCGACGCTGGTGCTGCGCTGCCGGAGTGCCGCGGATTACGCGGCGGAGTATCGCTGGTCGCGCCAGGGGATCCCGCTCTCGGACGGCGCGACGGGGCACGGATCGGTGATCTCGGGGAGCGCGACGCACGAACTGGTGGTGTCAAACCTGTCGTCGCGCGACGCGGGCGGGTACACGTGCGAGGTGTGGAACGAGTGCGGCGGGGAGACGAGCCGCGTGGCGATGGTGACGCTGTGCCGTGCCGACCTGAACGCGGACGGGTTCGTGAACGGCAATGACTACGACCTCTTCGCCGATGCCTTCGACGCCGCGGACCCGGCGGCGGATTTCAACAGCGACGGCTTTGTGAACGCGGACGACTACGACGCGTTCGCGGAGGCGTTTGAGGGGGGATGCTGAGCTTCGCTCAGAAATCACCAAATGGCCAAAGCGCCAAATGGCCAAATGAAGAGAAGACGACTCGGCGCGGCGCGGATGGGGCGGGATGGAGCCGGGCGGGCGAAGGAGGGGCGAACGGGGGATGGGCGGGGCGGTGTCTTCTTCGGGGATGGGCGGTATACTTTGGGCCCGGCGGGAGGCCGTCGGCGTGGGGCTTGTAGCTCAGTTGGCTAGAGCGCACCCCTGATAAGGGTGAGGTCGGCAGTTCGAGCCTGCCCAGGCCCATTGGCGGGGCGTCCTTTGGGGCGCCCCGCGGCGTTTTTGGGGATGGTGGACCTATTCCCGATGGTGCGGTCGGCTGGTAGGGCGGCTGGTGCGCGAGCAGGGTGCAACGGCCCGGTGCCGGCGGGTGGGCCGTGCGGCTGGCCGGGGTGCTGGCTGGGGGTGGGGTCGGGGTTATGATCGTGTCTGGCCCGGGGGCGGACGGCCCCGGGGGAAAGGGAGCGGCATGCGGACGGACGTGATCGGGCGGAACATCGACGTGACGGAGGCGATCCGGTTGCACGCGGAGGGGAAGACCTCGAAGCTTTCCAAGTTCTACGACAAGATTCAGCAGATCACGGTGACGCTGTCGAAGGCGGACCGGCACAAGACGGGTGATTTCTCGGTGGAGCTGGTGGTGGACGTGGAGCACCACGACGACTTTGTGAGCCACGCGACGGGCCCGGACCTGTACGCGGCGATCGACGAAGCGGCGCAGAAGGCGACGCGGCAGCTGACGGAGTTCAAGGAACGGCTGAAGCAGGACCACCACCGCCCGGGATCGCGGTAGCAGGGCCGAGTTCGCTGGGCCGAGTTTGCAGGGCCAAGTTCGCAGGGGCCCCGGCGACGGGGCGGGAGCGGGTATGAAGCTGATGGAGATCATTTCGCCGGGGGCGATCGTGCCGAAGCTGGCGAGCGCGGCTCGGGACGACGTGATCCGGGAGCTGGTGGACGCGCTGGTTTCGAGCGGGGCGGCGGCGGCGTCGATCCGGGACGAGCTGGTGGCGAGGGTGTTGGAGCGTGAGCGGAAGGGCTCGACGGGGTTCGGGCGGGGCGTGGCCGTGCCGCACGTGAAGCACCCGTCGGTGACGAAGATGTCGGCGGCGGTGGGCCTGGCGCCGCGGGGGATCGAGTTCAACTCGCTGGACAAGCAGCCGGTGTACTCGGTGTTCCTGCTGCTGTCGCCGGAGGATCGCCCGGAGCAGCACCTGCAGGCGATGGAGGTGATCTTCAAGAACCTGTCGAAGGACACGTTCCGGCGGGTGCTTCGTCAGGCGGGCACGCTGGGCGAGGTGACGGCGCTGATGGAGGAGTCGGACAGTCAGCAACTGGCGGGGTAGGCGGCGGCATTATGTGGGGGATGGGGCGTGTCGGATCGCTGCGAGATCACGGTGAAGATCGTCAATCGGCTGGGGCTGCACGCGCGCCCGGCGATGTCGTTCGTGGACGTGGCGAGCACGTTTGCGAGCGAGGTGACGGTGAGCAAGGGCGACACGAGCGTGGATGGCAAGTCGATCATGCAGATGATGATGCTGGCGGCAAGCCAGGGGACGGAGCTGCGGGTGGCCGCGGCGGGCGCGGACGCGCCGGCGTGCTGCGCGGCCCTTCGGAAGCTGGTTGAGAGCGGGTTCGACGAGGAGTAGGCGGGGGGAGAAGGCATCGGGCATCGGGCATCGGGCATCGGGCAATGGGCAATGGGCAATGGGCATTGGGACCTTTTTGCGCCATTGTGCCGCGTGACAGAGCGTGCTCGGATTTCATGCAGAAGTCCCGCCTCGGATAGGCGGGCCACCCAAGACGCCCGGAATTCAGGCCGAATGCGTATCAGTAATCGGCGCGGGGCATGGCGCGCAGGCCGGTGATCGAGATCACGAAGCCGAAGACGGCGGCGGCGGCGATGACGACGACGCCCAGGACGCCGGTCATGGTGGCCCAGCTGGAGAGGCCCAGCGCGATGGGGAAGGCGCTGATGACGCCGACGGCGAAGAAGGCCGAGACGAGCATGAGGAGGCCGAAGCGGGCGCCGATGAGCATGCAGCCCACGCCTCCGACGAGGGCCAGGGGGAGGTTTGCTTCGCCGCCGGCGGCCTGGCTCATGAGGGCGGCGATGACGAGGGTGAGGGCGCCGGCCTCGACGATGCGGGAGATGGCAGGCTCCTTGACGAACTTTCGGACGATAGCCTGGATGAGGGTGATGAAGAGCGGGAAGATGAGCGAGTAGAAGACGACGTTGAGCATGACGCCCAGGGCCTGGCGGAAACCGACGAGGGATTCTACGGCGACGGGCTGGGGGTGCGGCGGGCGCGAGGCGGAGGCGGCGATGGCGAGCGCGTAGCCGCCGGCCACGAGCATCCAGAGCACGCCGACGGCGGTGCCGATGAGGATGTCGCGTCCGACGAGGGGATCGCGCCAGTTTCCGCCGACCAGGCGGGCCCAGGAGATGATCGACTCGGGGCGTTGGCGGCGGACGATGGGCTCGATGGCGACGAAGCCGACCCAGATGAGGGCAGCCTTGAGGAGGGCGACGCCGAGGGCGGACATGGACCAGACGAGGATGATGGAGAGGTCGGTGGTGTGATGGGCGCCGAGGGCGGCCTGGAGGAGCGAGGCGGCGAAGGTGACGCCGGCGAGGGTGATGGCGCCCTTGCGATCGCCACGCCCGCGTTTGATGTTGTTCCAGGCGATCCAGCCGGGTCCGCCGACGGCGGCGAGGAGGAACAGGACGAAGAGGATCGCGCCGCCGGCGCCGGCGTCGCCGCTGGCGGCGCTCGCTTCGGCGGGGGGCGCGCCCTGGTCCATCACGCTGAAGTACACGGGCCTGGCGCCGACGGCGCCGGCCTCGCAGCGGAACAGACGCCCGGAGCGGTCCTTGCAGGTCCACGCGAAGCGCGCGTCGCAATACACCGGCGGGATCAGGGCGGGCGTCGCGGGCTGGATGGTTGATTCGTCGAGGTCGGCGTTTTTGTAGAGCGGCTTCCAGTCGATCGGGGGGAGGGCGGGGACGGTCTCGGCGGTGGGCGCGGCCGGGGACGAGGTCGGTGTCGCGGCCAGAGTGGCGGCGTCCTGGAGGGCGCCGGCCTCGGGGACGACGATGACCTCGCGGAGCCGGCCGTTCATGTCGAGGCGGACTCGGGACATGCCGGGGGTGGAGAGCGGCGGGTCGTCGAGCTGCACGCCGCGGGTCGCGTCGCGCGGGGCCATGGGGACGGCGCTCTCGCGGAACCAGAACTCCACGGCGTCGGTGGAAGAGGATGGCGCGGGTGAAGCGGCGACGGGCGCGGGCTTGGCGGCGTCGGCGGGGGGCTGGGTGGAGTTCTGAGCGATGCCTTCGGCGGCCTCGGAAGATTGGTCGGTGATGGCCTCGGGGTGTTCGATGAAGCCGATGGCGCGATCGAGGCGCGTGGAGGGGCGGAGCACATCGGCGAGGATGTCCTGGGCCTTGACGGAGAGCTCTTCGCGCGATCGGTCGGCGGTGGCGTGGGCCAGGAGGCGCGTCTTCTGGCCCAGGAGCGCGATGAGGAGCGCGCCGACGGCGACCAGCACGAGCGCGGCCATGGCGAGCGGAGGGCGGAGGCTCCCGCGTTCGCCGCTGGCGGCGACCATCTCGGGCGTCGGCGTTTCACCGGCGGCCAGGACGTCGGCCATGGCATCGCCACCGGCGAGGGCGGCGGCGACGGCCAGCGCGGAGCTTGGGCGGCGGTCGGGGTCGCGTTCGAGGCAGCGGAGGATGACGCGCTCGATGCGGGGATCGACGTCGGAGACAACGCTGGAGACGCTGGGCGGCGGCTGGGTGTGGAGCTTGGCGAGGTGTTCAAGTGATTCGGGGCGATAGACGGGCTTACCGGTGAAGGTTTCGTAGAGGACGAGCCCGAGGGCGTAGATGTCGCTTTTGGGGGAGACGCCGCTCCCGGAGAACTGTTCGGGGGCCATGTAGGCGGGGGTGCCGGCGCGCCCGCCCTTGCCGGCGAGTTCCTGGGCGAGGCCCGCCAGGCCGAAGTCGGTGACTTTGACGGTGCCCGTGCCGTCGATCATGACATTGGCGGGCTTGAGGTCTCGGTGGAGGACGCCCTTGGCGTGTGCGGCGGCGAGGCCGGCGCAGAGCTGCCTGGCGACCTGGACGGCGCGTTCCTGGGGGAATCGTCCGACGCGACGGAGGAGGGAGGCCAGGTCTTCGCCGTCGACGTACTCCATGGAGATGTAGTGGAGGTCGTCGACCTCGCCGATGTCGTGGACGCGGCAGACGTTTGGATGGGAGACGGCCCGCGCAACGCGGACCTCGTTGATCATTCGGTCGAGGCTGACGCGGTTGGTGGAGAGGTGCGGCGGGAGGAACTTCAGGGCGACGGGCTGCATGAGCTTGAGGTCGTCGGCGCGGAAGACCTCTCCCATGCCGCCCTTGCCGAGCTGGCCGATGATGCGGAAGCGATCGCCCAGGAGATCGCCGGTCTGGAAGCGTCCTTCGCTCGTGCCGGTGGAGCTGTTGAGGAGTGACGCGGCGCGTCCGGGGGCGGGCGCGTGGGCGGTGGCGCCGATGGAGCGCGGGTCGGGCTGGAAGCTGGGCGCGGGGCGTGCGGGTGTGTCGTGCCCGCTGCCGGACGCGCCGGAGCGCGAGGTGGGCGGCGGGGGCTGGTTTCCCCAGCTGGTCATGGTGGGGTCCGAGCCGTCGGAGGCGGCGGGGGAGGCTGCGGGTATGGGGGTTGGCAGTGGAACGCTGAGGGTCATGCCCTCGGGGACGTTTGGGCGTCCGCAGGAGGGGCAGTACTTGGCCCCGTCGGAGAACTGGTTTTTGCAACCCGCGCACACCGCCATCGCACACTCCACGCCCATCCCTGGGCCAACATTGACGCGATAGCGTCTCGACCGGAGGGCTTCCGGTCAAATCGCCCCCTTGACGAACTTGCTCGGCGCAGCGCTTGCGCGAGGGGCGCAAGGCGCGCGGGGCGACGTTCCGGGGGCGGTTGGCACGCCGCTTGTGAGAGAGCCGTCGGCGGCGTGCTCGCGCGCGCCCCGGAGCGATTCGGGCGTGGATTGAACGGTTGGGGCGGCTAAGCGATGAACTACGGCATGGAAATCTCGGCGTCGGGCGCGCTCTCGGCCCTGTACCGCCAGGACGTGCTGGCCAATAACCTGGCCAACGCCCAGACGGTCGGGTTCAAGCCGGACGTTCCGACGTCGCGGTTCCGGGCGGCGGCCCGGGAAGAGGACGGGCTGTATTCGCTGGCGTCGAACGCGATGCTGGAGAAGCTCGGGGCCGGGAACATGGCGGCGCCGAACCGGATTTCGTTCTCGCAGGGCGCGCTGGACCGGACGGACGAGCCCCTTGACCTTGCGATCCAGGGTGATGGGTTCTTCGTGGTGCGTGATTCCAACGACGCGGCGAACCCGATCCGGGTGACGCGCGACGGGCGGCTGGCGCGGAGCGCCGGCGGGCAGCTTGTGATGGCGGTGTCGGGGCTGCCGGTGCTGGACCCGGCGGGGAACTCGATCAACCTGCGCGGGACCGGCGAGATCAAGATCGACGGGGCGGGGGTTGTGACGCAGGGCGGGCAGGAGGCAGGGCGGATTCACCTGTTGCACATCCCCGATCCGTGGCGGATGGGCAAGCAGGGGAACAGCCTGTTCATCCCCCCCACCAACGCCGTGCTTTCGCGGACGCCGGGGACGGGGACGATCCGCCAGGGGCACGTGGAGCAGTCGTCGGTGGACTCGGTGAAGGCGCTGATGGACGTGGCGGGGGCCGGGCGCGAGGTGGAGGCCAACATCGCGATGATCCGGTCGCAGGATCGGATGATGGATCGGGCGATCAACGCGCTTGGCCGCGTGGCCTAGACGGGGGAGTGAACGATGGCGATCAACGCGCTGCAATCGGCTTCGACGGCGCTCTCGGCGCTGAACACGTCGCTGGACGTGACGGCCAACAACCTGGCGAACGTGAACACATCGGGGTTCAAGTCCAGCCGGGCGAACTTCCAGGACCTGCTGTACATCGAGAAGGCCCAGCCGGGCACGGAGAACGCGATCGGCGACCAGCGCCCCACGGGCCTGTACATCGGGCAGGGGGTGTCGGTGTCGGGGACGCAATTGGACTTTCAGCAGGGCGCGCCGCTCTCGACGGGGCGGACGCTGGACGTGATGATCGAGGGCGAGGGGTTCCTGCAGGTGCAGGTGGAGGCCGAGCAGGGCGGCTTTGCGTACACCCGCGCGGGGAACCTGACGCTGAACTCCGACGGCGAGCTGGTGATGGCCAACGACCAGGGGCGGCGGGTGCAGCCGACGTTTGCGATCCCGCCGGAGGCGACGGGCGTTTCGATCGGGTCCGACGGCGTGGTGACGTACACGACCGCGGACTCGACCGAGCCGCAGGAGGCCGGGCAGTTGCAACTGGCAACGTTCATCAACCCGGCGGGCCTGATCCAGCTCGGCGAGAACTTGTACCGCGAGTCGGCGGCGTCGGGGGACCCGAACCTGGGCGAGCCGGGTGCGGACGGGCGCGGGCGGCTGAAGCAGGGCTTCCTGGAGAGCTCGAACGTCGATCCCACCCGCGAGCTGATCGAGATGATCCGCACGCAGCGGGCCTTTGAGATGAACAGCCAGACGATCCGCACGGCGGACGAGACGCTCCGTGCCGTCAGCCAGCTCCGTCAGTAATCCGGCGGGCGTGAAGAGGTGAGCCGATGACGCGTGGAACGCGGCTTGTTTTCCTGCTGGCGGCGTGCGCGTGGAGCGTGCTCGTGGCCGGCGTGGCGCGCGGGCAGGATTCGATCCGAGTGCGCGAGCGGGTGGAGCGGGCGCTGCCGGGCGCGATCACGCTGGCGGACGTAGCGGAGTTGTCGGGCGAGGGCGCGAGCAGGCTGGGCGCGCTGGTGGTGATGGAAAACGCCGGCGCGGGTGAGACGACGCTTTCGGTCGAGACGATCCGCGGGCTGCTTGAAGCACGGGACGATGTGAACTGGGGGCGGCTGGAGCTGCGCGGGAGCGTGTGCCGCGTGTGGGTGGGGAAGCCCGAGGTGGTGAAGCCCAAGGCGCCGGCGGCGAAAGCGGGCACGGAGCCCGCGCCGATCCCGGATGGTCCCATCGTGCGCCGGTTGATCGAGGAGCGGGTGCTGGCGGAGCTGCGGCTTGCGGCGGGGGACGTCCGACTGTCGTTCGACGAGCGCGACGCGGAGCTGCTGAACACCAGCGTGGTCGGGCGGGCATCGGACATCGCGCTGGTGGGGACATCGCCCGAGCAGCCGGTGAGCGTCACGCTGTATGAAGGAGAGAAGATCGCGGCGTCGGGCACGGTTCGCGTGGGCGTGCGGGTGCGCCGGATGGCGGCGGTGCTGGCGGAGGACCTGAAGCGCGGCGAGGCGGTGACGAGCGCGGCGGTGACGGGCGAGGAGCGCTGGCTGCCCCACACGGTCGAGTGCGTGCCGGTCGAGGGCGCGATCGGGCGGGTGGCCAAGGGATCGCTGCCTCGGGGGCGGGTGCTGGAGGCGGCGGATGTGCAGGCGCCGCTGGTGGTGAAGAAAGGCGAATTGGTGCGGGTTCACTGCGTGAACGGATCGTTTGTCGTGAAGACGACGGCGCGGGCGCTGGGCGACGGACGGCAGGGGGAGTTGGTGACGCTCCAGCCCGTGGGGTCGGCGCGGACGTTCCAGGCGCGGATGGATGCCCCGGGGATCGCGGTGCTGGCGTCGACGGGGGGCGATGATTCGCTGGCGCCCGGGGCGCGCCAGGGCCGGGTGAAGGACGTGAAAGAGCGGGCGACGCGGGCGGCGAGCGCGCCCGTGTCGGCCAGCGACGAGGACCGGGCCGCCCGGCGGGCGCGGGATGCGCGGGCGCGGGGCTACGCGGACCTGGCGGACCGGAAGCTCGGGTCGGATGACGCGACCCAGAAGGCGGCGGACAAGAAGCCCGCGGACCAAAGGTCAATGGCGAAGAAGCCCTCGACGGAGGAATGAGCGATGAAGACGAGCGGTCGGGCGCGGTGCGCGGCGGTGCTGGCGGCCGCGGGGATGGGGATGGCGGGCGCGGCGCGCGGGCAGAGCCTGTTCATGCGCGAGCCGCCGGCGCCGGCGTCGGAGAACGAGCTGCCGCGTGACCCGGCGGGCCCGCTGGCGGGCGTGAGCTTGCTGGCGGTGCAGGCGCCCAAGCCCAAGACCTACGCGGTGCACGACCAGATCACGATCGTGATCGACGAGAACAGCAAGCAGACCAGCGACCAGAAGCTGGACACGAAGAAGGATTACACGATCAAGGCGGCGCTGGACAAGTTTCCGAGCCTGGAAAAGCTGCTGGAATTGCAGGTGGAGAACGGCGACACGACCAGCGGGGCGGACCTTGGCCTTTCGGGGAACAACAAGTTCAAGGGCGAGGGGAAGTACGAGCGATCGGACCGGTTCGTGGCGAAGGTGACGGCGAAGATCATCGACGTGAAGCCCAACGGCGTGCTGGTGGTGGAGGCGCGGAAGACGATCGTGAGCAACGAGGAAACGCAGACGTACATCTTGTCTGGGGAATGCCGTCGGGAGGACGTGACGACGTCGAACACGGTGCTGTCGAGCCAACTGGCGAACCTGACGCTGATCGCCAAGAACGAGGGTCAGGTGAAGGACTCGTCGACCAAGGGGTTCATCCCGCGGCTCTTGGAGGCGGTGTTCGGGTTCTAGGCGACGAATGGCACGGGCGTTGCGTGGGCACGACACGGAGGTCGTGCCATGCACCCCCTGACGCCGGAAGAACGTTGTTCAGATTCCGCACGCCGATTCGGCGCGATCGCGCGGGTTGTGCGGGCGCTCCTGCCCGCGACGAAGCCGCGGATGGCTGTGCTGGCGGCGGCGGTGATGTCGCTGTGGCTGATCGCGCCGACCTCGGCGACGACGGTGCAGGAATTGACGCGCCTGAAAGGCCAGGGCGAGAGCGTGCTGCGCGGGCTGGGGCTTGTGATGGGCCTCCCCGGGACGGGCGACAGCGGCAAGGAACTGGCGATGGCCCGCCCCCTGGCGCAGTGGCTGAAGAACAACGGGAACGAGCCCGGGGCGCTGCGGGAATTGAACGGCGTCAAGAACGTGGCGGTGGTGTCGGTGACGGTGGTGGTGCCAGCGACGGGCGCGCTGGCGGACGACACGCTGGACGTCGAGGTGGTGGCGATCAACAGCTGCAAGAGCCTCAAGGGCGGGCGGCTGAGCCTGTGCCCACTTTTGGGCCCGTACGTCGGCGACGAGCACTTCGGGCTGGCGGAGGGCTCGATCGACATCGATCCGAGCACGCCGACGGTGGGCAAGGTTCGGCTGGGCGCGCGGATGGTGCGTGACATCAGGATGCCGGAGGTGAAGGACGTGTTCGAGCTGATCATCCAGCCGCACTTTGCGGGGTGGTCGAGCGCGACGCAGATCGTGAGCACGATCAACGACCAGCAGCGGGCGAATCCGGGCGACGCCGAGCCGCCGGTGGCGGAGGTGATGGACGAGCGGACGATCCGCATCTCGATCCCGAAGGCCGAGCGTCCGCAGCGGGCGGCGTTCATCGCGGACATCATGTCGACGGAGGTGAACCCGCGGCTCTTGGGCCTGCCGGCGATGGTGATCTGCAACCGGCGGTCGGGGGCGATCATCCTGACGGCGGACGTGACGGTGAACCCGGTGGCGATCACGCACCGCGACCTGACGATCACGACGACGACGCCGGCGCCGACGCCGACGGCGCAGGACCCGCTGATCGACCGCGAGAAGTGGATGAGCATCACGCCGCGGGACACCAGCACGTCGCAAACGGCGCGGCTGGCAGACCTTCTGGCGGCGTTCAACCGGCTGGATATCCAGGTGGACCAGCAGGTCGAGATCCTGCAGATGCTGGCCAAGGGCGGGCAGCTGCAGGGCAAGCTTGTGATCGACTGAGCGGAGCGTGAGCGATGGCGACGATTCCGGGGATGCTGAGCGCCGAGGGCACGCTGCTGGCGACGCGCGCTCCCGGCGTGGCGGAGGGGGAGCTTGGGCGTCGGCAGGCGGAATTTTCGCGGGTGTTGTCGGCGGAAAGGTCCAAGGCCGCGGGCGAGGACGAGGCGGAACGGGTGGCGCGGGACCTGGTGTCGGTGGCGTTGGTGGGTCCGTTGCTGAAGCAGTGGCGGGAGATGGAGCAGAGCCCGCCGCCCTTTGGGCCGGGCGCGGCGGAGAAGCAGTTCCGGGCGATGCAGGACTCGCAACTGGCGCAGGAGCTGACGCGGGCGCAGCGATTCCCGCTGGTGGATCGGCTGGCGCGCGACCTTCGGCGCGCCGCGGGGGCGGGGGTGACGGCATGAACCGGGCGGCCAATGGCGGCGGCGGGGCGGGGCCTTCCAAGGTCGAGCCGGCGAGGTCCGATCTCCTGCGGCTGGGCGGGATTCTCGCGGAGATGACGCGCGAGCACCAGAAGTGGCTGGTCTTGATCGAGCAGCACCGCGACGCGGTGCGCGGGGCCGATGCGCGGGGCGTGGAGCGGGCGTTGGAGGCGCAGCGGCATCTCTTGGCGAACCTGGCCGCGATCGAGCAGACCAGGCAGGAGACGGTGCGGGCGCTGTGGAAGCGATTCGGCCCGGACGCGGGGAGCGCGACCAACGCGCCGCTCCCGCGGCTGGGCACGCTCCTTGACGTGCTCCCCGAGGCGGAGCGCGGGGCGCTGCGGACCCAGGCCCAGGAGCTGCGCCGGCTGATCGAACGCGTGCGGCACGAGGAGAGCTCGCTGAAGGCGGCGACCGCGTCGCTGTCGGCGCACATCGAGGGGCTGATGCGCCACGTCGGGCGGCGGCTCAGCCACGCGGGGACGTACGGGCGGCGGGGCGTGATCGAGGCGACGCCGGCTTTGGCGGCGGCGGTCGACCTGGTTCGCTAGGCGGAGGTGGCCATGAGTCTTTCGACCGCGATGAACATCGGGCGCTCGGCGCTGTCGGCGAGCCAGGTCGGCCTCAGCGTTGCCGGCCAGAACATGGCCAACGCAACCACCGCGGGCTACACCCGCCAGGTCGCCACGTTCTACCCCATCGCGGGCGACTCCACGACGCGCACGGGCGCGATCGGGCGCGGCGTGGGCGTGATGAGCGTGCGGCGCCAGCTCGACTCGGCGCTGCAGGCGCGCCTGTGGACCGGCGTCTCGGATGAGGCCGGGGCCCAGCAGGCGCTGGCGATCAACGGCGCGATCGAAGCGACGATCGGCGAGCTGTCGGACTACGACCTTTCGAGCGAGCTCACCGCGTTCTTCTCGTCGTGGTCGGAGCGGGCCAACCAGACCAAGTCCTCGGCGGTGGTCGTGCAGGGCGGGCAGCGGCTGGCGGCGTTTGTCACGCGCCTGCGCCAGGACCTGGCCAACACGCGGGACCAGGTGGACTCGGAGCTTGGCGCGAGCATCCGGGCGGCGGACGAGATGCTGTCGGTGGTGGCGCGGATGAACCAGGAGATCGCGGACAGCGAGATCGCGGGATTCCAGGCCGCGGGATTGAGGGACCAGCGCGACCAGGCGATCACGGAGCTTTCGAAGCTCCTGGACGTTTCGGTGGTGGAGCAGGGCAACGGGATGGTGGACGTGCTGGTGGGCTCGACGCCGATCGTGCAGGGGTCGGTGTCGCGCGGGCTGGAGCTGGAGAAGAGCTCGGTCGACGGCACGGTGCGCGTGGACGTGGCGGTCAAGGCCGATCAGGAGCACTTGCCGGTGCGCTCGGGGAAGATCGGCGGGCTGCTGGAGTCGCGCGATTCAACGGCGGACAAGGTCATCGGCGAATTGGATGACCTGGCGGCCCAGATCATCTTCCAGGTGAACAAGCTGCACTCGACGGGCGCGAACGTGACGAACCCCGCGAGCGCCGAGGGGACGCTGAAAGTCGCGCTGGGCGACCGCACGCGGGCGCTCAACGACCCGGCGAACCAGAGCCTTTCGGACCTGCCGTTCGCGGCGGTCAACGGCGGGTTCCTCGTGAACGTGAAGCAGACGGGCACGGGCACGATGAAGACGGTGCGGATCGATGTCGACCTTGACGGGCGCAAGGCCGACGGCACGCCGGGGTTCGACGACGACACGACGCCCGAGGACATCCGGGCGGCGCTGGACGCGGTGCCGGGGCTGTCGGCGAGTTTCACGTCGGACGGGCGATTGAAGGTCGATGCCGACTCGGGGTTTGAGGTGTCGTTCGCGGATGATTCGTCGGGCGCGTTGGCGGTGCTGGGTGTCAACTCGTTCTTCGAGGGGACCAGCGCCCGCGACATCGCGGTGCGGGGTGATCTTGCCTCGGACCCATCGAAGCTGATGAGCGGGCGGTACGTCAACGGCTCGCTGGTCGAGAACGGGACGGCGCTGTCGATCGTAAACCTGCAGGACCGGGCGATCAGCGACCTGGACGGACGGACGCTGCGCGGCGCGTGGACCGACAGCGTGCAGGCGGTGGGCGTGGCGGCCAAGTCAAGCGAATCGCGGGCGGTCTCGACCGGCATTATCCGCCAGAGCCTGGAATCGCAGCGGGCGGCGGTGAGCGGGGTGTCGCTCGACGAAGAGTCGGTCAACCTCTTGGACTTCCAGCGCCAGTACCAGGGCGCGGCGCGGCTGATCTCGATCGCCGACGAACTGACGCAGACGTTGCTGGGGCTTTTGTAGAGCGGATGAGGAGAAGAGACGGAGAGACGCAGAGACGAAGTGAAAGGCAGGGACGAAGGCAGAAGTCACGGAGTCACGAAGTCAGAAGTCACGGAGTCAAACAGAGACGTGGTCAGGTGGTCGAGTGATCCGGCGGCGAGCGAGGACGATTGGGTTTCACATTGTCACCTCGCCACTTTGCCACTTCGCCACTTCGCCACTTGACCACTTCTTGACTTTCCGGCACGCCGATTGCGAATGCACGGGTGAACCATGAGCGTCTTTCCCGCCGGTCTTGCGCGAGTCCCCAACCTGCTGATGAAGCAGTTGACGCTGTCCAACCTGACGCGCACCAACATTGATCTGTACCGCGCGCAGGTGGAGTTGGCGACGGGTCGGAGCGTGAACAAGACGAGCGACGACGCCGTCAAGGCCGCCACGATCGCGGAATTGGACGATCGGATCGAGCGTTCGGCGCAGCGTCGGCGGAACATCGAGCACGCGGGTGCGTCGCTGGGGATGCTGGACACGGCGCTGGGCGAGGCGGGCGACACGGCGCTGGACGCCAAGGACATCGCGCTGGCGCAGATCAGCACGCCGAGCGACGCGACGCAGCGGAAGCAGCAGGCGGCGATCATCAACTCGATGCTGACGTCGATGTACAACACGCTGAACCGCCAGGGGGTGGCGGGGTATGTGTTCGGGGGCGCGACGACGAGCGTGCAGCCGTTCGTGGAGCAGCGCGGCGCGTACCTGTGGCAGGGCCAGGGGAGCGGGCTGTTCACGGAGCTGGGGTTGGCGCAGACGGTGCCGATCACGCTGGGGAACGCGGAGGCGTTCGCCGCCGCCGCCGCCAAGGTGAAGGGGAGCGTCGATCTTGATCCGGCGCTCACGACGGGCACGCTGTTGTCGGACACGCCCGGGGCGCGCGGGCTGGGGATCACGCCGGGCGCGGTCGAGTTCTCGTTCAACGGCGGGACGCGTGTCGCGGTCGACCTGGCGGGCGCCGACACCATCGGCGACGTGATCGACACGCTGACCAGCGCGATCCGCGCGTACGAAGCCGACAACGGCGTGACGGTGCTGGGCGCCGGCGCGATCGGCGTTTCGGGGGGCTCGCTGTCGATCGACGTGGCAACCGGGGGCTCGGTTCAGTTCTATGACCAGGGCACGGGCGTGACGGCGGAGGACTTCGGGCTCGCCAACGCGGACGACACGCTGGTGTTCCCGGCGGGCGCGTCGGCGGGGCTCGATCTTTCGGCGCGGCTGACGTGGCGCACGCCGGTGGGGTCGATGACGGGGCTGTCGCAGGCGCTGGGGTCGATCAAGCTCACGAACAATCGGGGGAGCGCGACGGTGGATTTGTCCGGCGCGCAGACGCTGGGGGATGTGAAGGGGCTGATCGAGGCCGCGGGCGTGGGAGTGCGGGTGGAGATCAACGCCGCGGGGACGGGGATCGACATCGTGAACCTGCTGTCGGCGGGCTCGAGCGGGGCGCTGTCGATCGAGGAGGCGGGGGCGGGCGATACGACCGCCGCAAACCTCGGGATTCGATCGATGACGCCGTCGAGCCTGCTTTCGTCGTTCAATTTCGGTCGCGGCGTGCAGATCAAGGATGGGTACATCGACCCAACGACGGGCCAGGCCGATCCGACGCACGACATTGATTTCACGATCACGCTGGGCAACGCGGCCCAGACCAAGATCGACATCGACCTTCGGCCGCAGGACATCGTGACGGTGCAGACGCTGGTGGATCGCATCAACAGCCAGGCGGCGGCGGCGCTGGCGGCGGCGGGTCTGCCGGCCACTTCGCTGACCGCGTCGCTGGGGGCGACGAACAACGGGGTGGTGCTGACGCAGGACGCAGGGTTCACGAGCGCGATCGCGATCGCGCCGCGGAACAACTCGGAGGCGGCGGAGGACCTTGGGTTCCTTGACGGGCGCTACGACACGGGGAGCGCAAGTTTTGTGGGGGCGGACCGGGCGAAGGTGCGCGTCGCGGGGATTTTCAGCGACCTGATCGACCTTCGCGAGGGTCTGGAACAGGACGACACGATTGGCATCGGCCTTGCTGGGAACAGTTTGGGAACGTCCATCGACCTGCTGGCGGAGACGCGCGGCGTGGTGGGTGGGTATGCCCAGCGGGTCGAGTTCGCCGAGCGTGCGGAGGAGGATCGCACGACCTTTGACGAGCAGGTTCGCAGTTCGCTGCGGGACGTGGACTACACGGAGGCGGCCAGCCGCTTCTCGATGCTCCAGACGCAGCTGCAGGCGGGGCTTCAGGCGGCGGCGATCAGCTCTCGGCTGACGCTGCTGGACTTCCTGACGTAGTCCTTGGGGTCTGGCGGACGGGCGGAGGCCCGGTCGTCGGGATGGATTGAAACGCCGTCGGCGTCTCGGCCGCGCCGGCGTGGAAGACAGGACGTCGCCCGCGCGATGGACGCGTGGGAGTCGATCCCTCCGGGGTCGGGCCGAATAGCGGAGCGCACCATGGACGTGCGGACGACACGCTTCGGAGTGATCGAGATCGCGGAGGACCGCGTGATCACGTTCCCGAAGGGATTGCTTGGGTTTTCTGGGCACACGAGGTATTGCCTCCTTGAACCGGGGCAGGACTCGTGCTTTTTCTGGTTGCAGTCGCTGGACGAGCCGAGCCTGGCGTTCGTGGTGACGGACCCGTCGCTGTTCGTGCCCGAGTACTCGGTGCCGATCCGCCCGGAGCAGATGGGCGAGCTGTCGCTCGGGAAGCTCGAGGACGCCCAGGTATTTGTGATCGTCAACAAGGTTGATCAGACGCTGACGGGCAATCTCCAGGGCCCGCTGATCATCAACACGCTCAACCGGGTCGGCGAGCAGGCCGTCCTGGCCGAGAAGCGGTGGACGACCCGTCACGCGCTCGTGAAGGTCTCCGCGGCCCGCGCGATCCCCGCGTGAGGTCGTCCCCGGCGATGGCCGGGGGAGCTTGCTCGACCCGTGTTCTGCTCGTGTGTTTGACCCTTCTCACCGGACGAAGCGCCGGCGCGGACGCAGTGTGCGTTCGACGCCCGCCAAGGAGTTCTTTCATGCTCGTCCTTTCCCGTCAGCGCGACGAGACGATCATGATCGGAGATGAGATCGAGATCACGGTCGTGGATATCCGCGGCGACAAGGTTCGCCTCGGGATCACGGCCCCGACTCGGATCGCCGTGCACCGCAAGGAGGTGTACGAGGCGATCCGCAGGGAAAACCAGCAGGCCGCCCGCATCGCCCGCGAGGATGTGTCGGCCCTGGGGCCTGCGATCTCACCCGGTCCGGCCAAGCTGCGGAGCGAATCGCGCTCGCGGCTGGCCTCCGCCGCGCCACCGATTTCGACCCCCGCCACTCGCGCCGCCGATGGCACGCGGTTTGCGTAGGACTCGTTCGGACCCCCATTGGCCGGCGGGGATAGACCGCCGGCGTGTTCCTCGGCATTGGTTCGCCGCAATCACGGAGGATTGCCATGGCCCGGATCAACAGCAACATTCCCAGCGTCGTCGCGCAGTCGAACCTGTCGCGCACGCAGCGGGAACTCTCGCTCCGCCTGGAGCGCCTCTCGACGGGGCTGCGGATCAACCGCGGCGCCGACGACCCCGCGGGGCTGATCATCTCGGAGCGTCTGCGCTCGGACATCCAGGGCGTGGCCACGGGCATGAAGAACGCGGAGCGCGCCAGCGCCGTGATCTCCACGACCGAGGCGTCGCTGTCGGAGGTGAACGACCTGCTCAACTCGATCCGCTCGCTGATCGTGGAGTCGGCCAACACCGGCGCCAACTCCCAGGACGAGCGCGACGCCAACCAGCTCCAGATCGACTCGGCGATCGATTCGATCACTCGCATCGCCAACACCGCGACCTTCGGCGGGCTCAAGCTGCTCAACGGGAGCCTGGGCTACCAGACCTCCGCGATGCACGTGAGCGCCATCGCCCAGGCCACCATCTGGAACGCCAGCCGCGTCGGCAACAACGTGCTGTCGGTGGATATCGATGTCGTCGCCAGCGCCCAGACCGGGGCGCTGTTCTACAACGGCAACACCACGCCGCCGGGCGTGACGCTCTCGTCGATGACGCTTCAGATCACCGGTCCCCGGGGCGTGCAGGAGATCACCCTGCCCTCGAACCAGAGCCTGTCGAAGATGGTCGACGCGGTGAACAACCTCCGGGCCCTGACGGGCATCGAGGCCGAGCTCATCAACGGCGACGCCAACTCCGGCGTCGTGTTCAAGTCCATCGACTTCGGCTCGGACGCGTTCGTGTCGGTCAAACGCCTGGGCGGCCCGGCGGACCCGTCCAACGACGCCTGGGCCACCTACAAGCTCGACGACAACGCGCCCCTGGACATGGGCCCCCCCTTCGACTGGTCCAACACCGCCCTGGTCGCCTCGCAGCGCGACGAGGGGCAGGACGTGGCGGCCCTGGTCAACGGGACGCTCGCCTCGGGCAAGGGGCTGCGCGTCAGCGTGAACTCGACCTCGCTGGGGCTGGAGCTGCTGCTCACCGAGGACTTCGCCATCGACCCCAGTGCCGCCAACTCCACCTTCGACATCACCGGCGGCGGGGCGCTCTTCCAGATCGGCCAGGACGTGACCGCCCTGCAGCAGGCCAACCTGGGCATCGCCTCGGTGGCGGCGTCGAACATCGGCGGGACCCAGAACAACTCCGGCGCGCTGACGTTCCTCTCGTCGCTCAAGACCGGGCAGGGCAACAGCATCTCCGAGAACGTCGCCAGCGGCGACTTCACCATCGCCAGCTCGATCCTGGATCGCGCGATCGATGAGATCTCGATCATGCGTGGGCGTCTGGGCGCCTTCGAGCGCAACGTCCTGCAGACCAACGTGCGATCGCTGCAGGCGTCGTTCGAGAACCTGTCGGCCAGCCAGTCGCAGATCCGCGACGCGGACTTCGCCCAGGAGACCAGCATGCTGACGCGGGCCCAGATTCTCTCCAGCGCCGGCACGACGGTGCTTGGGCTGGCCAATCAGCAGTCGCAGCAGGTGCTGCAGTTGCTGGGGTAGGTAAGGAAGTCTCAAAAAATCGTCCGAATAACCCCGCACCCCTAGGGCAAGCCCCTGGGGGTGCGGCGTTTTTTGCGGTTCCTCTCCGTGAAAATCGGGGATTTGTTGCCAAAACGCACCACGGAAGTAGGCGCGGACTGAATTGAGGGCGCGTGGTCGCCGATGCGGAATCGTCCATGTCGATCGTTCGGCGTGGGCACGTCGGGCCCGGGACGGAATCCTGGCACGGCGCGGACCGGCGTTCTCGGCCGGTCTTCCCGTCGGGGCGTGGGCCTCGGGGGCCACAGGTCGAGGGCGGACCCGCGACGAGCGACCGCCGGAGCAGTTCACGGAGGATCCTCAATGAGTCGGATTAATACGAACGTTCAGTCGCTCATCGCCCAGCGGGTGCTGGCCCAGAATTCGTCGGGCCTGAGCACCGCGCTCGAGCGGCTGAGCACGGGCCTGAAGGTAAACCGAGGCAAGGACGACCCCGCGGGTCTGATCGCCTCGGAGAACCTGCGCTCGGAGCTGAAGTCCATGAACGCCGCGATCAGCAACGCTGAGCGCGCCGATCAGGTCGTGAACATCGCCGAGGGCGGCCTGCAGGAGGTGTCGAGCCTGCTGACCGAGCTCCAGGGCCTGGTCACCACCACCGCCAGCAACGCGGGCCTCTCCCGCTCGGAGAAAGAGGCGAACCAGCTGCAGGTCGACTCGATCCTGCAGACCATCGACCGCATCGCCGGCTCGGCCAGCTTCCAGGGCATCAAGCTCCTCAACGGCAACTTTGACTTCAAGGCCTCGGGCGTGGTGGCGGGCGTGAGCGATTATCGCGTCAACAGCGCCAAGTTCAGCGGTGCGTCGCTGAACATCGACGTCGCGGTCACCGCCTCGGCCCAGCAGGGCGGCTTCTTCCTCTCGATGGGCGCCTCGTCCATCGACCTGGGCGGCGCGACCTCGTCGTTCGTCGTGGAAGTCGGCGGCACGCTCGGCTCGCGCGAGCTGACCTTCGCGTCGGGAACCTCGCTCTCCAAGATCGCCGACGCCATCAACAGCTTCAGCGACGTCACCGGCGTCGAGGCCGCGGTCTCCGGCACCGGCATCAAGCTCACCAGCTCGGACTTCGGCTCCGACCAGTTCGTCTCGGTCAAGGTGATCGAGGACGGCGGCATCGCGGTCGCCTCCAACGAGGGCATCTACAAGCTCGAGGACGACGACTTCACCGACGCCCAGGCCTCGGCGCTCGCCCAGTGGGACGACACGGCGGCCGGCAACGGCGTGAACGACTCGGGCCAGGACCTGGCCGCCACGATCAACGGCATCTCGGCCGTGACGCGCGGCAAGACCGCCCGCATCAACACCGACTTCCTCGATGTCGAGGTCACCCTTGACACCAGCACGTCGCAGACCCTCGGCAACGTGGGCACCTCCGGCGGCCCGGCCTTCACGATCACCGGCGGCGGCGCTGACTTCCAGCTCGCCGGCCGCGTCGACATCGCCGGCAAGGTCGCCATCGGCATCGGCGACGTCGCCACCCGCAAGCTCGGCACCACCGACGCCGGCGGGTTCCTCTCGGCCCTTGGTTCGGGCAAGGGCATGAACCTGGTCAGCGGCGATCTCAACGACGCCCAGAAGATCGTCGAGGCCGCCATCGGGCAGGTCTCCACCCTCCGCGGGCGACTGGGCGCCTTCCAGCGCAACACCGTCGGCGCCACGATCCGAAGCCTGAACATCGCGGCCGAGAACACCGCGGCGGCTCAGAGCGTCGTGCGTGACGCGGACTTCGCCTCCGAGACCGCGAACCTCACCCGTTCGCAGATCCTCGTCTCGGCGTCGACCAACATCCTCTCGCTGGCCAACAGCCAGCCGCAGACCGTCCTCCAGCTCCTCGGCTAATCCGAGGCTGAGATAGGACAACCTCCGTAGCTCCGAGCCCGGGTCGCCCACGCGACCCGGGCTTCTTTCATGGGCGGCCCTCGCTGGCCGACCCGCCCGCCCCACCGAGGGCGACGAATTCCTTGGGCCACGGATCGCCATCCGGTAGACTGAGCGACGACTTACCCCGGGAGGCAGTCCGTGACCATGAAGCAAGTTCGCCCACTCGATCGCGCGAGCACGCCCCGCGCCGCTGCGTGGCTTTGGCCCCTCGTCGCGATCGCGGCGCCCGCCCACGCGCAGGTGTGGACCGAGCTGGGGCACGAGCGCAGCGCCGTGTCGGGTTATCAGTACGTCGGGCGTGTTTCGGGCGTTGCGTGCTCCAAGACGAATCCGAACCTGCTGTACGCCGCGGGGGCCGACGGCGGGGTCTGGAAGACCACCGACGCGGGTCTGACCTGGACGCCCCTGACGGACCACCAGGCGACCACGGCGATGGGCGCGCTGGCCCTGGACCCGACGAACGAGAACATCATCTACGCCGGCACGGGCGAGGCCAATTTCGCCAACCACTCGCGCCCCGGGCAGGGCATCCTGAAATCAACCGACGCGGGCGCGACCTGGGCCCTGTTGGCCAAGGACACCTTCGCGGGGCGCAGCATCTCGCGCCTTGTCATCGATCCCGACGCGCCCTCGGTCCTGTACGCCGGCGTCACCCGCGCCGGCGGCTTCCCCGCCCCTGCCGCCGCCAAGGGGCACCCATTGGCCAACGGCCCGCGCGGCGTGTTCCGATCGCTCGACGCGGGCGTCACCTGGACCCATCTCGGCGGAGGGGGCTCGGGCCTGCCGCAGCTTGACTGCACCGACCTGGTGATGGACCCGGTCGAGCCCAGCGTCCTCTACGCGGCCATCGGCTTCATCTTCGGCGACGCCGCCAACGGCGTGTACAAGTCCGTGGACGCGGGCGCGACCTGGACCAAGCTCGGCGTCGGCCTGCCCGCGGCGCCCGGTCGGATCGCGCTGGCCATCGCGCCCACCAACCGCAACCGGCTCTACACGCTCATCGCCAACCCCGCCGACGGCGCGGGCGGATCGGCCTCGACCCTCGGCGCCTATCGCACCGACAACGCCGGCGCCGCGTGGACCTCGCTCAACATCTCGTCGATCCAATCGTCCTATGGCTGGTATCTCTGCACCATCGGCGTCTCGCCCACCGACCACAACGTCGTCTACACCGGCGGGCTGGAGCTCTATGTCTCCACCAACGCCGGAGGATCGTGGTCGGGCACCAGCATCCCCCACGTCGACTGCCACGACATCCGCTTCGACGCCGCGGCCCGCCCCGTCGTCGGCTGCGACGGCGGGCTCTTCCGGCGCGAGGGCTCGACCTGGGCCAATCTCAACAGCGGCCTTGGGATCATGCAGTACTACGCCGGGCTCTCCACCCACCCCACCAACCCGAGCATCCTCTTCGCCGGCACGCAGGACAACGGCACGCTGCTGCGCACCGACACCTCGACCTCGTGGAGCCACCGGGTCGGGGGCGACGGCGGATGGACCCAGATCGACCAGGTCAACCCCAACACCATGTACGCCGAATCCCAGGGCACCGGGAGCATCTCCAAGTCGACCGACGGCGGGGCAAGCTTCTCCTTCATCGGGAGCGGCCTCAGCGGGCGGAACTGTTTTCTCCCGCCCTTCCTCATCGACCCCGCGAACCACAACCGTCTGATCTACGCCACCGAACGCGTGTGGGAGACCCTGGACGCCGGCGCGAGCTGGCACACGCTCTCGGCCGATCTGACCGCGGGCGGCACGGCGGCGATCCGCGCGCTGGCGATCGCGCCGTCGGATTCCAGTTATGTCTACGCGGCCACCAACGACGGGCGCGTGCTGGTGTCGACGGACTTCGGCGCGACGTTTGAGGTCATCCGCGAGAACAACCCCGGCTGGCCGCGGGTCACGCGCGAGCTGTTCGTCGATCCGGGCGACCCGCGGACGATGTACCTTGGGGTCGCGGCGTATCGCGCGACGCAGGTGGTGCGGACGCGCGACGCGGGCGCGACGTGGGAAGCGTTGGACGCCGGCCTGCCCGATATCCCGGTCAACGTGATCGCGGTGGACACCCGCTCGGCGCTTCCGCGCCTGTTCGCCGGAACCGACGCGGGCGTGTACGTCTCGATCGACGACGGCCAGACCTGGGCCCGCTACGCCACGCCCGGCCCGGGCGCGATCCCGCACGCGTGCGTGGTCGATCTTCGCCTTGAGCCTTCGCGCCACCGCCTCATCGCGTCGACGCAGGGGCGGGGCGTCTGGACGGCGCCGGTCTATTGCCCCGCCGACGTCGATCAGAACGGGTTCGTGAACGCCGACGATTTCGACGCGTTCGCGTCGGCGTTCGACGACGCCGACCCCGCGGCGGACTTCAACCGCGACGGGTACGTCAACGGCAATGACTACGACCTGTTCGCCGGCGCATTTGATGTTGGGTGCTGAACACTGGCGGAGCCCGGACAAGCCTGAGGCACGATACCGCCGGGTACGTTTCGCCGCTTTCCAATCCCCATTCCACTTCGCCCGGCCCGCCAACAATCCCGCGTGCCACGCCGAATCGTCGCCTCGCGCGAGCTTGCAACCCCGGCCCCGCCGGCGCTCCCGGACGCCTCGCTCCGGGCGCGCGAGGCCTTCGTGGCCTATCTCCGTGTCGAGGTCGGCGCGTCGCGCCACACCCTCGACGCCTACGCCCGCGATCTGGACACGCTCCTTTCCGACCTGGCCGTCGCGGGGGTCAACGATCCCGCTCGCGCCACGCCGCGCCATCTCTCGACCCACGTCGCGTCGCTGCGCACGGTGCGATCGCTCTCTCCCGCGTCGGTGGTGCGCCATCTTGCGACCATCAAGGTCTTCTTCCGCTGGCTGGTGGCGCGCGGGCGGATAGAGAAGAACCCGACCGAACTGCTCGAGCGCCCCCACCGCTGGAAATCCCTGCCCGACGTGCTCTCACCGCGGCAATTGCGAGTGTTGCTCGGCGCGCCGCGCCCGCCGGAGAACCCCAAGAACTCGATCGACGCCCTGCTGTGGGTCCGCGATCGCGCGATGCTGGAGCTTCTCTATGCCAGCGGGCTGCGCGCGACGGAAATCACGGGGGTCGAGCGTCAGGACATCGTCTCCGAGATCGGCGTGGTCCGCGTGGTCGGCAAGGGCGACAAGGCGAGATTGGTCCCCATGGGCGTGCCGGCCCGCGAGGCGGTCGATCGCTACCTCCGCGAATGCCGCCCCGTGCTCGTGCGCCCGGACGGACGCGACAAGGGGAAGCTGTTTCTTTCGCGCACGGGGCGGCCCTTGGGGCGCGACAGCGTGTGGAACATCGTCACCGACGCGGCGCGACTCGCCGAGCTTCGCGGCGTGCACCCGCACATGCTCCGCCACTCCTTCGCCACCCACCTGCTGGCGGGCGGCGCCGACCTGCGCGTCGTGCAGGAGATGCTCGGGCACGCCGACATCGCCACCACCCAGGTCTACACCCACGTCGATTCGTCGCGACTGCGCAGCGTGCACCGCAAGTTCCATCCACGTGGTTAGAGCGGATTCACCTCGGGTCGAGCGTCGGTTGCCGCGCCGCGGCAATGGGCGATAGGGAATGGGCAATGGAAAGACGCTACGCGAGAACCGAATCCGCGCTAGCGGCCGGCCCTTTCATGGGCCATCGCCCCGGTTAGCGCCCGGTTGGCGCCCGAATCAGCGCCCGAGCATCGCCCGCAGCGCTTCGATCGCGCGGGTCCAGAAGGCCCGCATCTTCTCGACGTCCGACGCCGCCGCCAGCTTGTTGTGCTGCACGGACACCTGGCATCGGTCCTCGCCCTTGGCGTAGATGTTGACCTCGACGCTCGTGGCCCTGGGCTCGGCGGGGAGCCCCTCGCCGGCGTTCCAGGTCAGACGAAGGGACTTGGGAGACGTCGCCTTGCGGATCGTGATCCAGGCGCCGGTCAACCACTCGGCACGTTGCAGCTCGTCGCTCCATGCGTCGAAGACGCGGACGGCGGGTACGTCGAGAGTCCGGCTCACGCTGACGGAAAAGCCGTCGGTCTTCTGGTGCTTCTGGCGCAGGCCGCGGGCCTGCTCGTAGCCGACCACGACCATCTGGGCCCACCAGTCGCCGACCTTGTGCTCGCGTGCGAGGAACTCGGCGGCGGCCTTGTGCCCGTGGGCCTTCACGTCGAACGCGTCGAGCACCGAGAGCCAGTGATCCCAGCCAAAGCCGGTGGCTTTTCGCACGGCGTCGGTACTCACGCCCCCGGCCCGCGCGACCGGCGACGCGGGCCTGGGCCTGCGCCGACCGCTCGAATGGCGACGCGCGGGGGACGGCTCGCCCGAGCGCCCGCGGCGCTTCTTGGCGGCCCGCTTTTTCTTTGGCGCGGGCGAGGCCTTGGGTGAAGACTTCGTGACCCGCGGCTTACGCCGACCCGGATTGTGCTTGCGCGACGGCATGAGGACCCCCGCAGAGTCTACGGCGTCGCGTGGACCACGCGGGGGCACGCCCGTACCATCCCCCAATGCTTTCAGGAACCTCTGAAAGCACCCCCGGGGCCCGCATGAAGACCACCGTCAACGCCGCCACGCCGATCGAGCACCCGCACCTTGACGCGCTGGACCACGGCCTGCTCCGCGCCGTGGTAAGGGGCGAGGCGAGGCTTACGCGCGAGCAGGGCCTGGACATCTTCAACCGCATGCCCTTCCACGAGCTGGGACGCTGGGCCGACGCGCGCTGCCGCGAGCTGCACGGCGATTCGATCCGCACCTACATCATCGACCGCAACATCAACTACACCAACGTGTGCAACGCCCGCTGCACGTTCTGCGCCTTCCGGCGCGACGCCGGCGACGCCGACGCCTATGTGCTCCCCAAGGAGAAGATCCACCAGAAGATCGCGGAGCTCGCGGCGATCGGGGGCACGCAGATCCTGATGCAGGGCGGCATGAACCCCGACCTGCCGCTGGACTACTACCTCGACCTGCTCGCCTCCATCCGCGAGAAGTTTCCGGCGATTCACGTGCACGCGTTCAGCCCGCCGGAGATGATCGAGTTTGTGCACTTCTTCGGCCCGCCGGGCGCGACGCTGTTCGAGAAGTGCCGCTGGGTGCTGTCGAAGCTGCGCGACGCGGGGCTGCACAGCCTCCCGGGGGGCGGTGGCGAGATCTTCGCGGCGCCGGTGCGTCGGAAGATCGGGCTGGGCAAGTGCGACGCCGAGGCGTGGCTGACGGTGATGTACGCCGCCCACTCGCTGGGGATGTTCACGAGCGCGACGATGATGTTCGGGCACATCGAGGGCTACGCGGATCGCGTGCACCACATGTCGCTCGTGCGTGAATGGCAGGACAAGGCGCTCGGCGGCGCTGGGGCGCTCCGCGGCGCGGCGGCGGGGGGCGCGGGGGCGCTCGGCGAGGGCGAGGCCCAGCACTTCGGGCACTACAAGGCGTTCATCGCCTGGCCTTTCCAGCGCGAAAACACGCCGCTGGGGCGCGTGAAGCACTGGGGCGCGGACCCGGCGGAGCATTTGCGCGAGTTTCCCGGGGACGTGGTGGCGCGGGCGTTTGCATGGGGCGCGAACCCGGACGTCGACCATCGCGACCCGGGCGAGGGCCCGGCGGAGTTCGGGCGGCGCGTTCGCATGAGCGGCTCGTCGGACTACCTCCGCACGCAGGCGCTGTCGCGGCTGTTCCTCGACAATATCTATTCGATCGGCGCGTCGTGGGTCACGATGGGCCCGCACGTCGGGCAGATGGGCCTGGCGTTCGGCGCCAGCGACATGGGGAGCGTGATGATGGAGGAGAACGTGGTGTCGAGCGCCGGCACGACGTACTGCCTCGACGAGGCGGTGCTGTGCCGCCTCATCCGCGAGTCGGGATTCGTGCCGGCGCAGCGGAACAACACCTACGACGTCCTGCGGGTTCACGACGGCCCGTCGTCGCCCGATCGCCTCGTCGCCGACTGGTCGGAGCACCGCGCCACGCGCATGCACCAGGAAGCCCCGCGCCAGACGAAGGTGACGATCGGCGCGACGAAGTAGGGGCACGCAGGGCGGCGGCGGGTCAG
>JAEUJA010000058.1 GCA_016793195.1 Phycisphaerae bacterium
GGTGAGTCGTGAGTGGTGAGTCGTGAAGAGAAGAGACGAACTCGAAGGACTCGAAGAGAGAAAGAAGCACGGCAGAAGGGAAGAACTCAGAGAGATGAGATGTATGCGGACATGGAACAGTCGGAACTCGAAGGGGTCGGAGAGCACACTGGGCACGATGCCAAGACCTCTTCTTCGTGATCTTCGAGTTCGGTACTCTCCTCTGCGTTCTCTGCGACCTCTGCGTTGAAACGGTCTTACTGCTCCGCGCCGATCGCGGGCGACGAGCCCGCCGGCGCCGCGGACGCCTCGTTGGGGGGCGGCGGGACGAACGGCAGATACTCGTACCACGCCTTGTCGCGGTTGAACGCGGGGTACATGTACGCCAGGCGGGCGGCGAAGGGTTCCTTGGTCGAACTCAGCCAGTCGAGCCACTGACGACGGTCAAAGCCGAAGTCCTGGCCCGTCAGCGTGCGCATCGAGTCGCGGGCGGCCTGCTGCACCGCCAGGCTGGTGTCCTCGCCCAGCGCCGCGATCAGCGGCTGGAGCACGCGCGGGTCCGGGTACTGGCCCAGCGCCGTCGCGGCCTCGCGGCGCACGTCCGCGTCCTGCTCGTCCTTTTCCGGCATGACGCGGAGGAGATCGGGCACGACTTTGGGATAGTGCAGGCGCTGCAGGGCGCGCCCGGCCTCGCGCCGGACGATCGGGTCGTTGTCCTTGAGCGCGGCGGCGACGACCTCGGCGTGTTCGGGGCGCCCGTGGTTGCCCAGGCCGCGGAGCGCGGCGGCGCGGACGCCCGAGTCCTCGTCCTTGGCGTTGTCGAGATAGAGCTGGATATAGACGTCGTCTCCGCCGTAGGGCTTGGAGGCGAGGAAGAGCGTGCCGCGGTATCGCTGGTCGGCGTCGTAGGGGTCGATGGCCCAGGTCGCGGATTCAACGGCGGAGGGCTCGGTGACGAGGGAGAGGAGTCCCTCGGCGCCGGGCTTGACGTCGCCGGTGTTGCAGGCGGGGAGCAAGGCCGCGGCGGCGAGAAGCGGAGCGGCAAGATGGCGACCACGGATGGTGCGACTCATGCCCGGAGTATACGGGGATAGGCATGGCACTGGGCACGTGCGGGGAAGGGAAGGAGAGGCGCGGTGGGGTGGCAAGGCGAGGAAGCGGGCGGCGGGATCGAGGCCGGGCCGCGGGCGCATGGCGAATGAAATTGTGGAACCAGGTTCCCTGGCGTGCGTCCATCTGGCCTCCCTACTGCGGAGGAGAAGCCCATGGATGAAGGTGTGTCTGGCGCGGACCGTCGTGAGGTGCTGAAGGTGTGCGCGGGCGCGGTGATCGCGGGAGCGGCGGCGTCGTCGGGGCAGACCACGACGATTTCGACCTCGACGAATCAGCCCGGAGCGGAGACGGAGGCCGCCGCGTCGGGCAAGGCGGGCGATTTCGACTTCCTCGCGGGTGAGTGGAAGATCAAGCATCGGCGCATGAAGAAGGCGCACACGGAGGAGTGGGAAGAGTTCGAAGGCGAGGCGACGTGCTGGACGATTCTGGGCGGCGTGGGGAGCGTGGAGGAGCTGCGCATTCCGGCGCGGAGTTTCAGCGGCATGGGGCTGCGCCTGCTCGATGTCGAGAAGCGGGTGTGGAACGACTTTTGGGTGAACGCAAGGAGCGGCGTGCTGACCACGCCGGGTCAGACCGGGGCGTTTGAGAACGGGGTCGGGACATTTACGGCCGACGACAAGGACGGCGAGAAACCGATCAAGGTCAAGGGTGTGTGGGATCGCATCACGCCGAATTCGTGCCGCTGGTGGCAGACGGTGTCGTGGGACGACGGCAAGACGTGGGAGCCCAATTGGTTCATGGATTGGACGCGGGCGGAGTGATCAGTTTGCGACGGGCGCGCGGGTGAAATCGACGGGCGCGTTGGTGGTGAACGACGCCTCGGGGCGGCTGACACCGGTATCGAAGAGGGTCTCGGCGAGCTGTCCGGGCGCGGTGTATGACAACGTGCCGGAGAGCGTGACGTCGGAGGCGCTGGGCGGCGTGGCGCCGGGCGCGAGGGGGAGGACGACGGGGAGAATGAGGCGCTGGGTGCCGAAGCGGCGGAGGGTCGCTTCGGGGGAGCGGACGCACTCAAAGACCTGTTGGCCGTCGACCAGCATCGCGTAGCGAACCTCGCGCAGGGGCATGGGCTCGGGGTTTGGATTCTCGGCGTCGATGAGGAACTCAACCACCACGCCGGAGGGGGCGGCCTCGCGCACACGCGTCTCGGCAATCGTCAGCACCGGAGCGCGGTACGACGAGCAGGCGGCCAGCAGCGAGATTGATAGCGCGGGCATGCAGGAGAGGCATCGGCGGGTGGCGTGGTTCATGAACGGGAGTGTACCTGGGCGGAGCCGAGAAATGCGATGCGCATTGGGGAAAAGGGAATGGGCAATGGGGAAGGCATCGGACACCAGGCATTCGGCATTCGGGATCAGGCATTCGGCATTGAAAACCGCGACCCGATGCAGGTCATTGCGTGTCACGAGCGCAATGAGAAGGCCCGCCTCAGAGAAGCGGGCCTCCAGACACGGAAAGGAGACTTGGCGGCGTTACGCCGACGTGGCCAGCAAGCCCGCCGCGAGTTGTTCTCCCGCCTCGCCGGCGCGCTGGTTGAGCTCGCGGAACTTGGATGGCACGCGGGCGGCGATGGCGGCGGCCAGCGTCTCGCGCGGCACGACCGGCACGAGGGAATTGAGCACGCTGAGGGCGACGGTGTTGGCGACGACCTTGGTCCCGACCTTGATCGCGGTCTCGGTGATGGGGAGGCGGAAGACGCGCCCGGGGCTGGTGAACTCCGGGCCGATGTTGGTGGAATCGAAGATCACGACCGTTTCCGGCGTGCACTTGGCGCCGTATTTCTTGGCGGCCTCGGTGGACATACAGAGGAGCACGTCGGGCGAAGTGACTTCGGGATAGGCGATGGTGCCCTTGGAGATGATGACCTCGGCCCGGCTGGAGCCAAGGCGGGCTTCAGGCCCGTAGGTCTGGGTCTGGACGACGTTCCGCCCGTCCATCATGGCGGCTTCGGCGAGGATGACGCCGGCGGTGATGAGTCCCTGACCACCGGCGCCGCTGAAGCGGATCTGGATCGGGTCTTTGAGGATGTTGCTCACGAGGCGCTCCGTTTCCCGCCGGCGGCGGCGATCTTCTGCTTGTACAGGGCCTCGTAATCGGCGCGTTCTTCCTCGCGGAAGATGCCGGTGGGCATGAGTTCGGTCTTGGGCTGGTCGCTCTCGCCGCAGGTGCAGTCGTGGAGCGGCGAGCTGGTGTCGCGGAGGTAGTGGACCATGTCGTAGGGCTCGGCGACGTCGTTCATTCGTCCGAAGTAGGTGGGGCAGGAGGTGAGGATGTCGACGAAGGAGAAGCCCTTGTGGAGGATGGCGCGTTTGATGTAGGAGGTGAGCTGCTTGTGGTCGAACGAGGTGGTGCGGGCGACGAAGCCGGCGCCGAGCGCCAGGCGGACGAGGTCGAAGGGTTGTTCGATGGAGCCGGCGGTGGAGGTGGTGCTGCGCTTGCCGACGGGGGTGGTGGGGGCGAGCTGCCCGCCCGTCAGGCCGTAGATCCCGTTGTTGAAGACCAGGGCGGTGAGGTCGAGGTTCCGCCGGCAGGCGTGGATGAAGTGGTTGCCGCCGATGGCGGAGGCGTCGCCGTCGCCCATGATGGCCACGACGCGGAGCTCCGGGTTGGCGAGCTTGATGCCGGTGGCGAAGGCCAGGGCGCGCCCGTGCGTGGTGTGCATGGTGTTGAAGTCGAGGATGAAGGGGGTTCGCCCCGAGCAGCCGATGCCGCTGACGACCGCGACCTTGTTCTGATCGAGGTTGAGCTCGCCGATGGCTTCGAGGAGGGCCTTGACGATCATGCCGTCGCCGCAGCCCGGGCACCACACATGGGGGAGCTGGCTGGTGCGGAGGAACTTGCGATAGTTGTCGCTCACGCGTGCACCACCTTTCCGCCTTGCGTGCCGATCGCGGGCTCGCGGGGCGCGCTCGCGGACTCGGCGATCTGGGCCGGCGTCAACAGGTGCCCGTCGATGCGGCTCACCGGGATGACCCGGCAACGCCCGCCCGCGGCCCGCTCGATCTCGCGAACCAATTGGCCCATGTTCAGCTCCGGCACCACGATCGTGTCGACGTGATCCGCCACCTCGCGGATCAAGAAATCGGGGAACGGCCAGAGGGTCTTGAGACTCAGCAGGCCCGCCCGCACGCCCCGGGCGCGGAGCAGGTCGACGGCGGACTGGGCCGGGCGGCTGGTGATGCCGTAGCTGATCACCGCCAGTTCGGCGTCGTCGAGCAGGTAGCGATCGTGCAGCGCCAGCTCGCGGGTGTGGTCGAGGACCTTGCCGACCATGCGCTTGAGTTCGCGTGCGGCGGCCTCGTCGCTGACGGCGAAGCCCTCGGCGCCGTGGGCCAGGCCGGTGATGTGATAGCGGGCGCCCTGCCCGAAGGGGAGGAACTCGTCGTTGGCGAACGGCTTATAGCTTTTGATATCGGCGGGTCGCTTGGCCTCGATGACCTCGATGTCGCCCGGTTCCGGCCAGTCGATGTTCTCGCGCATGTGGGCGAGGACTTCGTCCATGAGCAGCACGACCGGCACGCGGTATTGCTGGGCGAAGTTGAAGGACTTGACGGTCATGTCAAAGGCGTCGCGGACCGTGGAGGCGGTGACGACGATGATGGCGTGGTCGCCGTGCGTGCCCCAGATGGACTGCATGACATCGCCCTGCGCGCCCTTGGTGGGCTGGCCGGTGGAGGGGCCCCAGCGCTGGCAGTTGACGATGACGCAGGGGGTCTCGGTGATGGAGGCGTAACCGAGGCCCTCCTGCATGAGCGAGAAGCCCGGCCCGCTGGTGGCGGTGAGGGTTTTCGCGCCGCCCCAGGCCGCGCCGATGATGGCGGAGATGGAGGCGATCTCGTCCTCCATCTGGATGAAGGTGCGTCCGAGCTTGGGCAATTCGTAGGAGAGAATCTCCATGACCTCGGAGCTCGGGGTGATGGGGTAGCCGGCGTAGAAATTGCACCCGGCGTACAAGGCGGCGTGGGCGCACGCCTCGTTGCCCTGGATGAGACGCTTCTTGCTCACGACACCGGCGCTCCTTCCTTCGCGAAGACGCGCGCGCGATCGGACGCGCCGCGCTGGATCCAGATGGCAAAGTCGGGGCACCGGGCCTCGCACATGCCGCAGAACACGCAGGTGTTCGGGTCCTTGACGATGATCCGGGTCGCCTGGTCCAGCGCCAGGGTGTTGGTCGGGCAGCTGGTCACGCACACATTGCACCCCTTGCACAGCTTGGGGGCGGTGGTCAGGCGGTAGTCGGCCTGGTAATGCTTGACCTGACCGTTGTCGGTTTCGATCTTGGGCTCGGGTGTGTCGCGGCGCGGCGTGCGGGCCTTGCCCGCCAGCGTGCGATCGATGGCCAGGGCGGCCTTGCGCCCGTCGCGCACCGCCTGCACCACCGTCGACCCGCCGTTGATGCAGTCGCCGCCGGCGAAGAGGTTGGGCACGCTCGTGCGCATCTCCTCGTCGACCTTGACGACGCTCCCCTTCATCTCCACACCCAGGGCGGTGAAGAGCTCCAGCAGCGGCTTCTGGCCGATCGCCTTGACGACCATGTCGGCCTCGACCACGAACTCCGAGCCCGGGATGGGCTCCGGGCGCGGCCTGCCGGAGGCGTCGGGCGCGCCCAGCCGCATCTTGATGCAGCGCACGCCGGTGACGCGATCGGTGCCGATGAACTCCAGCGGCGCGACCTGCGTCAGGAGCTTCACGCCCTCGCGCTTGGCGGCGTGGATTTCATGCGCGAACGCGGGCATGTCGGCCTCGCTGCGCCGGTAGAGCATCACCACCTCGCTGGCGCCCATCATTATCGACTGGCGCGCCACGTCGACGGCGGTGTTGGCGCTGGTCGCCTCGGTGGAGTGGAGCATGACGGCTTCGCGGGCGACGTCGATGGCGGTGTTGCCGCCGCCGATGACCGCCACGCGCCGCCCGACGGACAGGCCGCCGGCGGGCCCGAGCTTCAGGGCCTCGATGAACTTCAGCGATTCCCACACGTTGGGGAGCCACTCGCCGGGGAGCTTGGCGGGCATGTCGTCGCCCATGCCGACGCCGACGAAGATGGCCTCGTGCGCCTGGCGGAGCTGGGCCGGCGTGATCTGTGTTCCCACGCTCACGCCGAATCGCAGCTGCACGCCGAGGCGCTTGATCTGTTCGACTTCTTCCGGGAGGGGGCGGTACTGCTGCTTGTAGGGCGCGATGCCGCGGGTGATGAGCCCGCCGGGGAAGTCGCGCTGCTCATACACCACGACCTGATAGCCGAGCTTGGCCAGTTCCGCCGCGCACGCGAGGCCCGCCGGGCCCGCGCCGATCACGCCCACGCTGGCCTGGCGCTGCATGTTGGGCCTGGGCGCCGCGACCGCCGTGCCCGCCTCCAGCCCGCGATCGGTCGCGAAGCGCTGCAGGCGTCCGATCTGGATGGCGCGCCGTCCTTCTTTCAGCAGCACGCACGAGCCCTGGCACAACACCTCGACCGGGCACACGCGTGCGCACGTTCCGCCCAGGATGTTGTCCGCGAAGATCTTGGCCGCGGCGTCCACCGGCCGCCCCTGCGCGATGTCGCGGATGAACCCCGGGATGTCGATCCCCGCCGGGCACGCGCCCACGCACGGCGCCGAGGTGCACGGCCCGCCGCACTGAAGGCACGCCTCGGCCTCGAGCACGGCCTCGGTTTCGGTGAAGGTCGGGTGGGCGTCACGGCTGACGGGCCCAAGAAGCGATGCGCTGGGGATCGTGGTCACGTTCAGACTCCTCCACGCCGGCGGGGACGGGGCGTCCCTCGTGGGTCAGATCGTCTCGGGCTCCATGCGGATCGCGCCGCAGGGACATTCGGTCGAGCACATCCCGCACCCCTTGCAGTAGTCGTAGTTGAACTCGAAGCGCTTGCCGGGCCCGAGCTTGATGACGGCGTTGTCCGGGCACACGCCGAAGCAGTTGTCGCACTCGAAGCAGTTGCCGCAGGACAGGCAGCGCCGCGCCTCAAAGAGCGCGTTGGACTCATCGAGCCCGCCCACGACCTCCTCAAAGTTGGAGATGCGCCGGGCCGCGTCCAGCGCCGGCTGCACCGTGGCGGGCGCGTCGGTGTAGTACCACGTGTTGAGGTTCTCGAACTTGGCGACCTCGTGCTTGGACGCGGGGGTGTAGGTGGTGTCGCGGAGGAACGCGTCGATGTAACGGGCGGCCTTCTTGCCGTGCCCGATCGCGACCGTGACGGTGCGTTCGGCCGGCACCATGTCGCCGCCGGCGAAGACGCCGCGACGCCCGGTCATCATGTCGGGCCCGACCTCGACCACGCCGTCGGTGATCGTCAGGCCCGTGACCCTTGACAGGAAGGAGAGATCGACGTCCTGGCCCAGGGCCAGCACGCACGAATCGGCCTCCATCGTCTCGAACTCGCCCGTGGGCTGCGGCTTGCCCTTGTCGTCGAGCTTCATCTTCTCGACCGTAAACTTGCCTTCGCTCTCGGCCTTGATGGTCGAGAGCCACTTGAACATCACGCCCTCTTCCTCGGCCTCGCGGACCTCAAAGTCGTGGGCGGGCATCTTCTCGCGCGTGCGCCGGTAGACCACGATCGCTTCCGACGCGCCCAGGCGCTTGGCGGATCGCGCCACGTCCATCGCCGTGTTGCCGCCGCCGTAGATCAGCACGCGCCGCCCCAGGAGCGGCTGGTCGCCGGCCTCCACGCCACGCAGCAGTTGCAGGGCGTCGAGGATCTTGCCCGCGTCGCCGGCGGGTATGTAAGCGCGCTTGGCCAAGTGCGCGCCGACGGCCAGGAACACCGCGTCGAACTTCTCGCTCCGCATCGTCTGGTCGAGGTCGGCCACCTTGTGGTTGAGTTTGATCGTGACGCCCAGGTCGGTGATCCGCCTGATCTCGGCGTCGAGCACGTCACGCGGCAGGCGGTACTTGGGGATGCCGAAGCGCATCATGCCGCCCGCCCACGGGCCGGCCTCGTAGATGGTGACGCGGTGCCCCATCCGCGCCAGGTGATACGCCGCCGACAGCCCCGAGGGCCCCGCGCCGACCACCAGCACATGACGACCGGTGCTGGGCGCGTCGGGCTTGACGCGCCAGTTGTTCCTGATCGCCAGGTCGCCCAGGAAGCGCTCGACGCTGTGGATCGAGACGGCGGTGTCCAGCCTGGCGCGGTTGCAGAAGTCCTCGCACGGGTGGTAGCACACCCGACCCATGCACGCGGGCATGGGGTTGTGCTTCACGATCTCGCGCCAGGCCTGCTCGTAGTTGCCCTCCTCGGCGAGGTACAGCCATTGCTGGATGTTCTCGCCCGCCGGGCAGGCGTTGTTGCAGGGCGGGAGGCGATCGACATAGACCGGGCGCTCGGTGCGCCACGAGCCGGTCTTGTTGACCAGGCTCGTTCCAACGTCCAGCGTGATGGCGAACGGCTTGTTCACGCGGGGGCTCCTTCCGAAACCAGGCCGAAGCGCCGGATGTTGCGGTCTGCGATCGCCTGGATCATCGCGACCCGGGCCGGGTCGCCCCGACCCTTGAACAGGTGCGCGAATCGGCTCTGCATCCTGAGATAGTCATCAACCGGAACCCGCTTGCGGATCGCGCGGCGCCCGGTGATCTCGCCGTACTCGGCCTCGAAGATCGGGAACAATCCCGATTCGGCCGCCAGCCGCGCCACCTTCAGCGTGTCGCCCGTGTCGCAGCCCCAGCCCAGCGGGCAGGGCACGTGCACGTGCAGGTACCGCGCGCCGTGGAAGCCCATCGCCTTCTCGACCTTGTATTCAAGGTCGCGCAGGTCGCACACCGACGCCGTCGCCACGTAGGGAATCCCGTGCGCCATCGCGATCAGCGGGACGTTCTTTCCCTGGCCGAAGACGTTGCCGGGCTGGTCGCCCACCGCGGGCGTGGTCGCCGTGCGTGCCGCGGCGGGGGTGGCGCTGGAGCGCTGCACGCCCGTGTTCATGTACGCCTCGTTGTCGTAGCAGATATAGAGCACGTCGTCGTTGCGCTCGAACATGCCCGAGAGGCACGCAAAGCCGATGTCGACCGTCCCGCCGTCGCCGCCCTGCGCGATCACGCGGACGTCGTGACGCCCCTTGACGCGCATGGCGGCGGCCATGCCCGTGCCCACCGCGGCCGCGTTGGCGAACAGCGAGTGGAGCCACGCCACGCGCCACGAGGATTCGGGGTACGGCGTGGAAAAGACCTCGAGGCACCCGGTCGCGTTGGCGACGACCAGCTTGCCGTTGACGGCCCGCATGGCCGCGTCGAGCGCGTAGCGCGCTCCCAGCGCCTCGCCGCACCCCTGGCACGCGCGGTGCCCGGAGTTGAGCGAGTTGTTGCGGGATCGATCGGACTGCACGCTCCGCACCGAGACGTCCAGCAGGCGATTGCCGACCGTGAACGTGCCGGTCTGATAGAACTTGACGCGTTGCGGACCGCTCATGGAGAGTCCTTTGCAGAGAATCCTCTAGTGAACCGCCGCGGGGAGGGTGTTGAGATCGCGGAGGATCGCCTCGGCGGCGGGGCCGGTGCGGCGCTCCAGGCGCTCACGCTCGAGCTGGCGCTGCACCACCGGCAGGTTGAGATCGAGGAAGCTGACGGGCTCGAGCAGGCCGTCGAGCGCGGAGCGGAAGACCTTCTTCAGGCTCGCGCGCGTGATGGGCCGCCCGCCCAGGCCCGCGATCACCGTGTACACCGTCGTGTTCCGGTCCGGCAGCGCCATCCGCAGGTTGTGCGACACGTTCCCGCCGATCCCGACCGACAGGCTCTTCTCGATGGTGATGATGCGCTGTGCCCTGCCCAGGGCCGTGCTGAGTGCGGCGGTGGGGAAGGGGCGGAACGAGCAGATGCTCACGCCGCCGATCTTTATGCCCTCGTTCCGCATCTCGTCCACGACGTCCTTGATCGTGCCGTTGACCGAGCCCAGACCGACCACGATCGTCTCGGCGTCGTCGGCGCGGTACGAGCGGATCAGCCCGCCCGAGTCGCGCCCGAACTTCTGCTTGAACTCCGCGGCCAGTTCCGGAATCAACTCCAGCGCCCGGAGCTGCTTGGCGTGCGCGAGATAGCGCACCTCCATGAACGCCTCGGGACCCACCATCGCCCCGATGGTGACCGGATTGTCGGGGTCGACGACCTGGCGCGGCTCGTAGGGCGGAAGGAACTGATCGACCTGCTCCTGCGTCGGAATGTCGACACGCTCATACGCGTGCGTCAGGATGAAGCCGTCCATGCACACCATCACCGGGAGCGAGAGTTCCTCGCCGAGCCTGAAGGCCTGGATGTGCAGGTCGACGGCCTCCTGGTTGTCCTCGGCGAAGAGCTGGATCCAGCCCGCGTCGCGGAGCGCCATGCTGTCGGTGTGGTCGTTCCAGATGTTGATCGGCGCGCCGATCGAGCGGTTGCCCACCGTCATCACGATCGGGAGGCCCAGGCCGCCCGCGTTGTACACCGCCTCGGCCATGTACAGAATGCCCTGGCTGGCGGTCGCGGTATAGGCCCGCGCGCCCGCGGCCGAGGCGCCGATCGCCACCGACATCGCGGCAAACTCGCTCTCGACGTTGATGTACTCGCAGTTCGCCAGCGCCCCGCTCTTCACCAGCGCGCCCAGACCCTCGACGATGTGTGTCTGGGGCGTGATCGGATAGGCGCAGATCACCTGCGGGCGGCACAAACCGATCGCCTCCGCGACCGCCTGGGAGCCCTCACACTGCCTGAGCATGGGCCCTCGCTCCTTCCTTCACTTCGACATTGGCGAACATCGCGAACGCCTCGCGCGCGGCGGCCACGTTCTTCTCGCCCACCTCGCCCTTGAACTTCCGGCGGATCGCCGCCTCGATCGACGCCGGCTTCAGCCTGCCCGTTATCGCGCACAGCCCCGCCAGCAACGCCGCGTTGGGCACCGGACGCCCGACATGACGCAGCGCCAGCTCCGTCGCCGGCAAGCACGCGGCGTGCCCACGCGGGAGCTTGTCCACGAACTCGCCGATCCCCAGCTGGTCGAGGCTGCGGCTGGAGTTGATGAGCACATAGCCCCCGGGGGACAAGCCCTCGAAGACCTTGACCTGATGGAGCAGGGTCGGGTCCTGGATGATGACGGCGTCGGGACTGGTGATGGGCTCGCGCGAGCGGATCTCGCACTCGTTCAGGCGGCAGAACGCCACCACCGGTGCGCCCATGCGCTCGGAGCCAAAGCTCGGAATCGCCTGCGCCCAGAACCCTTCCTCGAAGCCGGCGATCGACAGCAGCTCGGCCGCCGTCACCACGCCCTGCCCACCCCGCCCGTGGATACGAACCTCAAACATGGCGGTCCCCTTGGCGCACTGCGCCGCTGGTACTCCGCTGCAAACCACGCGCCATATTGAGGATGTCTGAGTCCAAAAGTCAACAAATACCCCGAAATCGGGTCCAAGGCACGGCCAAAGGACCTCGTCGCGTGGTGGGGGCCGAGCAGCCCAGGCAAACACTGGCCCGAGCGGAATGCGCACGCACACCCCGTGTTCGGACGTGGTTATCAGAAGTGAGAACAGGCAGAAAGGCCGCGTCCCAATCTAGAGATCGCCGTCCGCCGGGGTGTTCACGTTCCTCAAGGCCCGGGGATCACACGGGACGCGTACAACGAGTTCGGGCGGCAGGGCCGAATGGAGTGCCCGCTCGCCACGCGCGAGCTTCTCACGCAGCAAGGGGAGCGACCCGGGGCGATAGATCGCCAGCGCGGGGTGCGGCGAGGGATCGCAGGCGAAAATCGCCAGCGCCGCTGGATCGGCCGCGAAGGCGGCGACCAGCACACGGATGGTGGGGGCGTCGATGCCGGGCATGTCTCCGGCGGCGATGAAGACGGGCGAGTTTGCGTATTCGAGCGCGGAGATCACGCCGCCGATCGGCCCGACGCCGGGGTGCCGGTCGGGGATCACGCCGTCGGCGAGCGTGTGGAGCGAGGGGTCGCAGTCGCCGACGAGCATGACGCGCCGCCCGAAGACGTCGCGGAGCGCGTTGATCGGGCGCTCGACGAGCACGCCGCCCTGCCAGGGTTCGCGGAGTTTGTCGCGCCCGAAGCGGGTGCTCTTGCCGCCGACGAGCACGACGGGCTGGATGGACGCGAGGGCTGCTTGGAGGGAGTCGCGTGGCATGGATGTGGTGGGGGTCAGCCAAGGGTAGTGGCGTGCGCGAGCGCGGGGCTCCGCGGATTGGACGCCGGACCTGAACAAATCATCGAGTGAAGGTCCGGGTCGGTCGCTCGAAACGCTGGAACGGGCGCGGCACCGAGTGCCTCTCGCTCTGCTTCAACTCCGTGCTCCCCGTGTCGCTCCGTAGAGAATGACCTTGAAGCACGCACCTCACGCCTCGTGACGGATCACCTTCGCGCCGGGCGTGGACGACGGCGTCGCATCGGGGCGTCCGTCGTCTTTGACTTCGCCGCGCAGCGTCTCGATCGCGTGGGGCAGGATGTCGAGCAGCGCTTCGAGGTTCTCGGTCGAGCCGCGGAGCGAGCCGGGGAGCGTGAGGATGAGCGTGCGCCCGATGGTGCCCGCCACGCCGCGTGAGAGGAACGTCCGCGCCGTCTTGGCCATGCAGCGCAGCCGCGCGAGTTCCATGAGCCCGGCGTGCTGGCGCTCGAAGACGGCCAGCGCCGCTTCCGGAGTGACGTCGCGCGGGGCCAGCCCGGTGCCGCCGGTGCTGAGGATGAGGTCAATGCCCGCGCCCGCGCGAGACCATTCGACGAAGCACGCCGACAGCTGATCCTTTTCATCGGGCAGACAACGCGTCGCCACGATCGTCGCGCCGAGCCCGGCCCGCAGCAGTTCGCACAACCCCGGGCCCGAGGTGTCGGCCGCCTCGCCACGCGAGCAGCGATCGCTGACCGTGAGCACCGCCGCGCGGATGGGGCCGGGTGCGCTCACGCCGTGCCATCCTTCGACGTGCCCGCGGGCGCGGGCGGCGCGACATACGTCCCCGAGCGCCCGCCGGTCTTTTCCAGCACGCGGAGGCCCTCGATCACCATGCCCTTGTCGACCGCCTTGCCCATGTCGATCACGGTGAGGCACGCGACCGCGACCGCGGTGAGCGCCTCCATCTCCACGCCCGTGCGCGATTGCGTCCGCGCCGTTGCCGTGATCCGCACGCGGGCCCCCAGCAATTCCGCGCGCACCTCGACCGCGTCGAGCGGAAGGGTGTGGCAGAGCGGGATCAGTTCATCCGTGCGCTTGGCGGCCTGGATGCCCGCCAGGCGCGCGACCTCCAGCAACGAGCCCTTGGCCAGCGTGTTGTCGCGGATGCACGCCGCAAGCTCGGGAGAGACGCGCACGAACCCCTCGGCCGTCGCGCGGCGCGCCGTGATCGGCTTCTCGCCCACGTCGACCATGCGGGCCTGCCCGTCGGGCGTGAGGTGCGAGAGCGTGGAAGGGTCGGGTGTGCTCACGTCGGATTCCTGTCGAGCGCGAATAGTCTGGGCATCGTTGGTCGCCGCGCGTATTCGGGCGCCCCATCGCTCACGCGGGCCACGGATAGAACGGGAACAGCCCCGTCGGTTTCTCCCCCGCGATCGAGGCGGGCGGCACTTCGATGAATCCGTCGCTGCGCCCGCCCGCGACGATATCGCCCGAGCCGCGCCCATCGACCAGCTCCGCGTCGCCGTGCGCGTTCACGCGCACCAGCCGGTGCCACCAGAGTTCGAGCGACTTTGAGTCGGGGTTGGCGATCGCGACGCGGGGCGCCGGCGGCCAGCGCGTGATGCCCGCCAGCGACGCCAGCACCGGCAGCACGATCCGCACGCACGTCACCATCGCCGACACCGGGTTGCCCGGGAGCGCGAACACCGGGATCGACGCTCCGAGGCGCGGCGAAATCCCGCCCAGCATCGGCTTCCCGGGACGCTGCGGCAGCCCGTGGAACACGACCTGCGTCCCCAATTGCTCCAGCGCGGCACGGACCGGGTCGCGGTGCCCCATCGACACGCCGCCGGTCAGGATGATGGCGTCGGCGGCCGCCAGCGCGGCGCACAGCGCGTCGATCAGGCGGTCGCTCTCGTCGCGGGTGCGGGCGATGGACACGACGTTGATCCATGGGTGGGCCGAAAGGGCGGCGCGGATGGTCGGCGCGTTGCTGTCGTGGATCTGGTACGCGCCCGGGGTCGCGCCCGGGGGCACCAGCTCGTCGCCGGTGGTGATGATGGCGACGCGCGGGCGCGCATAGACGCGGGGCGACGCCGCCCCGACCGAGGCCAGCGTTCCGATCGCGGCGCTGGTGAGCACGCTCCCGATGTTCAGGACCATCGCGCGCGCCCGCGCGTTCTCGCCGCGACGCCGGATGTTGTCGCCCGGGCTCAGCCCCGAAATCACCTTGGGCGAGAGCGACACCGACGAGACCGCCGCGCCCGGCGCGCCGCCCTGGCCCGCCGCCTCGTGCTCGTCCACGTCCTCGCGGCGCACCACGGCGTTGGCGCCGTCGGGGATGCCCGCGCCGGTGGCGATCCGCACCACGCCCGGGCGCGTCGGCATCGCCGGCGGCTCGGTGCCGATGCGCGATTCGCCCACCACCGTCAGCGTGACGCTCGCCCCCGCCTCGGCAACGTCCGCCACCCGGACCGCGTAGCCGTCCATCGCCGAATAGTCGAACGGCGGGCTGTCGCGCGGCGTCACGATGGGCTCGGCCAGCACGCGCCCAAGCACGGTCTCCAGCGCGCCGGCCTCGGTGCGCGGCCCGCGGGCCCCGGCGCGCACTCGGGCCACCATCGCCGCGATCGCCTCGGCGGGAGAATCAAACGCGAACGCCTCGCCGCGGAATCCCATGTGGAAGGATGCTCCCACGGGTACGGTACGCCCGCCAAGCGCCGCCCGGGCCCCTGCCCCTTTGGCCCGCGCTGGTGGCAACCCGATCCAGAGGCAATGGGCTTGATCCAGGCCCGCGGGTTTCTATTATGGATATGCGCGTCAACTATCCGCGTTGTCGCGCCGCGCCTTCAATCCAGCTCGCCATTCTGAGGAGTCTTTCATGCCCGGCACGGCCCAGCCTTCGTTCCCCAAGGGTTTGCGCGGTCGGCGTTTGCAATCGCTCAAGCGCCCGGTCCCGTCGGACATCGCCATCGCGCAGGCCGCCGTCCCGCGCCCCATTGCCGAGATCGCCGATGAACTCGGCATCCTCACCAGCGAGCTCGAGCCCTACGGGCACACCAAGGCCAAGGTTCACCTCAGCATCCGCGATCGCCTGGCAAACCGGGCCGACGGCAAGTACATCGTCGTCACCGCCATCACGCCCACGCCGCTGGGGGAGGGCAAGACGACCATGACCGTCGGCCTTTCGCAGGCGCTCGGTGCGCACCTGGGCAAGAGCGTCTTCACCTGCATCCGCCAGCCCTCGATGGGCCCGACCTTTGGCATCAAGGGCGGGGCGGCCGGCGGCGGCTACAGCCAGGTCATCCCCATGGAGGACTTCAACCTCCACCTCACCGGCGATATCCACGCCGTCACCGCCGCCAACAACCTCCTGGCCGCGGCGATCGACACGCGCGTGTTGTATGAAGACACCCACGCGGATGATCGCGCGAACATGGCGGCGCAGTGCAAGAAGGACGCGAGCGGCAAGCTGCTGTTCTCCGCGGTGCACGCGCGGCGCGCGGCCCGTCTCGGCATCACGGCCTCATCACCCGAAGAACTGACCGACGCGCAGGTGCGCGACGTCTTCCGCCTCGACATCGACCCCGACACCATTACCTGGAACCGCGTGGTCGACGTGAACGATCGCGTGCTGCGCCGGATCCAGGTCGGCCTCGGCGCGGAAGAGAACAGGCCGCGGACGACGGGCTTCGACATCGCGGTGGCCAGCGAGGTGATGGCGGTGCTGGCGCTCTCGACGGGCCTTGAGGACATGCGGAACCGCCTGCGGAAGATGGTGATCGGCTTTGATCGCAAGGGGCGTCCGGTGACGGCCGATGACCTGGGCGCCGCGGGCGCGATGACGGTCCTGCTGAAGGACGCGATCATGCCCAACCTCATGCAGACGCTGGAGGGCACGCCGGTGTTCGTCCACGCCGGGCCGTTCGCAAACATCGCGCACGGCAACTCGTCGATCATCGCGGACCAGATCGCGCTGAAGCTGGCGGATTACGTGGTGACCGAGGCGGGCTTCGGCTCGGACATCGGGTTTGAGAAGTTTGCCAACGTGAAGTGCCGGAGCAGCGGGCTCCGCCCGTCGTGCGCCGTGGTGGTGGCGACGGTGCGGGCGCTCAAGATGCACGGCGGAGGGCCGAAGGTGGTCGCGGGCAAGCCCCTCGACAACGCCTACACCGGCGAGAATCTCGCGCTGCTGAAGGCCGGCCTGCCCAACCTGACGCGCCATGTACAGAACGTCCGGCGCTACGGCGTGCCGGTGGTCGTCGCGGTCAATACGTTCACGACCGACACCGACGCCGAAATCCAGATGGTGCGCGAGGCGGCGCTGGCGGCGGGCGCCAGCGCGGCGTGCCGCACCAGCGTGTGGGCCGACGGCGGCGCGGGCGCGACGGAACTGGGCGAGGCCGTCATCGCGGCGTGCGATCGCGCCCGCGAATTCAAGTTCCTCTACCCGTCCGAGGCGACGATCGAGCAGAAGATCGAGGCGCTGGCCAAGTCCTACGGCGCGGTCGGCGTTGAGTTCGCGCCCGAGGCGATGGCCAAGATCAAGCGCTACACCGAGCTTGGCTACTCGAATCTGCCCATCTGCATGGCCAAGACGCACCTGTCATTTTCTGACAACCCCGACCTGAAGGGCGCGCCGGAAAACTTCCGCATCACCATCCGCGACATGCGGGCGTCGGTGGGGGCGGGGTTCATCTACCCCCTGGTGGGCACGATGCGGACGATGCCCGGCCTGCCGCCCCGGGCCGCGTTCATGGACGTCGACATCGACCCCGCGACCGGGCGCGTCGAGGGGCTGTTCTGATCGAGCGATGACGGACAGGCCCGGGTGGTATCGGTCGGGCTTGTTCCGGGCCGGCCCGGCGTGGTAAAACGTCGGCGTTGGCGCACAAGGGAGACGCGGCATGAGCACCAAATCCAGGGCCTATCGCGCGACCCACCGCCCCGAGGGAGCGCTGGAATCCGTCATCCCAGAGTTCCACGCCGTCGCCGAAGAACGCGGCACGCTCGATCAGGCCGGCGTCGCCGAGCTGGCGCGCCGGGTCTCGCTCCCGGTGGCGGCCGTGCGCGGCGCGGTGTCGTCCTACGACGACTCGCACATCAACCCCGGCGCCATCCGCGTCTGCACCGGTACCTCCTGCATGCTCTCCGGCGGCGGCGAGATGCTCCGCGAACTCCAGAAGCACTACCCCTGCCACGCCACCTACTGCCTGGGTTATTGCGATCGCGCGCCCACGGCGATGACCTCCGACGGCTATGTCGTGCCCAATCTTCCGGTGGCGATGCTCAACGTGTTCGCGCAGGGCGGGCCCCTCCCGCACCCCGCGCCTTCCTCGATCAGGACCGTGTCGCGCCACGCGATCGTCAACGCCCGCCTCGAAAAACCGATCGATCCGCGCGGGCCCGCGCCCGAATACGTCGGCCTGCGCGCCGCGCTGAAACTCACGCCCGAGCAGGTCGTTGATGCCGTGCTCGCCTCCGGCCTTCGCGGTCGCGGCGGGGCGGCGTTCCCCACCGGCAAAAAGTTCCAGCTCGCCGCACGCGCCATCGGTTCGCCCAAGTTCATCGTCGCCAACGGCGACGAGGGCGACCCCGGCTCCTTCATTGACCGCGAACTGATGGAGCGCGACCCGCACTCGATCCTCGAGGGCATGGCCATCGCCGCCCACGCCGTCGGCGCCTCGCGCGGCATCGTCTTCATCCGCTCCGAGTACCCCGTCTCCGTCGACGTGATGAACGCCGCGATCACGCGCGCCGCCGACGCCGGCCTCCTCGGCAAGGACGCGCTGGGCAGGGGCAAGCCCTTTGACGTCGAGGTCGTCCGCGGCATGGGCTCGTATGTCTGCGGCGAAGAAACCGCGCTCCTCGGCGCGATCGAGGGAATGCGCGGCGAGGTCTGGCCACGCCCGCCATATCCCGTCGACGCCGGCGTCTTCGGAAAGCCCACCGTCGTCGATAACGTCGAAACCCTCAACAACCTCCCGTGGATCATGGAGCACGGCCCGGCGGCGTTCAGCGCCATGGGCACCGCCGACAGCAAGGGCACCAAGGCCCTCTGCTTCAACAAGGGCTTCGCCAAGCCCGGCATCGTCGAGATCGAATTCGGCATGTCATTGGGCGACGCGATTTTCAAGCTCGCCGGCGGCGGCGCGGACGGCGTCGAGCTCGAGGCCGTGCTCGTCGGCGGCCCGATGGGAAGCATCGTCACCCCAGACCAGTGGGACGCGCCCATCTGCTTCATCGCCATGGCCAAGCGCGGCATCAACCTCGGGCACGCCGGCATCGTCGCCATCCCAAAGCCCGCCGACTGGGGAGCCATGCTCAAACACCTCCTCGCCTTCATGCGCGACGAATCCTGCGGCAAGTGCGTGCCGTGCCGGCTTGGATCGACCCGCGCGCACGAGATGGCGATGAACGGCCTGTCGCGCCGCGACCTGCCCGACTTCCAGCGGATCATGGCCCTCATGAAAGAAGCCAGCCTGTGCGCCTTCGGACGAGAGACGCCCGGGCCCGTGCAGACCATCCTCGAAAAATTCAGCGACCGCGTCTTCTCGGAGGGCCGGCGATGAGCGCCACCGATCGAACCACCGCGACCATCAACGGCAACGCCGTCGACGTCCGCCGCGGCGACACCATCCTCGCCGCCGCCTCGCGCGCCGGGATCGACATCCCAACCCTCTGCCAGAGCGACGCGATGGAGCCCGAGGGCGGCTGCCGCATGTGCCTGGTCGAGATCGATGGGCAGCGAATCCAAGCCGCGTGCCACACCCCGATCTCCCCGGGCATGATCGTCCGCACCGCCACGGCGCACCTTCGTGGCCTGCGCCACGACCTGCTCGCGCTCATGCTCTCCACCCAGCCAAGAGACGCCTGCATCCCCGACGCGCGCGGCACCAAGTTCGAGCGACTCCTCGCCGAATACGCCGTGGTTGCGCCCACCTTCGGCAACCACGCCGCGCCCGCCCCCCTCGACGACAGCCATCCATACCTCCGCTTCGACCGCGACAAGTGCATCACCTGCCGCCTCTGCCTCAACGCCTGCGAGCAGGTCCAGGGCCAGTTTGTGTACGCGATCGAGGGCCGCGGCGGGCGCTCGCGCCTGGTCTTCGGCGCCACGGAGCGATTCGCCGACAGCGGGTGCGTGTCCTGCGGCGCGTGCGTCGTCGAGTGCCCCACCGGCGCGATCACCGACCGCGATCGCATCGAACTCGCGCCCTCGCGCGCGCCCCTCCACGCCGCGGGCGCCGACGCACGCGCGCACGTCCACCCCGACCACGCCGCCGATTCCGTGTGCGGCTACTGCGGCGTCGGCTGCCGCGTGCACGTCGAGGCCAAGGACGGCGTGGTGCTCCGCATCAACGGCGTGGAAGACGCCGCCGTCAACCACGGGCACCTGTGTGTCAAGGGCCGATACGCCCACGGCTACCAGCGATCCTCCGATCGCCTCACCACGCCCCTCCTCCGCGACGCCTCGGGCACGCTCCGCCCCGCGTCGTGGGACGAGGCGATCAATTTCACGGCCAAGCGCCTCGTCGAGATCCGCGACGCCTTCGGGCCCGACGCCCTGGGCACCATGACCTCGGCCCGCTCCACCAACGAGGCCGCCTACCTCCTCCAGAAACTCTTCCGAACCATCATCGGGACCAACAACACCGACTGCTGCGCCCGCGTCTGCCATTCCTCCACCGCCGTGGCCCTGGGCATGACCACCGGCACCGGCGCCGCCACCGCGTCCTACATCGACCTCGACCAGACCGGGCTCATCGTCCTCTCGGGCTCCAACCCCACCGAGGCCCACCCCGTCATCGGCGCGCGCATCAAGCAGGCCGTGCTGCGCGGGGCGGCCCTCGTCGTCATCGACCCCCGCGACATCGAGATGGCCGAATTCGCCGCGGTCCACCTGCAACTGTGGCCGGGCACCAACGTCCCGCTCTTCAACGCGCTGGCCAAGGTGCTCATCGAAGAGAACCTCTACGACAAGGCCTACGTCGCCGCGCGCTGCGAGGGCTTCGAGGAGTTCAAATCGTTCCTGGCGGCCCAGTCGCTGGACGATCTCTCGCGCCTCACCCGCGTGCCGGCCGAGCAAATCCGCAAGGCCGCCCGCGTCATCGCGCAGCGCGGCCCGGGCATCTTCGCCAGCGGGCTCGGGCTCTCGGAACAGACCCAGGGCGTCGGGAGCGTCATGGCTTACAGCAACCTGGGCCTGCTCACCGGCGCGATCGGAAAGCACGGCTCGGGGATGCTCCCGCTCCGCGGGCAGAACAACGTGCAGGGCAACGCCGACATGGGCTCCCAGCCCTACTCCCTCACGGGCTACATGAAGCTCGGTGACCCCGCGGTGCGATCCCGCCTCGAATCGATCTGGGGCAAAGCGCCGCCCGTCGACGCCGGCAAAACCATCCCCGAGATGTACGCCTCCGCGATCGAGGGCAAGCTCCGGGCCCTGTGGATCCAGGGCGAGGACGTCGTCCAGAGCGACCCCCACACCGACCATGTGAAGAAGGCGCTCTCGAGCGTCGACCTGCTCATCGTGCAGGAACTCTTCATGACCGAGACCGCGGAGATGGCTCATGTGGTCTTCCCCGCCGCCAGTGTGCTCGAGCAGGAGGGCACCTTCACCAACGGCGAGCGTCGCATCCAGCATGTCCGCCCCGCCGTCCCGCCGCCGGGGATCGCGCGCCCCGATTGGGAAGTGATCCGCGACGTCGGCGTCGCCATGAAGGGACTGGGCTCGCGCTGGAAGTATGACTCGCCCGGCGACGTGATGGATGAGCTTGCGAAGGTCGTCCCGCACCTCTTCGGCGGCGTGTCGTACGACCGCCTCGCCGGCGACGGGCTCCAATGGCCCTGCCCCTCGCCCGACCACCCCGGCACGCGCACGCTCCACACCGACACCTTCGTCCGCGGCAAGGGTCTCTTCATGAGCGTGGACTACAGCCCGCCCATGGACAAGCTCTCGCGCGAGTTCCCGCTGGTGCTCATCACCGGTCGCGTGCTCGATCACTACAACGTCGGCACCATGACGCGCCGAACCCCCAGCGCCCGCCTCGTCGATCGCGACGTGCTGGAGCTCCACGCCGAGGACGCCGCCAGGCTCGGCATCGCCGACGGATCGCGCGTGCGCGTCAAGAGTCGCTGGGGACAGACCGTGGCGCCGGCCCGCATCTCGCGCCGCGTCATGCCGGGCACGAGCTTCCTCACGTTCCACTTCCCCGAGACCGGCTGCAACCTGGTGGTGGGGCCCAACTGCGACCCCACGAGCAAGTGCCCGGACTACAAGGTCGTGGCGGTGGAACTGACGCCGGCGTAGGACCACTTGTGAAGCGCCGCAGAGCGGCACTCGATTGAACGCCTGGAGCGGGTTCGGTTTACCTGTAGTGTTTTCCCATTGCCCATTCCCTATTGCCCATTGCCGCGGTGTGGCAACCGACGCTCGACCCGAGGCGAATCCGTTCTAGGGGCGCGAGCTTCTGGCCTCATTCACGCCGTCGCCGGCTGGGCCTGCACCGCGCGCGGCGCGCCCTTGTCCGCCGCCGGACGCTTCAGCGTGTGCCACTGCGCCCCAACACCAAGGAGCGACAACGCGCCCCACGCAACCAGCCAATGCCGCGGCTCGGCGTGCAGCACGCTCGTTACGCTCGCGGGAAGGTCGGCGCTGAAAATACTCACGAGCGACCCGCCGCTCACCAGCACCAGCCCAGAGCCCAGGATCGCCGTGATGAGCGCCGCCGAACGCTTGGGTGCCAGGAACCCCAGGAGCAATCCCAGCACGCCCGCCGAGAACGCCCCGCCCGCGATCCCCGAACGGCTGCGCATCGGCATCGACGCCCAGCGCGCCTCCAGGTCCTTCGACATCGAGTCGCCCACGGCCCGCCAATCACGCGACGTCGCCAGCGCCAGGATCGAGCCCGCCGGCGCGCTCCCCATCGACGTGTTGATCCGCGGGTCATTCGCCGAATACGCCGAACTGTTCAGGGCCCGCTGATACTCGCCCACGATCGAATCGACGTGCGTGCGGACCGGGTCGATCGTGCCCAGCGGTTCGCCCAGCGCGCCGGGCTGACCGGCCAGCGACGCCGCCACCGCCAACGCGCCCACGCCTGCCAGCGCCGCCGCCCCCGCCGCGCCCACGACAAAGCGGAACGCGGCCAGCCCAAGCATCAGCCCCACCGCGCCGCCACCAACCATGCCGCTCAGCACCGGCGGAATCGGGATGGAATGCAACGCCCCGATCTCGGGGCCCACGTTCGCGCCCGCAAACCCGCCCAGCGCCAGACCCGCCGTCCCGATCATCGCGCGGCAGACTTTTCCACCGACCGCCCACAACGACAATCCCACCAGCACTCCCACCAACGCCAGCGCCCACCCCGCGATCGGGGTCGACGCCGCATTCTGCGCGGCATCCTGGAGCCAGACGGGCGGATGGGCGGTGCTTGGATTCACAGGACTCCCCTTCCCGGCTGCCCGGGCGTTCAACAATCGCCCGCCCGAAACCTACCGCGGGCGCGACAATCACCCAATGTAGTTTTCGGATCGTCTCACCCCCGATTTCGGAAAGTCCGAGAGGTTGACGGACGATCCGTCAATGATCTCACAATCGATACAGACGGAAAGCCAAACAAAGACCGGCAAAACGAACAGATACCGAGCCGGAGACGACGGGAGCACGCGATGGCGGGCAAGGGCGGCAAGAAGAAATCGGGCAAGGCGACCTCCTCAAAGCCCGCGCAGGGTAAGCCCAAGAAGGCCGATCCGATCCTCGACAAGCGCCCGACCCTGAGCCAGCCCAAGGCCCAGGAAGCACTGGGCAAACTCCGCGTCGGCATCAGCGGCCTTGACAAGAAACTCGTCAAGCTCCTCAACGAGCGCGCCGAGCTGGTCGTCGAGGTCGGCAAGGTCAAGCGCCGCGCCGGCCTCCCCATCTACACGCCCCACCGAGAGGCCGAGGTCATCGAGCGCGTCATCGGCTACAGCGACGGCCCGCTCCCCGAGCGCACCCTCGAAGGCGTGTATCGTGAATTAATGTCCGGCAGCTTCCAGTTGCAGCAACCGCTCCGCATCGGCTACCTCGGGCCCGCCGGAAGCTACTCGCACATGGCCGCCGTCAAACACTTCGGCTCCAGCGTCGAGTTCGAGGACCTCCGCGAGATCGCCGGCGTCTTCACCGAGGTCCAGCGCGGGCACGTCCAATACGGCCTGGTCCCCATCGAAAACTCCACCGGCGGCGGGATCGTCGAAACCCTCGACGCCTTCCTCGATGATCGCACCAACGTCCACATCTGCGCCGAGGTCCAGATCGCCGTCCACCACTCGCTCCTGGCCAACTGCGCCCCGAAAGATGTCAGGAGAATCCACAGCAAGCCCGAGGTCTTCAGCCAGTGCCGCGTCTGGCTGGCGACCCAGTACCCACAGGCCGAACTCATCCCCGGCGCCAGCTCCAGCCGCGCCGCCCAGACCGCCGCCGAGGAATGCGCCACCGCCCTCAAGATCGGCGCCACTCCGGGCTCGGCCGCCATCGGCTCCCAGCTCGCCGGCGAGATCTACGGCCTGAACGTCCTCTTCGCCAAAATCGAGGACAACCCCAGCAATATCACCCGCTTCTTCGTCATCTCCCGACACGCCGCCCAGCGCAGCGGCGACGACAAGACCTCCATCATGTTCACCACCGCCGACAAACCCGGCGCCCTCGTCAGCGTCCTCTCGGTCTTCCACCACGCCGGTGTCAACCTCTCCCACATCGACAAGCGCCCCAGCGGTCGCACCAACTGGCACTACACATTCTTCATCGACGCCCTCGGGCACCGCGACGACCCAGTCCTGGCCGCCGCCATCAAGGAAGCCGCCACCCACTGCGAGCACCTGGCCGTCCTGGGAAGCTATCCGCGCTCGAAACGGATTCTCTGAGCCAACCTCGACGCCGCCCGGGAACTCCAACCAACCCTCCCGCGTACCACCATGTCAGCCCGGAGTGCGCGGGGCTTGGGGGTGGGGGGCCTGGCAAGGCCAACACCCGAACGCATCACGACCAGAGCGAAGGCTCGGGCGGTGCGGAGCGCGACGGCGTGCAAACCAAGACCTGAACTGTGCAGGGTCGCCTTGAGGAACGGCGTGCGCTCGTGTACGTTGTACCTTCCGGGCGAGCCCTTGCGGAGTGCGGGGCTCTGGTGCGCCATTGGCTTTGCCATTGGTTCACGAGAGCCTCAGGGCCGCCGGAACGTCGCACGCGGGCTTTGATCAGGGTGATCGAAGACCGCGGGACGCGACATGGGCATGCTTCCTGGGCGGGGGCGTGACGCGGGCTTGAGGCGGGGGCCTCGGGCGCGCGGCGCGCGTTGCGCTCAAGGAAGAACGCCACCGGATCGACGCCGCGTGCGGCGTGGGTTATCGTTTCGGCCCCGCGCATCGGGGCCGACCGGAACCTCTCCGGCGGATCGGTCGCGCGAGGGTGGCGGACGGGGCGCGGTGTCGGTGATGGTGGCCCGGGCAGGATGATCG
>JAEUJA010000059.1 GCA_016793195.1 Phycisphaerae bacterium
GCTCAACGTCGAGACCTATTGCTGCGCTCTCTCTCGCGTCTACACCTTCGGCCCCACCTTTCGCGCCGAGAACAGCAACACCAGCCGCCACCTCGCCGAGTTCTGGATGGTCGAGCCGGAGATCGCGTTCGCGAACCTGCAAGTCGATTCTGAACTGGCCGAGGACTTCATCAAGTACCTGACGAAGACTGTGCTTGATGAACGCCCCGACGACATGAAGTTCTTCGACGAGCGGATCGAGCCGGGCCTGCTCAAGCGGTTGCAGCACGTCCTGGAGACGCCGTTCAGGCGCTTGCCGTATACCGAGGCGATCAAAGTCCTCGAGGACGCGATCAAGAAGGGCAAGAAGTTTGAGTATCCGGTGAAGTGGGGCACGGACCTGCAGAGCGAGCACGAACGCTTCCTGACCGAGGAGCACTTCAAGCAGCCGGTGATCCTGATGAACTATCCCAAGAACATCAAGGCGTTCTACATGCGCCTGAATGATCCGGGGACGGACGGCGCCCCCGGCGACACGGTGGCCGCGATGGATGTTCTGGTGCCGGCGATCGGCGAGATCATCGGCGGGAGCCAGCGCGAGGAGCGGCTGGACGTGCTGGACCGTCGCATCGAGGAGATGAAGCTGCCGGCCAAGGAATACTGGTGGTACCGCGATTTGCGGCGGTACGGCACCGTGCCGCACGCTGGGTTTGGACTTGGCTTCGAGCGCGCCATGATGTTCCTGACGGGGATGCAGAATATTCGCGACGTGATCCCGTTCCCGCGCGCGCCCAAGCAGGCGGAGTTTTAGGAGATGGCGTCGATCGGCGTATATGCGGGCAGCTTCGATCCGCCGACGCTCGGTCATGCATGGATGATCGAGCATGGTGCGGCGCTGTTCGACGAGCTGGTCGTCGCGATCGGCGTGAACGCGGCGAAGAAGCCGATCTACGCCGTTCGGCAGCGAGAGGACTGGCTCAGGTCGATCGTGGATCGATTGCCGCGTGTTCGTGTCGACAGCTTCGGCAACATGTTCTTGGTGGACTACGCCCGCCAGATCGGCGCGACGCACATGCTGCGGGGCATCCGAAACCAAGCAGACTTTGCGTTCGAGCAGACCATGCGGCACGTCAATGCGGACATGCAGCCCGCGATTGACACTGTTTTTCTGATGCCGCCGCGGGAGATCTCGGAGGTCAGTTCTAGCCTTGTTCGAAGCGTCATCGGTCCAGCGGGGTGGCAGGGAGTGGTAAAGAAATACGTGCCGGAGGTTGTGTATGACGACCTTGTCCGACTCCATGGTGACGAGGTGGACGAGACTCCTTGAGAGATTGGGAGATCGTGGCGACGCGAGGGCGCTGTGGCTCATTCTTGAGGCGCTCTACAACCATCCAGCGCGTGAGTATCACTCGCTGACGCATATCGCGGAATGCCTCGATCTGTTCGATCTTGTGAGGCCCGGTGCCCACAACGCCGATTGTGTGGAGGTCGCCCTGTGGCTGCACGATTGCATCTACGACGCCGCCGCCACTGACAACGAGGAGCGGAGCGCGGACGTCGCTATGGTGATGCTGAGGGAAATCGGTGCGCCGCTTGAGAGCCAGACGTCGGTGCGGAAACTCGTCTTGGCGACAAGACACCGCGAGCCGCCCGCATCAATGGACGAATCGCTCATCGTCGATATTGATCTGTCCATCCTCGGCTCGGCTCCGGAGCGGTATGACGCTTACCGCTCTCAGATTCGGTCGGAGTACCAGTTTGTGGATGACGGGGCATTCCGGGTCGGGCGATCGAATTTCTTGAAGAACATGCTGGCGAGGCCGAGAGTCTTCACGACGGATGTTGTTCGAGATCGGTTCGAGGCGGCGGCGCGAGCGAACATGGGCCGGGAGTTGGAGTTCCTGAATCAGGTAATGCTGTGAGGTGCATAGCCTGTTCGAGCGAACCACCCTCCTTCCCTCACTCCTCAATCCCCCTGTTCTTGGTCTCGCGGACGAGGATCGTGCCGACGGCGAGGGTCATGGCGGCGATGGTCATGGGGTAGAGCAGGCCGACGAACATCGGCCCGCCGACGAGGTCGGCGAGCACGCCGCCTTGCTTGGCGAGTGCGGACGATGCGAGCCAGGTCGCGATGAAGGGGACGAGCCCGCCGAAGACGCCGTTGCCGATGTGGTAAGGGAGCGACATCGACGTGTACCGGATGCGCGTCGGGAACAGCTCAACCAGAAACGCGGCGATCGGGCCGTACACCATCGTGACGTACAGCACCTGCACGAACACGAGCAGCCCGAGCATGAGACTCGACGACCGCCCCGGCTTGATGGTGGTGGCGCTGGTGGCCTTGGCGTCCGTGCCGTCGAGCTTGCTGATGGTTGTGGTGGTGGTGAGGGCCCGCGTGCCGTCGGTATAGGCTTTGGTTGACTTGTTGATGACGGTCTTCTGGTCCCTGGCGTCGTCGGTGGTGGTGGTGCTGGACGTGAGCCCCGGGGCGGGCTCGGCGGCGGAGGCGACAACCTCGGTCTTCGTGGAGAGATCGACGGCCTTTGCCATCGCGTGATAGATCGGCAGGTACGTGAGGATCGCCAGCAAACACCCGATCATCATGATCGGCTTGCGTCCGATGCGATCGGACAACCCGCCGAACACGATGAAAAACGGCGTGGCAACCACCAGCGCGCCGGCGATGATCGTGTTCGCCGCGACCATGTCGACGCTCAGCGATTTCTGCAGGAACGTGAGCGCGTAGAACTGCCCGGTATACCACACCACGCCCTGCCCGGCCGTCGCGCCAAAGAGCGCCAGCAACACCAGCTTCAGATTCGCCCAGTTGCCGAACGACTCGCCCAGCGGGTTCTTCGATCCCTTCCCCGCCGCCTTCATCTTCTGAAACAGCGGCGACTCGCGCAGCTTCATCCGAAGCACATAACTCAACAGCACCAGCACGATCGACAGGATGAACGGCACGCGCCAGCCCCACGAAGCAAACTTCTCCTCTCCCATGCTGAGGCGACAGCCCAGAATCACCCCGAGCGACACAAAGAGCCCGAGCGTCGCCGTCGTCTGGATCCAGCTCGTGTAGTAGCCGCGCCGCGCGTCGGGCGCGTGCTCCGCGACATAGGTCGCCGCCCCGCCGTATTCCCCGCCCAGCGCCAAGCCCTGGAGCAGTCGGAGCACGAGCACGATGATCGGCGCAAACACGCCGATCGTGTCGTAATCCGGCACCAGACCGATCGCAAACGTCGAGCCGCCCATGAGCAGCAGCGTGACCAGGAACGTGTACTTGCGCCCGATGATGTCGCCCAGGCGACCGAAGAAGATCGCCCCGAACGGCCGAACCACAAACCCCGCCGCGAACGTCGCCAGCGTCGACAGAAACGCCGCCGTCGGGTTGTCCTTCGGAAAGAACTGCGTCGCGATGATCGTCGCGAGCGAGCCGAAGATGTAGAAGTCGTACCACTCGATCAGCGTGCCGGCGGACGAAGCGCCGATGACGACAAAGAGGTTGTGCTTCGATTCGACTTCGTGGGCCATGGCGTGCTCCGGGGTCGGGCAGAGGATACAGAAACCACGCGCGATGCGCCCCGCGGGCCAAGCAGCCCCGCCCGGCAGTGTTGAGCATCGAGGCGTGTGAGCGTGGCCGCACGCGCCTCAAACTGGACAATCCCGTCGGCCGCGACTGTCCGCCGGTGCGTGCGCTTCTCCTACCCTCCGCCCATGCCCAAGGGATCGATCGCCCTCGAGATGTCCTGCCTCGCGCTCGCCATGCTCGCCGGCGTCGTGACGGCATACCAGCCCGGCGTCAACGCCAAGTTCGCCGCGCACGCCGGCGCCAGCGCCTGGGGCGGGTTCATCAACTTCGCCGTCGGCCTGGTCGCCATGACCATCGTCGTGCTCATCTTCCGACCAGGATTGCCCGACGCCGCGAAGCTCGCCGACGGCCCGTGGTGGATGTGGCTGGGAGGACTCTGCGGCGCGTTCTTCGTCACCCTCGCGCTCATCCTCGTCCCCAAGATGGGCTCCGCCAGCTACCTGACCGCCATGGTCGCCGGCCAACTCGTCGCCTCGCTCGTCATCGACCACTTCGGGCACATGGGACTCGAAGGCCGCGCCGTCACCCCAGGACGCGTCGCCGGCATCCTCCTGGTTATCGCCGGCGTCCTCATGGTGAGAAAGTTCTAATGACCTGCCCGGTGGTCCCCGATTGCCGCGGCATGATCCGGCTCCGCACCGCGTGAGAAGTCATTGAAGACTCATTCGACATCAACCCCGACCACCTTCCCCGGCGACGCCAAAGTCTCGCTCCCCCTGGCCGCCCTGCACCTCCTCGGCGTCGGACTCATCCAGTCCACCGCGATGGCCGTCATGTTCATGCTCCCCGTCCTGGCGCGCCGTGAGTTCCATGCCAACAAGCTCGAAACCCTCATCGTCACCGCCGCCCCGACGATCCTCTTCAGCCTGTCGATCTTTTGGAACGACTACTTCTCGCGCCGGTCGCTCGCTCGCTACCTGCTCATCTACTGGGCGATCGGATGCCTCCCCATGGCCCTCGTCGCCTTCGCCCACTCCTATTGGCAACTCCTCGTCCCACACCTCATCGCCAGCGTCGGCGGCGCCGGCTTCCACCCCGCCGCCGGCGGACTCCTCCGCTCCCTCTACCCCGAGCGCGTCCGCGGCCGCATGTACAGCATCCTCTGGGGCGGCTCCATGGTCGTCAGCGCCCTCATGGGCTACGCCATCGGCGAATGGCTCAACCGCGATCCCCAGGCCTTCCGCCTCTATCTCCCCCTCATCGCGGGCCTCCAACTCGGCGGCGTGCTCATCTTCATCTGGGTCTCCCACCTCTCCGGGCACTCCGGTGATCGCGTCCTCAAGGGCGCCGACGATCGCGGCCGCCTCAAACGCCTCATCGAGCCCATCGCACACATGGGCCAAATCCTCAAGGCCGACCCCGTCTTCGCCCGCTACGAAGCCGCCTACATGACCTACGGCATCGGCTGGATGATCTGCTACGCCCTCCTCCCCCTCCTCGTCACCGACAAACTCAATCTCCCCTACGACAAGGTCGCCGAATCAACCCACGTCGCCTACCTCGCAGCCATCGTCGTCATGCTCTACCCCGCCGGACTCCTCATGGACCGCCTCGGCGCCGTGCGAAGCACCGGGCTCTCCTTCGCCCTCCTCACCATCTACCCCGTCGGCTACATGCTCGCCGGAAACGACCGCGACCTCCTCATCAGCAGCGTGCTCTACGGCATGGCCCACGCCGGCGCCTCCGTCGGATGGATGCTCGGACCCGTCTCCCTCGCCCCCTCCCCCGACAAAGTCCCCCAATACGTCGCCATCCACGCAACCCTCGTCGGCATCCGCGGCAAAATCTTCCAGGGCCTGGGCGTCCTGCTCTACGCGATGCTCGGGCGATTCGACATCCCGCTGGCCCTGGCCGCCGCCGCCTACGCCTGGTCGGCGGTCCAGATGTGGCAACTCCACCGGCGCATGAAATCGACCGCGCGCGCCTGAAACAAATGCTCGGTCATGCGCGGGCGGCTCCCACGCCGACGAAGGGCAAGTCCTTGAACCGAATCGTCGCGCCGACGCCCGAGTTCGTTCGAGTAGGCGCACAAGACTTCCGCGCGCGAAGAACGTCCGCACGTCGACCGCCGGCCACCGGATCGCGCTACTTCGCGCCCAGCACCGCCGTCGCTTCCATCGCCTTCCCGCCGCGCACAAATCCGACGGCCAGCGACTCACCCTCGCGCTTGGACCGCACCGCCTCGCGCACCGCCGAGACCGTCGCCCAATCCCGCCCATCAAGGTGCGTGATGATGTCGTACTTCTGAAGCCCCGCGCGCTCCGCCGCCGAGTTCGACACCACGTGCGTGATGACGCTCGTCCGCGAACCGTCCACGCCCGCCTGCGTCGCCGTCGCGCCCGAGACCGACGCCAGCTCCACGCCAAGCATCCGCGCCCGCCGCGACGAGTATTCCTCATCGTCATGCGCAAAGTGATCGCCGGCGACGATGATGCACCCGGGCAGGAGCAGCCCGCCCGCCATCGCCACCGCGACGCCCGCCGACAGAACCAAACGCCGGAACAACGACGAAGAACGATCGAGATTCATGACTTCCCCCAACGCTCCACCGGCGGCCGCGGCGTGCACGCGTCCGGTGGCTAAGTTATACCACACTAACTTCGCAGGGTTTCACGATCCGCCACGATTTTTCGGGCCGGATACCATCCCGACCGATGCCCGAACTCCCGGACATCACGGCCTACGCCGACGCCCTGCGTGCCCGGGTGATTGGGCGGCGCATCGAGCGGCTTTCGATCCGCGCCCCATTTCTCCTGCGAACCTTTGAGCCGCCGCCTGAGTCATGCGAGGGACGCGCCTGCCTCGCCGTGCTCCGTCTGGGAAAACGACTCATCCTCGAACTGGAGGACGAGTACTTCCTGGCGATCCACCTCATGATCGCGGGTCGATTGCTCTGGAAACCGCCCGCCACGCGCCCACGGAGCAAGATCGACCTGGCCGCCATCGACTTCGGCGAGGGTGTGCTGCTCCTCACCGAGGCGAGCACAAAGAAGCGGGCGGCGTTGCACGTGCTGCAGGGCCGAGCGTCGCTCGACGCACTGAACGCGCGCGGGCTTGACGTGCTCTCGTGCTCCGACGCCGAGTTCCGCGAGCGATTGCGGACCGAAAACCGTACCCTCAAGCGGGCCCTGACCTCGCCGCGATTGTTCGACGGCATCGGCAAC
>JAEUJA010000072.1 GCA_016793195.1 Phycisphaerae bacterium
TACAAAATCACGCCCAGCGAATACACGTCCGTCCGCGTATCAATGTCCAGGCTTCCCTCGGCCTGCTCCGGGCTCATGTAGTCCGGCGTGCCGATCAGCTGGCGATGCTCCGTGAACAGCGTTTTGTCCGTCAGCTTCGCCGCCGTCGCCTTGGCGATGCCAAAGTCGATGATCTTCGCCGCGGGCTTCCCGTCCTGCGTGCTGACCAGAATGTTCGAGGGCTTCAGGTCCCGGTGGATGATCCCCTTGGTGTGCGCGTGCTGCACCGCCGCACACACCTGCGCAAACAGCTCCAGCCGCTCGGGAATCGACAGGTTCTGCGTGTCGCAATACTCCACGATCGGCTCGCCCTTCACGAGCTCCATCACGAAATACGGCCTGCCCGTCTCCGTCGCCCCCGCGTCAAGCACCCGCGCGATCCCCGGATGGTCCATGATCGCCAGCGCCTGACGCTCCTGCTCAAACCGCGCCACCACCTGGCGCGTGTCCATGCCCAGCTTGATGACCTTTAGCGCCACCTGCCGCCGCACCGGCTGCTCCTGCTCGGCCATGAACACCGAGCCGAACCCGCCCTCGCCCAATCGCTGCAAAAGCTTGTACACCCCGATCCGCTGCCCCGGCTGCTCGCGCAGAATCGCCCCCGCCGTTGGCGCGGCCGTGTCAACGCTCCCGGAAGCGGGCGAGTCGAGCGTGGCGTCAGGGTCGTGCGGCTGATCGGGCATCGCCGCAGCCTACCGGAAATCACGCGAGCAACCCACGCCGACCAGCCCATCCGCCCCTCTCTCGCATATCCTTGCCCGTCGCCGGGAAAGTCCCCGGCCCAGCCCTTGCACGAATCCAAGCCCGAATCGGAGTCCCCGATGCCCCGCACGCAACTCTTCACGTCCGAGTCCGTCTCGATGGGCCACCCCGACAAGGTCGCCGACCAGATCTCCGACGCCATCCTCGACGCCATGCTCGTCGACGATCCCTACAGCCGCGTCGCCTGCGAAACCCTCGTCTGCACCGGCCTGGTCGTCGTCGCCGGCGAAATCACCACCAACACCTACGTCAGCATCCCCGACTTGGTCCGCGAGACCATCCGCGAGATCGGATACACCTCCGGCGACATGCGATTCGACGCCGACAGCGCCGGCGTCATGGTCGCCATCAACAAGCAGTCCAACGACATCGCCATGGGCGTCGACCGCGAGGGCGCCGGCGACCAGGGCATGATGTTCGGCTACGCCTGCCGCGACACCGCCGAGCTCATGCCCCTCCCCATCCAGATCAGCCATCGCCTCGTCGAGCAGCAGTCCACCGTCCGCCGCGAAAACCGCGTCGCCGGCCTCCGCCCCGACGCCAAGAGCCAGGTCACCATCGAATACGAAAACGGCACGCCCAAACGCGTCGATACCGTCGTCCTCTCCACCCAGCACGACGCCTCCTGGAACGACCGACAGGAACAACTCAAACGCGAGATCGTCGACCACGTCATCAAGCCCGTACTGAAAGAATGGTGGAACCCCGGCATCACCGTCCACGTCAACCCCACCGGCCGCTTCGAGATCGGCGGGCCCCACGGCGACACCGGACTCACCGGCCGAAAAATCATCGTCGATACCTACGGCGGGATGGGCCGCCACGGCGGCGGAGCCTTCAGCGGCAAGGACCCCACCAAGGTCGATCGCTCCGCCGCCTACATGGCCCGATACATCGCCAAAAACATCGTCGCCGCCGGCGTCGCCGATCGCTGCGAAATCCAGCTCTCCTACGCCATCGGCGTCGCCGAACCCACCAGCGTCTACGTCGATTGCTTCGGCACCGCCAAGGTCGACGAAGACAAGATCGCCAAGGCCGTCCGCGAAGTCTTCGGCCTCACGCCCCGCAAGATCATCGAGGCCCTCCAGCTCCGCAAACCCATCTACAGCGCCACCGCCCGCCACGGCCACTTCGGCCGCCCCCCCTTCGAGGCCCAGTACTTCGACCGCGTCAAACGCGAACACCG
>JAEUJA010000082.1 GCA_016793195.1 Phycisphaerae bacterium
GACGCCCATGGCGGGGTCGTTGGTGAGGACGCGCTGGATGCGGGCGGCCGCGTCGCGTGTGCCGTCGGCGACGACGACTTGTCCGGCGTGCTGGCTGAAGCCGATGCCCACGCCGCCGCCGTGGTGGAAGCTGACCCACGATGCGCCGCTGGCGATGTTGACACCGAAATTGAGCAGAGCCCAGTCGCTGACGGCGTCGCTCCCGTCGAGCATGGATTCGGTCTCGCGGTTGGGGCTGGCGACGCTCCCGCAGTCGAGGTGATCGCGCCCGATCACGATCGGGGCACGCACGCGCCCGGTGGCGACCAATTCGTTGAAGAGCGAGCCGGCCTTGTCGCGCTCGCCGTAGCCAAGCCAGCAGATGCGCGCGGGCAGGCCCTGGAAGCCAAAGCGCGGCGAGCAATGGTCGAAGTCGCCCTTGAGCAGCGCATCGGGGTTCGCGTGGCACGAGAGAATCCAGCGGCGCAGGCCCTCGTGGTTCGGGAAGAGCTTCAGGATCTCGTGGTCGGTGACGTAGATGTCGCGCGGATCGCCCGACAACGCCGCCCAGCGGAAGGGCCCGCGCCCTTCGCAGAACTGCGGCCTGATGAACGCGGGCACAAAGCCGGGGAACGCGAAGGCGTCCTTGAACCCGTGGTCGAGCGCGCGCTGGCGGATGTTGTTGCCGTAGTCGAAGGTGATTGCGCCGCGCGATTGCAGCGTGACCATGGCGCGGACGTGGCGTTCCATCGACGCCATGCTCATGTCGACGTAGTGGGCGGGTTCGGCCTTGCGGACGCGGTTGGCCTCGTCGAAGCAGAACTCGATGGGGACGTAGCCGTTGAGCGGGTCGTGGGCGCTGGTCTGATCGGTGAGCACGTCGGGCGTGATGTTCCGGTCGATCATGGTTTCGAGGAGCTCGACGGCGTTGCAGTGGACGCCGATGCTGACGGCGCGGCGTTTCTTGGCCGCGTCGAGGGCCCGCGCCAGCGCGTCGTCGATGCTGGTCGAGATTTCGTCGAGGTAGCGGTCCTTGTGGCGTCGGTCGAGGCGCGAGTAATCGACGTCGGCGATGAGGCAGGTCCCGCCGCAGAGCGTGATGGCCAGGGGCTGCGCGCCGCCCATGCCGCCGCAGCCCGCGGTGACGCAGAGCTTGCCCGCCAGCGAGCCGGCGAACTTCGATCGACCGCATTCGGCGAAGGTCTCGTAGGTGCCCTGCAGGATGCCCTGGGTGCCGATGTAGATCCACGAGCCCGCGGTCATCTGGCCGAACATGATGAGGCCCTTGGCGGCCAGGTCGTCGAAGTGTTTCTGCGTCGCCCAGTGGGGAACAAGGTTTGAGTTTGCGATGAGCACGCGCGGCGCGTCGGGGTGCGTGCGCACCACGCCGACGGGCTTGCCGGATTGAACGAGCAGCGTCTCGTCGGGCTCGAGTCGCTTGAGTGTTTCGACGATCGCGTCGAAGGCTTCCCAGGAGCGGGCGGCCTGGCCGCGCCCGCCGTAGACGATGAGGTCTTCGGGGCGCTCGGCGACCTCGGGATCGAGGTTGTTCATGAGCATGCGCATGGCGGCCTCGGCCTGCCAGGTTTTGCAGACGCGTGTCGAGCCGCGCGGGGCGCGGACCACGCGGGGACCGGACGGCTGGGGGTTCGAGGCCGAGCGGGGCGTGGGGCGCTTGGGGGATTGGATGGTGGCCATGATGGGCTCCCGGCGGAAAAGGGAGGCGTGGGTCGTCTTGATGAGCGTATGGGGTCCGCGGGCCCGGCACAAGAGGCGACGATCAGGCATCGAGCGATCGCGATGCGCGGCTCGCGAATCGTGCGAATACGGCGAACACCGGCGTGCCGCCCAATCAGCCCAGCTCGCCCGCGCGGATCATCGCCACGATCGCGCTGATGTCGGCGGTGGGGGAGCGATCGAACGCCAGCGGCGGGACCTGCTTGCGAATCCGCGCGATCGCGTGTTCGACCGGCGCTCCAGCCTTCAGCGGGCGGTGCAACTCGATTCCTTGCGCAGCGCACAGCAACTCGATCGCGATGACATGTTCGGCCAGCTCGATCGCGCGGCGAGCTTTGGCGGCGGCACGCGGGCCGAACGAGTTGTAGTCTTCCGTTCCCGCGCTGGTCGGGATGTTCGACACGCTGGCGGGCGTCGCGAGTCCGATGATCTCGTTGCAACAGGCGGCGGCGGTGTACTGGGCGATCATCAGGCCGCTGTGCAGGCCCGGCTTGGGCGAGAGATACGCCGTCAGGTGTGCCTCGGGGTCGGTCGCGGCGAGCATGAGATAGGTGCGTCGTTCGCTGATGCCCGCGACGTGCGAGACCGCGATGGAGAGCAGGTCGAGCGGGATCGCCAGGGGCATGCCGTGGAAGTTGCCGGCGGAGATGATCGCGTCGGGCTCGGCGAAGACGAGCGGGTTGTCGGTGACGGCGCCCAGCTCGCGCTCGATGACGGATTTGACATGCTGGAACGCGTCCCACGCGCCGCCCAGCACCGGCGGCATGCAGCGGAGGGAGTAGGGGTCCTGCACGCGCGGATCGTTCTCGACATGCGAGCGGACGATCTCGCTGGCGTGCATGAGGCGCGTGAGTTCCCGCGCGACATGGGCCTGGCCCGGCTGGCACCGGGCGTCGTGCACGCGCGGATCGAGAAACGCGTCGGTGGCGCGGCAGGCGTCGATCGACATCGCGCCGGCGACGAGCGCCGCGCGGAAGAGGAGCTCGAAGTCGTGGCAGGCCAGCGCGCCCTGGGCGGCCATGAGGTGCGTGCCGTTGATGAGCGCCAGGCCCTCTTTGGCTTCGAGAACGACCGGCTCGATGCCGCGTGCCCGCATCGCCGCGCCGGCGGGCTGGATTCGGTTGTCCGCGATCACTTCGCCCTCTCCGATGAGGGCGAGCGCGACGTGCGAAAGGGGGGCGAGGTCGCCGGAGGCGCCGACGGAGCCGATCGACGGCACAAGCGGCGTGAGCCCGGCGTTCAGCATGGCGATGAGCCGCTCGACGACTTCGGCGCGCACGCCCGAATGCCCGCGTGCCAGCGACGCGGCGGTGAGCAGCAGCATGGCGCGGACAACGTCACTTGGTAGGGGGGTTCCGATCCCGGCGGCGTGGGAGCGGATGAGATTCCGCTGCAATTCACGGAGGTCGTCGGCGTCGATGCGTTTGCGGGCGAGGGAGCCGAAGCCGGTGTTCACGCCGTAGTGGGCCTGGGCG
>JAEUJA010000131.1 GCA_016793195.1 Phycisphaerae bacterium
CGAGACCGGCCACCTGGTCTACGGCACCATCCACGCCTCGTCCACCACCCAGACCTTCTCCCGAATCTACGGCCTGTTCGAGCAGGAAGAGGTCGAGCAGGTGCGCCGAATCCTCGCCTATCAGATGCGCGCCTTCGTCTACCAGAAGCTGCTGCCCACGCTCCGCCCCGAGATCCACCGCATCCCGGCCCTGGAAATCCTGGTCAACAACACCGTCGTACGCAAGCAGATCCTCGAAGCACGCGAGGGCGAAATCCGCGAGTACCTCAAGTCCATCGAAGCCCGCCAGACCGGCATGAAGGATTTCAACCAGAGCCTCGTCGAACTCGTCGAACAGGAATACATCCACATGCGCGTCGCGATGGAAGCAACCCCCAACGCCGACGAACTGATGATGCGCCTCAAGGGCCTCGGCTGAGCCCCTCTCCGGGTGGCCCCGCGCCATTCCGAGTCACCCACTTCAGCGGGCGGCCGATCGAAGACTCTCGCCGAATTGGTTCTCCGTATCAACAACAAGGCCGGCGCCCCGCGAAGGAGCGCCGGCCTTTTCGTGTTCGGTGCATCGCCCGCGTCGCGGCGTCGGTCACTTCGACGCGGTCGCCAGGGGCGTCGCCGTCGCTTCGCCCGGCGCGGGCAGCTTGGCGATCGTCTCGGACACCATCTTCTTGACCAGCTCGATCGGCTCCGAGCCGCCGATCGCCGAATTGGTGCCCTGGGACGAAGCAAGCCACAGGAGCCGCCCGGTCTGGACGTCGATGATCCGCATGGTCAGCCGGGCCCGCTCGCGCGTGAAGGTGATGAGCGAGCGCTCGTTGCCCGATTGCACGCTCCGCAGGTCCGTCACCTGCACCAGCATCATCGCCTTCGCATTGGCGAGCTTGCCCAGCTCGACCGCGTCGGCGTCGGTCATCCCGCTCTGCTGAAACCGCAGCTCATTGATCACCAGCGACGAGAGCTTGGCCCGCTCGACCAGCTCGTAGTTCTTGCCCATGAGCGCCTGCAGGCAGCTGGTCTCGATCTCCGTCGCGCCGCCCTGCGGCACGCGCCCGCCCTCGTCCGTCACCACGATCCCCAGCGGCGTGGCCCGCGACGCCTCGAAGCTCTTGTCCGCGCTCGCCTCGCCCTTCACCTGCGGCGTCATCGAGCAGCCCGCCAGCCCCGAGGCCAACCCCGCCGCTAGAATCCCCGCCGCCATCCAACCGAAACACTTCGACAGCTTCATTTCCAGCCCTTTCCGAGTGTGAATTGTGTGTGAGGTATGCAAGGGTCCATCGCCGCGCGATGGGCCGCCGATCACTCCGCCTGCTCCGTCAGTTTCTTGAGCGACCCCGACAGCTTGGCATCGGTCGCCAGCTTCTCGAAGGCGTCGTCGAACGCGCCCGAGATCATGTCCGCGTCGGGCAGCCTCGAGAGCTTCGTGTCTCGTCCCGTGGCCTTCACCGTGCCGATCACCTCGCTGGTCTCCACGTTCTGGAGCTTGAAGCTGATCTCGATCTCCGCGACGTGGGTCGCCAGCGGCTGGCCGTCGGGCGCGACGCCGCGACGCTCCGTGATGCTCAGTTTCTTGATCTCGCCGAGCAGGACGTAGCGCGCCCCCAGCTGCTTGCCGACGCGGATCGCCGAATCCTGGCTCACCATCCCGCTCTCGCTGAACTTGAACTCGTCGAGGAAGCGGTCGAAGCGCGAGCGGTCGATCAGCGCCACGCCGTCGGGCTTGATCTCGCCCACGAGCTGCATCGTGCGGTCCTGGGCATCGCGCCCATAGCGCTCCACCCGCACGCTCCGTGTCGGCGAAGCGATCCCATCCCCGACCGCCACGTCCACGTCGATCGGCGCCCGCCGATCGGTGCTGTTGAGGAACGGCGGCACCACCAGCACCGCGCCCAACTCGGCCCACACCGGCACGGACCCGGTGTCCGACGCGCCCGCCGAACCCGTGGCGCCGGGGGCACCTCCGAGGCTCGGCAACGTCTTCAGCGCCGTGGCCCCCAGAAGCACACCGCCCCCCAGGAGCGCCGCCGCCGCCATCACCCGCCCCGAAGCGGGAGACACCACGCGGGGGAACCACCGGGCCACGAATCGCCCGATCTTGCTTCCCTTGTACGAGGCCTCGATGAGCCCCAGCGTGAGCGAGCACGCCGCCCCCGCGGCGTGCGCCACGCTGGCCACATCGTGGAACGTCCCTCCGTCTCCGATCAACAAACTGCCGCCCATGTGCTGCTCCTTTCCCGCTGGAAACGCCGCGCCACGACGGGGCGATCGCGCCGCCCCGGTCAGGGGCGTGTTGGGGATCGACCGTGTTGCACGGATTGACCTCGGTTTTCCCGAGTTCGCCGGGGCTCACGCGCCCGACCCGCTAAGAAAGACCGCGCCCGATCAGAGAATCGCAAGACCCCAAAGAAAATCTGGGAAACCTGTTGGTCGCCCTTTGCCACTTGGAGGCAGCCCCCGCCCCGGACACGACGTACAGCAAGCATCGGCGTGGGCGCTGGCGGACGGCTTGTGCTAGCATCCTCTCCTTCCCGGTCGGGGCGGCCCCGGACCGGGCTCGCGCCTTCAGACTCCTCGGGGTATCGACTCGTGCCTGAACTGCAAAGCTCGGTGTTCGGTCTGCCGCTCTTCCTCGCGGCGGGGGACTTCCTCGTCAGCTTCTGGAAGCCGGTGGTCCTAATCCTCCCCTTCCTGGGCTGGGGCTCGATCGTCACGCGCGTGCTCGACAAGCACGCCGCCCGCTTCTTCCTCCCGCGCGAGATGTGGAACATCGTCCACCTCTCGGCCGGCCTGGTGGCCCTCCTGGTCGCCGTGCTCATGCCCGTCGAGGGCGAGCTGGGTTTCTGGTCCGGCTTCGGCGCCGCCCTCTTCATCCTCGTCGCCGACATCGTCGTCTTCGCCCAGGTCACCAACAAGGACGAACGCGTCCCCGACCAATTCCACCTGACCCTCGACTTCTCCAAATGGGCCGACGCCCGCAAGGCCAAGGCCGACGCCAAGAAAGCCGGCAAGGCCGAACTGGTCATCCGCGCCACGGACAAGACCCTGCTCGCCGTCCCCGCCACCGAGGCCCCCGAGTTCCAGGTCCGCCTCGCCGCCGAGGCCCTCCTCATGCGCGCCCTGGACGCCCGCGCCTCCCAGGTCGAGCTCGCCCCCGCCGGCAAGGAAAACCTCTACGCCTCGGTCATGACCATCGACGGCGTGCGCACCGCCGGCGCCACCATGCCCGCCTCCGACGCCATCAAAATCATCGACCTCTGGAAGTCCGGCGCCAAGCTCGATGTCAACGAGCGACGCAAGCCCCTCCAGGGCGACGTCGCCATCGAACGCGGCGAGCGAAAGCTCAAGTCGCGCGTCGCCTCCGTCGGCGTGCAGGGCGGCATGCGCCTCACCCTCCTCTTCAGCCCCGACGAGGCCGTCCGCCGCAAGCCCGAACAGCTCGGCATGCTCGAGCCGCAGATGAACGAGCTCCGCGAGATCGTCGCCGACCCCAAGGGCACCGTCGTGCTCGCGGGCATGCCCGACGGCGGGCGCACGACCCTGATGTACTCGGTCCTCAAGCTCCACGACGCCTACACCACCAACGTCCAGACCATCGAACTCGACGCGCAGGACGCCCTCGAAGGCATCCGCCAGAACGTCTGGGACCCCATGGCCGAGGGCCCGGACTTTTCAACCCTCACCCGCTCCATCCTCCGCCGCGACCCCGACGTGGTCTCCATCGCCGAGGTCCCAGATACCAACACCGCCAAGGAAGTCTGCAAGGCCGACCAGGAACGCTCGCGCATCTACGTCTCGGTCAAGGCCCCCAGCGCCTTCGCCGGCCTCCAGACCTGGATGAAACTCGTGGGCGACGCCGAGATCGGCGCCAAAGCGACCCACGGCGTGGTCGCCGTCCGACTGGTCCGAAAGCTGTGCTCGAACTGCCGCGTCCAGTACCAGCCCGCCCCCGACATGCTCAAAAAACTCGGCCTCCCCGCCGACAAGGTCAAGGTCCTCTACAAAAAGGGCGGCCAGGTCATCCTGAAGAAAGACCCCGAGACCTGCCCCGCCTGCCAGGGCACCGGCTACGCCGGACAGGAAGGCATCTTCGAGGTCTACAAGATCGGCGCGCCCGAGCAGGAACT